>MFDF01000009.1:0-4494 GCA_001776785.1 Candidatus Daviesbacteria bacterium RIFCSPHIGHO2_12_FULL_37_16
GAAAACCTACACTATAGATTTAGCGAACGCCGAAAAAAAGATTGACAAAAAGGTGAAAGCTATTATTCCGGTTCACATATACGGTAATCCTTGCCCAATGGACCAAGTGTTAGCGCTTGCCAAAAAGTACAAACTCAAAGTTATCGAAGATGCCTGTCAGGCCCATGGAGCGAAGTACAAAGGTAAAAGAGTAGGCACATTTGGCGATTTATCAGCTTTTAGTTTTTATCCCACAAAGAACCTTGGAGCATTCGGCGACGGGGGAATGATTGTTACAAACAGTGGCTCTTTGGCTAAAAGAATTTATTCGCTGAGACATGGTGGGCAAACTAAGAGATTCTGGCACGTGTACAAAGGCGTAAATAGCCGACTTGACGAAATTCAGGCAGCCATTTTAGAAAAAAAATTAAATGAGTTAGATAAAAACAACCTGAAGAGAGAAAGACTTGCTAGGCGCTATATAAAAGAATTAAGTAGCTTAGATATTACTTTTCAGAAAACAACACATGATTCTAATTCAGTTTATCATTTGTTTACAATAAGAACTAAGAAAAGAGCGGCTCTTATGAATTATCTTAGAGCAGGCGGTATTGGCTGCGATATTTACTATCCATACCCAACCCATCTGCAACCTTTGTTTAAAAATTATGAAGCAGGCAGTTTGCTAACTACAGAGTCACTAGATCACGAACTTTTGGCAATCCCTATTTCCCCGACACTTTCTTTTAAACAACAGGACAAGGTGATTATAAGAATCAGGAATTTTTTTAAGAAATGAAGAATTGGATCATAGAACTTTGGTACTTTAGAGAGCTTTTATGGGCCCTGACTTTAAAAGAGATAAAAATTCGGTACAAGCAAACGATATTGGGTGTTGCCTGGGCAATTTTGCAGCCTGCAGCTCTTACATTAATTTTTACAATCGTATTTGGTCTTTTTTTAAAAGTTAATTCCGGCGATATTCCTTATCCGATTTTTGCCTATAGTGCACTCTTACCGTGGACATTTTTTACAACTGCAGTTTCTTTTGGTGCCCTTTCGGTAGTTAATAATGGAAATTTAGTCACCAAAGTTTACTTTCCAAGGGAGATTTTACCTTTTTCTGCTGTTTTTGCGGCATTTTTTGATTTTGCAATGGCCTCGATTATATTTTTGATAATGTTGGTGTATTATAAAATTGATTTGACCCTTAATCTCTTCTTATTGATTATTCCGGTTGTTTCGATATTATTGTTCACTGCAGGGATTTCACTATTGCTCTCCGCTTTGAACGTACTTTTTCGAGATATTAGATTTTTGGTTCCTCTAATTCTACAGATTTGGCTTTACGCAACACCGGTTATTTATCCGCTTGACCAGGTTCCGGAAAAGTATAGATTTTTGATGCTTTTTAACCCAATGACAAGTCTTATTGAAAGTTTCAGGAATTTTGCTTTACACAAGGGTTCGGTAAGTGCAGGAATGATTTTTCTTTCTATCATTGTTTCGGTCCTGACTTTTATATTGGGCTATCTTTTTTTCAAAGTAAGAGAAAGGGTCTTTGCGGATGTAATATGAAAAAACAAGAAAATAATTTTGTTGTAAGTTTTGAAAATGTGACTAAAACTTATAGAATTTCCAAAGGTAAGTATGGCCTGTTGTCTGAGACAATTTCAGACGGTTTGGAGCTGATTCTCGCAAGGGAAAAAACAGGTAGAAATTTAATTGCCGCTTTAAAAAATGTTTCTTTTAAGATCAAAAAGGGTGAGGTCATAGGTATTATTGGCAGAAATGGTGCCGGCAAAACAACAATTCTCAAACTTATTTCGAATATAACTTATCCGGATAAAGGCTTAGTTAATGTTTATGGCAAAATAGGAGCATTTATAGAGTTGGGCGCTGGGCTTCATCACGAGTTAACCGGTAGAGAAAATATTTATCTTTACGGTGCAATTCTGGGAATGGCTAGAAAACAGATTAATGAAAAATTTGATAAGATTGTGGATTTTGCAGAAATTCAGAAATTTTTGGACACCCCGATAAAAAAATACTCATCGGGAATGTATTCAAGGTTGGGTTTTTCCGTTTGCGCATTTTGTGACCCGGATATTTTATTGGTAGACGAGGTTTTGGCGGTTGGGGACGTTAATTTCCAAAAGAAGTGTCTTGCAAAAATGCACTCTTTCGCCCGTGAAAAAACTGTAGTTTTTGTTTCACATAATTTAGATGCGATAAAGCAGATTTGTACACGAGTGATTTATATAAAGTCAGGAAAGATATCAAGCTGGGGAGCTCCTAATTCAGTCATTAAAACATACTTGAGGGACCAAAAATTATCTTCACCTTTACTCGATGCTTAAAGATACTTACATATTTTCTGATATAATCTGGCAAGCTAAACATGGCTAGTAAAAATGTAAAAACTGTTATTCTTTGCGGTGGAATCGGATACAGGTTAAAAGAAGAAACCGATTTTAAACCCAAACCTATGATTGAGGTCGGTGGCAAGCCAATACTTTGGCACATCATGAAAATTTACTCACACTTTGGTTTTAGAGATTTTGTTATAGCACTTGGGTATAAAGGAAATTTGATTAAGGATTATTTTGTCAATAAAAAATTTTACGATGGAGATTTTGTCATTCATACTTACAGGGATAAAATAAAACACTATCCAAACGATAGTAAGGATAATTTTAGAATAACCTTTGTAGATACCGGCCTGGAATCTTTGACGGGAGAAAGATTAAGGAGAGTTAAAAAATATATTGACAGCGATAATTTTATGGTAACTTATGGTGACGGTTTAGCCGATATCAATATTTCTGCTCTTCTAAAGTTCCACAAAGGACAAAAAACGACAGGAACTGTTTCCGGGGTTTATCCTATTTTAAAATATGGAGGAATATACAAGAATAATCGGGGAATAGCAATAAAGTTTGAAAAGAAAGCCAAAATTAAACATCTCATCAATGGAGGTTTTATGGTATTTAATAAGAAGGTCTTTGATCTGATTGAAGAAAATTCAATGATTGAGGATGTTTTTGATAAATTAATTAAGAATAAGCAAATGTCTATATACGAACACAGGGGATTTTTTCATTCAATGGATACGTATCAGGACATGAAAGACTTAAATCAAATGTGGGAGGAAAATCCTGCCTGGAAATTATGGGGTTAGCGGGCAGGAAAATATTGGTAAGCGGCGGTACAGGTTTTATAGGTAGTCACTTAGTAGAGTCCTTAGTAAGTTTAGATGCAAATGTTGTTGTCCCCTATCAAAGTTCAGATCCAAAATCTTTCTTCAAAGATCGAAAGCTTGATAAACAGATTATTTTGGCAAGCTGCGATCTTAAAAATTTTCAAAGAGTTTTTGAAATTATATGCAAATATGAAATAGACTATATTTTTCATTTGGCGGCTCAGTCAATTGTAACAGTTGCATATGATAATCCCAAGGGAACGTTTGATAACAATATTTTGGGCACAGTAAATATTCTGGAGGCAGCAAGACTTTACGGCAAAGTTTCAGGAATACTTGTAACATCTTCGGATAAGGCATATGGAAAACTGCCAAGAGTCAGCGAGAAAAATCCGGTAGGCGGCGATCACCCTTATGAAAGCTCCAAAGCCGCAGCTGACATTATTGCACGTTCCTATTTTAAAACTTTTAACTTGCCAATTACTGTGACACGGTTTGGTAATGTTTATGGGGAGGGCGATTTGAACTTTAGCCGCATTATTCCCGGAATTATGCGGGCTATTGTTAAAAATGAGGTTTTGGATATTAGAAGTAATGGCAAATACGTCAGAGACTATGTTTATGTCGGCGATATAGTTTATGGAATGATAGTTCTTATGAAAAACATAAAAAAAGTGAACGGTGAGGCTTTTAATATATCTTCCTTTGAAAATATTTCTGTGGTTGAAGTTGTCAAAAAAGTACAATCACTTCTTGGACAAAAAGTTAAATATAGGATTTTAGGGACAGCTTTCAATGAAATTCCAAAACAATCTGTGAATTTTAACAAGATAAGAAGTGCATTTGACTGGAAGCCCAAAAACAACTTTAAGAGTACAATCCCCCAAATTTACGAGTGGTATAAGTCATATTTTAATCAGGTGTAGAAGTTATTTTCCTGCAGGTGTAAAATAAACTTCCCAAATTTATGAGCTTGCGAAAGATAAAGGCTGGAATCATCGGCACAGGGAATATCGGCTGTGACCTTTTGATTAAAATTCAAAGATCAAAACTTTTGGAATGCTCAATGTTCGCCGGCAAAAATCCAGACTCTTTCGGTATTAAGATTGCTAAAAAAATGGGGGTTAAAACTTCATACGATTCGATAAACGCTTTTCTAAACGAACCGGATTTGTGCGAAGTTGTATTTGACGCAACGAGTGCGCAAGCTCATATTGAACATGCTCCAATTTTGAAAAAATTGGGGAAATTCACTATTGATATGACGCCTTCCAGAGTCGGCAAGATGTGCATTCCCATTATTAATATGGAAG
>MFDF01000009.1:4514-4797 GCA_001776785.1 Candidatus Daviesbacteria bacterium RIFCSPHIGHO2_12_FULL_37_16
ATCAATATGATTTCATGCGGAGGACAGGACACAACTCCAATAGTAAAAGCCATTGTAGATGTTCACCCGGAAACACAATATGTTGAAATAGTCGCCCATATCGCATCCAAATCGGCTGGTATGGGAACCAGGGATAATATAGATGAATATACGCAAACCACTTGTGACGGAATAAGAGCTTTCACTAAAATTCCTAAGGCTAAGGCTATTATCATTTTAAATCCTGCCGAGCCTCCAATTATTATGCATAACACAATTTTTGCCCAAATTAAAAACCCGAATT
>MFDF01000009.1:4820-11471 GCA_001776785.1 Candidatus Daviesbacteria bacterium RIFCSPHIGHO2_12_FULL_37_16
TAACACAATTTTTGCCCAAATTAAAAACCCGAATTTAAAATTATTAAAATCCGGGATTTTCTCCGTTGTTAATAAAATCAGGCAGTACGTCCCAGGATATAGACTTACTTTGGGGCCAATTTTTGAAAATGGAAGATTGACTGTCATGAATGAAGTTGAAGGAAGTGGGGATTATCTACCCAAGTATGCAGGTAACCTCGATATTATCAATTGTGCTGCTATTACCGTTGCTGAGGAATATGCAAAAAGAAAGCTGAAAAACTCATGAACGATATTTTGATAATTGATTCAACGCTTCGAGATGGATCCCACGCAATAAGACATCAATTTAATGCAAAAACTATTAGGGATTATGCAAAGGGCGCACAAAAGGCCAGAATACCTCTTCTTGTGGTTGGGCATGGAAACGGTCTTGGCGCTTCTTCACTGCAACTGGGTTTATCAAAACTTCCAGACACCACGATGTTAAAAATCGCAAAGAGCCAGCTAAAAAGAACCAGGCTCGGCGCATTTTTGATTCCAGGGTTTGGCACCATTAAAAATGACCTTGCGCCTGCAATAAAGGCGGGCATCGATGCTTTGATGGTGGCATCCCACTGTACTGAGGCTAATATTACACGTCAGCATATAGAATATGGAGTAAAAGAGGGCTTGGAGGTTTTTGGGGTTTTGATGATGTCTCATATGCTTAATGGCAAAGAACTGCTTTTGCAAGCAAAGCTCATGCAAATTTATGGCGCAAGGGGCGTGATTTTGATGGATTCGGCGGGTGCTTATTTACCGGAAGATGTGTATAAGAAAGTCAAACTTCTTTCCGGCTCTTTAAAAATAGACGTCGGGTTTCATGCACACAATAATCTTGGTATGACTATTGCAAATTCTGCTGCTGCAGTTAAGGCAGGTGCCAAAATTATTGACGCAACCTCAAGAGGTCTGGGGGCCGGCGCCGGTAATTGTCAGCTGGAAGTTATAGTTGCAGTACTTTTAAAAATGGGCTATAAACTAGATCTTGACGTATACCAGCTTATGAACAACAGTGAAAAGATAATTGCCAAGATAATGAAAAGACCGCAGGAAATAAGCAGCGTAAGCTTAACCAGCGGACTTGCAGGGGTTTTCAGCGGATTTGCGCCTCACGTGAGAGGAGCAGCCGAAAGATTCGGTGTTGATGCAAGAGATATCCTAATCGAGCTGGGACGCAGAAAAATTGTCGCCGGGCAGGAAGACATTATTGTTGATGTTGCAGCTAATTTAGCGCAAAAGAAAAAGACACGCGGCCAAGACAATTCTATTGAGGCTTTAATTTAAAAATAGACATGACAGTTGCAGATTATATTATTAAATTTTTGGCAAACAATGGTGTAGAAACGGTTTTTATGATAACCGGAGGCCAGGCAATGTTTTTAAACGATGCGGTATTTCAAACACCAAAAATTAAACCTGTGTTTAACCACCACGAACAGGCGGCAGCAATGGCGGCAGAGGCATACAGCAGGATAAGCGGCAAACTTGGGGTTGCAATGGTCACCGCAGGACCGGGTGCAATTAATGTTTTAAATGGAGTTGTCGGGGCCTATGTTGATTCGGCACCGGTGATGATCATATCGGGACAATCGTCGTATACCACTGTTTCTTATATGCAGGAAACAAAAATAAGGCAATTTGGACTCCAGGGAATAAATATCGCACCTATTGCAAAAACTGTAACTAAGTATTTCAAAACAATTGATGATCCGGCAAAAGTTCAATACTATCTCGATGAGGCGTACTATCAGGCGACTTCCGGAAGGATGGGACCTGTTTGGATTGAAGTGCCTTTGGATATTCAAAGGATGGAGGTTCCTGTAAAGCTGTTTGAAAAATTCCATTTGCCAAAAGCTACCAGGAATAATAGTTTTTTGAAAAAGGAAGTATCAAAAACCCTTGACTTACTTTACAGGTCTCAAAAACCGCTTATTTTAGCCGGTCAAGGAATAAGGGTTGCCAAGGCGCAGGATGAATTTTCAAAAGCCGTTTCTAAACTGAAAGTTCCCGTAGTTACGACAAGGCTTGGGATCGACCTAATTGAAAGCGCTAGTCCCCTTTTTGTCGGCCGGCCGGGTCTTTACCCGGACAGGGCCGCAAATTTTGCTATTCAAAACGCGGATTTGATAATTGCCATTGGTGCAAGGCTTGATACGGGAATTGTCGGCTATGATACCAAAGATTGGGGCAAGTATGCCAAGAAGGTTGTTGTTGAGCTGGATACCGAGGAACTTAATAAACCCGGCATAAATATTGATTTGAGAATTAATAAAGACGCCAGAGACTTTCTTAAAGAAACGCTTTTGCAAATCAATCATAAAAGACTTCCGGATTTTAAAAAATGGACTGGAATATGTTTATCCTGGAGAAAGCGCTATCCAATGGTTCTTCCAGAATATAAAAAAGGAAAACTTGTTAATTCCTACTTTTTTACTGAAAGGCTTTCAAAGCTAGCAGGTAAGGATGACACTATTGTAGTTGATACAAGCTCTCCTTTCCATGTTGTTTGTCAGACATGGCAAATTAAGACGGGGCAAAGGTTTTTAACAACCGGTGGCATCTCGACGATGGGCTATTGGCCTAGTTGTATAGGGGCATGTTTGGGTGCAAAAGGAAAAAGGACAATAGTGGTCACCGGTGATGGCGGCTTGCAAATGAATGTTCAGGAACTGGCAACAGTTAAACAAAATAAGCTGCCTATAAAAATCTTTGTTATTAACAACAAAGGCTATCTTCTGATAAGACATACCCAAAGAACTCATATGGAGGGGAGACTTATGGGGGAAAGTCCAAAAACAGGCCTTTGGTTCCCTGATATTTCAAAAATTGCTAAAGCTTATGAAATTTATGAAGTGAGTATTAATAATACTTCTGAGGTTGATAAAAAGATAAAACAAGTATTATCTCACCCCGGACCGGTTCTTTGTGATGTTAAATCCCCACAGTGGCAGCTTATAATCCCAAGAATATCATCCACCAGACAGCCCGATGGATCTATTGTTTCAAGACCTTATGAAGACTTATTTCCTTTTCTTTCCACGGAAGAACTAAAATCGAATATGATTACCGAGAAAAATGAAGAAGCTTAGAATTTTTATAACCGGCTCTTCGGGATTTATATGTCGAAATGTTGTTGAACGATTTCTTGCAAGCAATATGAAAAACAAATCTAAAAAACATGCAAGATAACTCTCTTAAAGAAAAAATGACGCGGGGAAAATCAATAATTGGAACTTGGTGCGAGATACCATCTCCTGAACTTGTTAACGTAATTGCAAAAGCTGGTTTGGATTTTGTAATTATTGACATGGAACATGGTTCTATGGATTTTACAACTGCTTCCAGAATGGTGATTGCCGCAGAAGTGGAAGGCTGTTTTTCTATTGTAAGGGTTCCAAAAAATAATGCGTCTGATATTCTTAGGTCACTTGAAATTGCTCCTTCGGGAATCATCGTTTCGCACATTGAATCTGAAAGCGATAGAGTCAAGGCTGTTAATAATATGAAATTCCCGCCGATTGGAAATAGAAGTTTGAATCCTTACACAAGGGCGGGCGGTTATCAGAAAAAACCAGATTATACAGAAAAACAAAACAAGAACGTCCTACTGTCGCTTCTAATTGAAAGTAAAAAGGGAGTCGATATGATTGAGGAAATTATTGACGATAAAAATGTCGACATTATATACATTGGTGTTTATGATCTTTCTCTTGCATTAGGTGTGAATGGAAATACTGAGAGTCCACTCGTTGTTGAAACTCTGAAACAATTGGTAAAAATTATAAAAAGTAAAAAAAAGATTGCAGGAGCAATGTTTCATAACCGGCGAGAATTAAAGTTCTTTAAGAAAATAGGCGTTCAATTTCTGTGTTATAAGGTGGATTCAGCGATTATTTTTGATGAATTTAACAAAATGATAAATTTTGCAAACTTATGATCCGTGTAGCAGATTTGGTTATTTCTTATATTTACAGTATAGGAACGGAATATATTTTCACAGTTACCGGTGGCAGTGCTATGTTTCTTAACGATGCAATTGCTCTAAATGAGAAAATCAAGTACATTTGCAATCAGCATGAGCAAGCTTCTGTCATGGCTGCAGATACTTACTCCCGAATTAGTGGAAATTTAGGTGTTGCGGTAGTTACTTCAGGACCAGGAGCGACAAACACATTAACAGGAGTAGTAGGGGCATGGCAGGACTCCATACCATTGATGGTGATTTCTGGCCAAAGTAAAAGACTGCAAACAGTTTTCAATTCCAATATCATAGGATTGAGACAGTTTGGTTTTCTTGAAGTAAATATAATTCCAATTATTGAAAGTGTTACAAAGTACTCTTCTTTTGTAAATAATCCTAATAAAATCCTTTATCACCTTGAAAAAGCTGTGTTTTTGGCTAAATCCGGCAGACCAGGTCCTGTTTGGCTTGATATACCACTCGATGTGCAAGGCGCCTTGATAGATGAGCGGAAGTTGATCGGGTTTGACTCTTCAAAACTCGAGAGAACCAACCAAAATAAACCAACTCGAACTGAAATTTCAACTGTTATTAAACTGCTTAAGTCTTCGAGAAAACCGGTAATTATCGCCGGAGGCGGGATTAGGCTCTCTGGTGCAATTGATGATTTTAAAAAACTTATCTCTTTCTTGAAAATTCCTGTTGTGTTGTCTACTATGGGTGGCGACATTATTGAGGATAGTAACCCATTTTTTGTGGGCAAGGCCGGAATGCGCGGAGAGAGGGCCGCCAACATGGCCATTCAAAATTCAGATTTAATACTATGTATTGGCACTCGTTTGGGCATCCCTATCATTGGTTATAAGTTTGATAAGTTCGCCCCTGACGCAAAAAAGATAGTAATTGATATAGATAAGGCAGAGCATGAGAAAAAAACAATTAAAATTGACCAATTAGTTCTTTCGGATGCTAAAAATTTCATCCAAGCATTGTTCTCTGCCGCAAAAAAAACTCGATTTAATTTCAAGGACGACTGGCTCGAAAAATGCAAAGAACTAAGAAATAAATACCCTGTTTATTTGAATCAGTATTCTAAATCAAAAGGTCCAGTTAATATGTATTTTGCCGTTGACAGAATAAGTAGGAATTTAGGGTTTGATGATATTATTGTCACTGATGCCGGATATTCATATTACATAGTTAGGCAAGCAATTAAAATTAAAAATGGGCAGCGCTTACTAATACCAGGCGCAACGGGAGCAATGGGTTTTAGTATACCGGCGAGCATTGGTGCTTGTATTGGGTCCAACCTAAATAGAGTTATATGTATAACAGGGGATGGCTCATTACAAATAAATATTCAAGAACTCCAAACAATTAGGCATCACAGGCTCCCAATTAAAATATTCGTTATCAGTAACAAGGGATATGTTTCTATTAGAAATACACAACAAATTTACTTTGGAAATAGGCTTATAGGCGAAAGTAAAAAAACAGGTCTTTCCTTGCCCGATATATCTAAAATTGCTTACACATACGGAATAAAATATTGTGAAGCAAAAAATAATGATGAGTTAATTAAAATAATTCCAAAAGTGTTGAACTCGAAAGGTTCAGTTATTTGTGAAATTGCTTGCCTCACAAATCAAAATATTATTCCTACAGTTTCGTCGAAGCGCCTAGCTGATGGCACAATGGTATCTGCAGCAATTGATGATATGTACCCTTTTCTTTCCAAAAAGGAGATTGCGAAAATTAAAACAGATTTAAGTTAAGTGAGTGAAAAGTTTTTCAAGATAATTTTTAAACTCCTTAAAATTCAATTACAATTATTTAATTTCTTATGAAAATAAAAAAAGTTTTTATCACAGGTTCGTCTGGTTTTATCGCCAGAAATTTTATTGAGATGTTTAAAAAGAAGTACAGAATTGTTGCTCCCCGACACAATGAGCTGGACTTGTTAAATACTGAGGCAGTAGAGAAATTTTTCAAAAAACTGGGACCCTTTGATTTTGTGATTCACACAGCAATAATCGGAGGAAATAGAAAAATTTCAAACACCCCAGAAATAGGAATTGCTAATCTTCGGATATTTTTTAATATTGTAAGAAATCAAAAATACTTTAGCAAAATGATTAACCTGGGTTCAGGGATTGAATACGGAAAAGAACGTCCACTGGTGAAAATTGCAGAAGTAGATTTTGATAAATACGTTCCAGAAGACAATTTTGGACTATATAAATATATATGTGCAAAATATATTGAAAATTCAAAAAAGATAATAAATATTAGGAGCTTTGGAGTTTGGGGGAGTTACGAAGATCCCACGATTCGTTTTATTTCAAATTCTTTGTGTAAATATATTCTTAGGATGTCAATCACATTAAATCAGAATGCAAAGTTTGATTATTTGTATGTTAATGATTTGGTAAATATTCTAGACATGTTTTTAAGTAAAAGATTCAAATTTAATGATTACAATGTTGTCAATGGCTATTCTATAGACTTGTTAACAATTGCTAATAAAATTAATGCGCTTTCTGAGTATAAATGTAAAATCTTAGTAAAGAAAAGGGGATTTGCAAATGAATATAGTGCAAGTAACAGCAGACTCTTAAAAGAGATTGGCGGTTTTAAATTTACGAATTTTGATAAAGCTTTAGCAG
>MFDF01000010.1 GCA_001776785.1 Candidatus Daviesbacteria bacterium RIFCSPHIGHO2_12_FULL_37_16
AAGTCACTACAGTGGCGGGACAGCGGAAAGAGAAAAAAGCCGTGAGTATGTAAAAATCTTAGTCAAACTCAATCATTATGTCTAAATTTTGGGATAAATTATCAGCACGCCATAAGGAGATGCTGAAAAATGGAACACAGGGATTCAGAAATACAGTAGCCACTCGATATTTTACTGACAGAAGAAATGATAATGAGGCGTATATAAAACGTATCGCACGACATGTAACTAATATCGATATGGATGATAGTATGTTCGGCAATCCCGTCACTACAGAAATAAACGGCCATATAGTATCACAAGATTTGATAAATAGTATGTTTGAAATAGAAGCAATGGATATTGATTTTTCCAGGATAAAGTCAGTATGTGAAGTGGGTGCTGGCTATGGAAGGACTGCTTATGTTCTTTTAAAGCGATTCCCGCATTTAAAATATACAATAATAGACATTTCCCCTGCACTAGATTTGGCACGGGAGCATCTAACTAAAGAATTTCCTAATGCAGATATTACGTTCCTTCGCGTACCAGATAAATCATTAGGTGCCGACCTATATATCGCAATAAGTGTCCTTACGGAATTATCCGAAAAAGAGCTTGCTGATTATTTTGAGATGTTTGCAACCGGTAAATATCTGTACTTCAAGGACTGGAAGAGCAAGGTTAACCCCGATAACGGGACAACATTCTCCGAGGATAGTTTTCCAATACCAAGTAAATGGAAAAGGATGTTTAAAAGAGACGACCCCATTACGTATAATTTTTACGATGCAATGTATAAAATAACATGATAAATCCTACTGAATATATCAAACAAAAGTATACTACTGCCGACGGGAACCCGCGTGTCCTAAAAGGAATAACCCGCCAAGAGCTTTATAAATTGTTTGCGCAGCTTGGATACACCAAGGGATGTGAAGTTGGCGTAGAAAAAGGCAAGAACGCCCAGAATATGTTTGAGTGTATTCCAAATCTTCAACTTTACGCTGTCGATCCATATAAACAGCATCCCCAGTGTAGTTATGAAGCAACTGCATATCTCCGCCGTTGGGATGACCGTTACTTACGGGCAGTTAAAAGACAGGCCCAGAAAAGGTTACAGGATAAAAATGCCGTAATTATAGAAAAATTCAGTGAAGACGGCGTTAAAGATATTCCTGATAATTCACTTGATTTTGTTTATATAGACGGAGATCATTCTTATGACGCTGTTATGCAGGATATAATCCTATGGGGCAGAAAGGTCCGTAAAGGCGGGATTATAAGCGGGCATGATTACTTTTATGATAACAATAAAGAAGGCCGGAAAGCTAAGGTAACTCAAGCTGTAAATGACTATACCAGGGTACATGGTATTGAGTTTTATATTACGGGTGAGGATAAATACGTTAAGAAGGGCGATATCTCTCCATCATGGTTTTGGGTAAAAATGGAAGATATTTATCCTAATGTAGTAGGAGCATAAATGAATATACAAAAATCTTTCTCGGGGAGCAAAACAATAATTTACTATACATCAAACCATGAGGACCCTAAAATGGAGCAGAAAATTATAGATGATATGCTCTCTAAAAGCGGTAATATGCCGATTATCAGTGTTTCCCAAAAACCAATGGATTTAGGCCAGAATATTTGTATTGGAGATGTGGGATTTTCATATCTCAATTGCCGGAAACAAATTCTCATGGCAGCCAAACTTGCAACAACTGAATATGTAATCACAGCAGAATCAGATTTTCTTTATCCTCCAGAATATTTTAATTTTAAGCCTTCAGGAGATAATATTTACCGCTACGAAAATGTCTGGATTATGGAACTATCGGATAGAAAACAGCAAAATTTTTACCGCAAAAGATCAACTTCTGATGGAGCTCAAATTGTTAAGCGCAAATTTTTGATTGATTTGTTAGAAAAATATCTTGAACCATATCCAGGCTGGTATATTAAAAACAATAATGAGACTGATCCCCGTCACTCTCCTTATCACAGGGTGCCGCATACCCTTATTCATGGAGAAAATCCATGTATTTCCATGAAGACTGGGAATGGAATTAGCCTTCGTACTGCCATTAAAGAAGGCCCAGAAAATATCCGTAAAAACTTACCATATTGGGGAGAAGTTAATGATTTAATAAATAAATTTTTATGATAGGAATATATAAAAACTGGTCATTATTAAAAGGAAATTCAACTTATATGCCATTTTTAATCAGGGCAATCCAGATGAGTGAAGGACCAATTTTGGAATTAGGGGCGGGGATTTTTAGTACCCCCCTACTTCATTGGTTATGCGCAGAAAAAAGACGAAGATTATTTACTTATGAGGATAATAAAGATTTCTTCGAATTCGCAAGACAGTTTAGGAGTAGGAACCATAGGATAATATCCGTAGATGATTGGGATAAGATAGATATTGAGAAAAACTGGAGCGTGGTACTCGTTGATCATTTAATTGAACGTAGAGCTATCGAAGCTTTACGCCTTAAGGATTGCGCTGATTATATTGTACTTCACGATACCAACGTCCCAAAATATAAGTATGAAGAAGTTTGGCCATATTTTAAGGAAGTTAAACACTGGAAATTCTGTACCCCATGGACTTCTGTGGTAAGCAATAGAAAAAATTTAAAAATATTTGAATGAATACCAAAGATTATCTTATAAATAAATATGGACCTAATCCAGTACCTGGTGCTCCACAGGTGATACCGGGCACAATTAGACAGAACCTTTATCAGCTCTTTACTGAGTTGGGATTTAAATTAGGGGCTGAGGTAGGTGTATTCCGGGGTAGAAATGCCAGAAGTATGTTTAGGGAGATCCCAGGATTAAAACTAATAGGTGTTGAGCCATTTGCAGATCAACCATCTTCAACACGCCACAAGACAGTACCACGCTACGAACGTAATAAACTTGCAATGGCTGGAAGAATGAAGGATAGAAATTTTACCCTGATTGAAAAGTTTAGTGAAATCGCAGTACAAGATGTTCCATATGATTCATTAGACTTTGTCTATATAGATGGCGACCATTCCTATGATTATGTAATGACAGACATTATTCTTTGGGCTAGAAGAGTGCGTCCAGGTGGAATTGTTAGCGGGCATGATTACATCCTACCTGGTGACTATCGCCATAAATTCGATATCAATGTCAAGGAAGCTGTTGATGATTATACAAAGCTGCATAAAATCATTCCTTTGTATCTTACTGATAAGACTGTAGGAATAAATAAAAGTGACAAATGCCCATCATGGTTTTTTGTAAAAAGATGAGCATATTAGGATGGGCTGAAACCAGAACTCGTATTTCCTATCCCCTTCATTGATAGAACATTAATTGCGTTGCTTCGCTATTGGGATTCGGGCAAAAATTAACACCTGCTATTTACTCTGAATTAATAAGTAGGGATTGACAAGTATTTGGTAATCTATTAGATTAGGTGGCATGAGGGCTCATATTTCATTAATAGCTTACATATTATTTTTACTCCCTCTTGTTGCCCCAACTCAAGCCTTAGCAGTAGTTCAAAGTTTAAATGGCCAAACAGGAAATACTCAAACTTTCCAAAATGATTCAAATGTAGCTATTTCTTCTTCAGGTAATGTACATTCACTGGGCTGGCTGGGATTATTGCCTTTATCACGGGGCGGAACAGGCGCTAACTCTTTTACTACAGGTTCAGTATTATTTTCTAACGGGACTTCAATTTCTCAAAACAATTCTAATTTGTTTTGGAATAACGCAAATAATAGACTAGGCATTGGCACAAATTCTCCTGCAGCCACACTTGATGTATCAGGTAATGCAAGAGTATCCAGTCTGACCTCTTCTGGCGATGCAACAATAAATACTCTAAATGTCGGCTTGGGAGGTGGAGCAGTATCCACTAACACTGCGGTAGGTACAGGCACTTTGCTCAACGCCAATGCAAGTAGCTCTAGCAACACTGCAGTAGGCTATAGAGCGCTCACTAGTGTGGGAGGTAGCTTAGATTCTACTGCAGTAGGTTATTATGCTTTAATTAGTAGCACAGGAAGCGATTCTAATACCGCAGTCGGCTCCAGCTCAATGAGAGAAAACACCATAGGTCGTTACAACAGCGCAGTTGGCACAAACACTTTGCGTAATAATAATACCGGAGAATATAACACTGCACTTGGATTTGATGCCCTTTTTTATAACTATGATGGAGGTACCAACATTGGAATTGGTTATCGAGCAGGAATTTTTCAAGCAGATGAATCAACGCCTTTAACTAGTCCTGAAAATAGTATATACATTGGAAATTATACAAAAGGCTATGATAACAATGATTCAAACAGCATTGTAATAGGCAGCACAGCCACAGGTGCCGGACCAAACACTGCAGTAATCGGAAATTCATCCATGACAGATGCATATTTTGGTTCATCATCAGCTAACGCAGATACACATGCAAGAAAAGTGCATTCTGGTTCCTCCTCTGTTCCTGGCTGTATTGTCATGGGTGATACTGCGGGTGGAATTGGTTATATAACCTTAACTAGCGGAGTATTGACTGTTTCCTCTACCCCACCGAGTGCTTGCCAATGAACCTCTGCCTTTTGATGACCCACACTAGAACTTTGTATTAAGTTATCATCGGTTAATACCAAATTAAGATATATCATGAATAAAACAATCCTTTACTATACTTCAAACCATGAAGACCCGGTCTTTGAGCAGAAGATTATAGATTCACTGCTTGAAAACTGTGGTAACCTTCCAATTGTTAGTGTTTCCCAAAAACCAATAAAATTAGGTCAGAATATTTGTGTGGGAGAGGTTGGACAGTCTTATGTGAATGAATGGCGGCAGATTCTGATTGGAGCCAAGGTTGCTACAACTGAATATCTCATTATGGCTGAATCAGATTTTCTTTATCCACCCGAATATTTTCAGTTTAAACCTAAAGACGAAAATATCTATCGTTACGATAATATTTGGATTATGTGGCTTGAGAAAGATGAAAAATATAAACATTATAATTTTCATAGGAAGCATTATTCTGAAGGAGCACAAATTGTTAGGCGGGAATACTTTATTAATCTGTTAGAAAAGTATCTTGAACAATTTCCTGATTGGTACAATAAAAGCTATAACGAACTAAAATCACGTATCTCTCCTTATTATTATGAATCCTATACTTTTTTCCATGGAGAAAATCCATGTATTTCCATGAAGACTAGGAACGGTACCTCCTCTTCCACTGGTATTCTGCATGGAAAGCCGAACATTAGCAAAAATTTACCATATTGGGGCAACGTTAACGATTTAAGGAGTAAATTTTTATGAAACTCGGCCAAGGATGGTCCTCATTTATACCAACTTTACTTAAAGTGGTCGAAAATACTGAAGGTCCCATTTTAGAATTGGGTTCTGGCCTGTTTAGCACTCCTTTACTTCATTGGATTTGCCAAGAAACTGGGAGAACTTTAGTTACTTACGAAAGTTCTAAAAATTATTATCCATTTGCTCGAAAATTTCGAACTGAAACACATCATGTCTCCGCAATTTTTGATGAAGATTGGGTTAATAAAATGAAATGGAGTGTTGTTTTAATCGATCATGGGACTAATAAGAGAAATTGTCATGTGAGAGGATCTGACGCCTTAAGATTAAAAGATTGTGCTCAATACTTAGTCCTACATGACACACAAAAGAGAGAGGATGACTGTTATGGATATGATAAAATCTGGCTGGAGTTCAAGCATATTTATCATGCAAATGTTTCACCAAAAACTTCTGTTGTTAGTAATATTTCAGATTTAGGTATATTTAAACAAATACCAACAAATCAGTTGGAATAAATAAAAAGCAATATTTGCCCATCGTGGTTTTTTGTAAAAATATGACCAAATTGACTAAAGGATTAGTTTATTATACTAATAATGTGCCTGAAGAGAAAATCTTTCTTGCTTGCCAGGCTCAACTCAATAAGTGTATGGAGATATGGAAGTTTCCCATAATCTCTGTCTCCCAAAAGCCAATTAACTTTGGACAGAATTTTGTGATGGACCTGGAAAGCTGCGTGCTATCTCTGTTTAAACAAATCCTTAAAGGCTTAGAGGAATGTAAAACTGATATAGTCTTCCTTATAGAACATGATCTCCTTTATCACCCCTCTCACTTTGATTTCACCCCTGAAAAAGACGATCACTTTTATTTTAACCTCAACTTCTGGAATGTCAGTTCAGTAACCGGAAAGGCGGTTACCTATATTCACAATGATGTATCCATGGTGTGTGCTTACCGTAGTTTGCTGTTAAGACACTACAGAAAGGTCGTTCAGAGGGTAGAGAAACTGGGATATAGGCATTCATGGGGTTTCTCCCCTCCTAAGGGTTTACCTAAGGAGGACCGGTATGGTCACTATACTTATTATCGTTCCGAGATACCCGATGTTAATATCCGCCACCCAAACGCCTTTACCCGCCAGCGTATGGATAAGTCAGAGTTTCGCTCAGAGAACAGTTGCCGGGAATGGCAGGAGTCAGACGGAGTACCTGGCTGGGGAAAAACATTAGGCAGATTTGATGAATTCATAGATGAATTAAAATGATTTCAATTTTTGCTAAACCTACATATTTAGAAGAAGACCTAAAAAGAAACAGCGGAGAATATTTGTGCCGAAAGACTACCCGTGTCAGAGCAGAAGAAGTAGTAGAGTACTTAAAGGGGAGGCTTAACCCAAAAGAAGGATACGAAAATGATGTATGTATTTATATTAAATACAGCAGATTAGACAATGTTAAGGATGGCGCATATGTAGATGTACTGGATGACAAATATGTTGTCGAGCTTTTAAAAAAACGCCCGGGAATAAAAGTGATCGCCATGTCCCAAATTCACTACAAGTTTCTTAAAGAAACATTAAAGAATGAAGTAATTTTAATTCCACACCATCATGTTAACTTCGAAGAAGTTGTACGGAGCAGAAAAAAAATAATCAATTGCGGCTTCGTAGGTCCAAACTCATCCCATCATGTAAGCGTAAATAAGCTCGTAAAAGAAGAATTGGAAAAAATCGGTTTCAATTTTACTCCTCTTCTTAATTTTAAGGTCAGGAAAGATATTATCGATTACTATAAAACCATTGATATTCAGGTTATAGGTTACTTTAATTATTATGAGGATAGTCCCTATAGACATCCCACCAAAATAATAAATGCAGCATCGTTTGGTATACCTACGATTGCTGCTCCTATCTTAGGATATGAGGAAGTTGAAGGCTTTTATATACCGGCCGGCAATATGGAATCGCTGCTTGCAGAAGCAGTGAAATTAAGGGATAAAAAATATTATAGTCAGTGGTCAGAAAAGATAATTAAAGAAGCAAAAAAATATCATATTAGTAAAATCGCCAAATTATACAAACAACTATGAAAAAATCTTTAGCAACTCTGATTGATGAATTTACAGTGACAAATATAAAAATCTATCATCTGACGGAGAAGAAAAAACATACCCCTGAAGATGCTAAAAAGCTGGAAGATCTTAATAAATACCACTCAGAGTTAAGTAGCGCCTTAAATAAATCTAAAGCTATGAAAAAATCTTTAGCAACTCTGATTGAAGAACTTACAGTGACAAATATAAAAATATTCAATCTTGTTGATAAGATAAGGGCAAATAAGCACACCCGTCTGGACGCAAAAAAAGCCCAGGATCTTAATCATTACCGCTCAGAACTGTGCAACAGTCTGAGTAGAGAATTTAAAGAAAGGGAGAATATAAAAATATGAAAATTTTAAAGTGCAGAATTTGTTATAATAACAAACTATTACAAATTGGATCTTTAGATACCATTTCTATATCAAATTTTACTAAAACTCCAAAGCAGAGTAGAAAATACCCATTAGAGACTGTTTATTGTCAAAATTGTACACTGCTTCAGCTTGCCCACAATACTCCCAGACAATTACTGTATAAAAATTACTGGTATCAGTCTCATATAAATTCGGTAATCGTAGACAACCTAAAAGAAATAGCAAAACTTTGCAGAGGTATCCACATTGATATTGCAGCAAACGACGGAACACTCTTAAAATACTCTAAAGCCAGAGTAAAGATCGCTGTAGATCCGTCTAACATTAAACCAGATGGTTTCACCTGGATAAAAGATTACTGGGAAAATGTGACTACAAAATCTG
>MFDF01000011.1 GCA_001776785.1 Candidatus Daviesbacteria bacterium RIFCSPHIGHO2_12_FULL_37_16
AAGGGTGGGGTATGCCAGGGCTGCAAGAATTATAGATGAGCTTGAGGCTGCAGGGGTGATAGGTGTAGGTGAGGGTTCAAAGCCCAGGGATGTGCTGGTGAGAAATGCAGATGAGTTTTTAAATGGTGGTGGACAGCCTCCAGAACAATAAACTACCAAGGATCTCCCGAATAGCCGTGGGCGTGTGTGTTTTCCCAATAAATAGATATTCCATGTCTGAGTTCTTGTTGTAATTCCGGAGTATCTAATTGGTCGACTCGTAGGTTTTTCCTATTTAAGGATCTGGCAAAGCTTTGTAGTATTCGTTCATCTAATACTGCTTCATTAGCAGATACTTTCATCCCATTTAAAAAGGTGGGGTCAATTTCAGCTTGCATTCCTTTTTCCAAATTTCTTCGAATCAACCAATCTTGGGATTCCTGGTGGTGGAAAAATAGTACACTTCTTAAAGCTTCAGTTAACCCATTAAGGCCTTGGTATAGGGGACCTTGTCCACTTTCTCTTAACCAAGGGTGTTTTCTTCTTTCTTCATAAGTAAAGCGAAACTTTTCCAACAAAGGAGTATTTTCCGGATCATCAATAAGACTTGTAAATGCATCAGCCGTTTTTATTCTAAAACTTTCAAGATTAGGAGAGATCTCGGGAACCATATTAAGTTTTTACATTATATACTATAGAAACAAGTGAGTTATAAAACTCCCACCTCGTGGGTGGGATGTTAGAAGCCGCTTGCAATAAAATTTTCAAATTTGTATATTAGCTTATAATGATTATTAAAGAGCAGTTGGGGGCTGAGTTTGGATTTAGATTTTCCCAGTCTGTAACTGATGCATTTAACAAGGGGATAGAAGAAGCTGCAAATTTTAACTCTGATGTTATAGGAATAGATCATCTTTTTTTAGGGTTAATCCCACATATAAATCCTAGAATTTTTGAAGCTTTTGGAACTGACAATAAGAGAGTTTATGACGCATCAAAATTTATTATGGGTATACCCAAAGATGAGGATTTAGGAAGAGAATTAATTTCTCTTAAGGTAAAAAATGTGTTTAGATCGGGAATTGATGAAGCTAGGGATTGGCAAGACAGTGAACTTAAAAGTGATGTACTATTTCTAGCAATGTTAAAAAAAGGAGACAATGTGGCATATGATATTTGGACAAAGGAGTTTAGGGCCACAGTTAATCGTGTTAGATTGGTAGCAGCAAGAAGTAGGTTTGAGAGTGAACAGGTGAACATGTTTTTGAAAATGCTTTAGATAAAGTTAGAAATGTATTTTTAGATCCAAATGTGGATATTGCTCAAAAGCATGTAATGAGAAAGACTATTAGTACTCTTGCTGATCTCGCTACCCCCATAAAATCCTGATATAATTTCCATTTGTGACTATTGAATTTATTGGTTCTGAGAAAAATATCATTGGGGGTTATATATTTAATGTGACTTGTCATGATTGTTTGAGGACAGATAATTTGGAAGAGGAAAAGATGGAGACTCCTCCAAGGTATTTGGGGGCTGGTTTAGAGTTGAGAGGAGCAAATGGAGTGGCTATAGTGCATGAGAAGGAGTATCAGGGGGAGCATAAGATTAGAATTACTGCTGTACCTAGAGGAGGAATTAAGGAATTTAGAGTGAGTTTATAATGAGGATATTAACTCGCACCTCCGAGGTGCGATATTTAAGTGGGTACAAATAATCGTGGCCGCGACTAATTGTAACTAGGAAGTTTTATGTATTTGGATAGATTGAATAATTTAAAAAAGTTAATAGAAAAAGAAAAAGTGGGTGGAGTATTGGTGTCTTCTGTTGCAAATATTACCTATCTTATCGGGTATGCAAATTTTTCCAAAGAAGAGAGGGATTGTTATTTGCTGGTTTCACAAAAAGAACAGATGCTGGTGACACATAGTTTACTGGCTTTAGAGCTTAAAGGGATAGATCATGGGTTTAAAGTTATGGAACTGACTGCCAGAAGTAAGTTTAAAAATATTTTTTTAAGTTTTATTAAAAGACATAGTATTAAAAAGCTGGGGATTGAGGAGGAAGATCTGAGGGTAAGTGAGTTTAAGAGGTTTTCTGGATTTTTTAAAAATTTGGTGGGGATTAATTTAGAAGAGTTAAGGATTTTGAAGGAAGAGGATGAAGAGGAAAAGATTAAGAAAGCCTGTGAGATTGGGGATTTAGCTTTTGAGAATGTTTTGCAAAAGCTAAAAGTTGGAGTTTCAGAGAAAGAGATAGCCTGGGAGTTAGAAAAGTTTGTTAGGGGAGAAGGGGCTGAGTTAAGTTTTAGATCAATTGTAGCTTTTGGGAAAAATAGTGCTATTCCACATCATCAAACAGATAATACAAAACTAGAAAAAGACCAATTTGTATTAATGGATTTTGGGGTGAAGTATAAAAATTACTGTTCTGATATGACCAGGACTGTGATTTATGGGAGTGCTTCTAAAAAACAGAAAGAGATTTATGAAGTTGTAAAGGGAGCACAGGAGAAGGCTGTTGGTTTTGTGAGGCTACACTCCGGGAGTGCAGTCTCAGATGAAAATAAGAAAATAAAGATTATTAAGCTTGCTGATGTTGATAAGGCTGCGAGGGAGTTTATTTTAAAAAGTGGTTATTCTTCTATTCCTCATTCTTTAGGTCATGGGATTGGGATAGAGGTACATGAAAGACCACATGTTAGTCCAAGATCCAGTGAAATTTTAGAAAAGGGTATGGTATTTTCTATAGAACCTGGGATTTACCTGCCTGCCGGCAGGCACGGCATAGAAGATTTTGGAGGGGTTAGGATTGAGGATTTATTTTATTTTGATGGTAAAAGTTTAGTTGAACTGACACATTCAAAAAAAGAGCTAATTGAGCTAAAATAAAGATATGGGAAAACTGATTGCTTTAATCTATTTTTATGTGATAAGTGCAGTTTCTTTGGGGCTTTTGATTTTTGCATCATTTTCCTGGGCAAATTTAATTTTAAATTTAACCCAATATGACCAGTATCCATTAAAGTATGGGATTGCAAATTGCGAGTATGGTAGTGCAAATACAAGACTTGGCCCATACCCTGTTTTAGAGGAGGGTAAAACTTCTGCATCTATGAGCGCAGAAGAAAAAGAGGTGGCTAAAAGGGCTTGTTTAGAGCAGGTAGAAGCAGAGAGAAAGCAAAATAAGTTAGAAGATATTAAAAATTCTGTGACTGCAACTTTAGTTGGTATAGTACTATTTTTAATCCATTTTCCTACTGCTAAGAAGATGTCTAAGGAGAAGTAGTCTGCTATAATTTGTCAATGCGGACTGTGGGACAAATCTTAAAAGAAACAAGAGAGGCTAAATTTTATACACTAGAAGAGGTTGAGAAAGCTACAAAAATCAGGGTTGAGTTACTGGAGGCTTTAGAAGAAGATAACTTTTCCAAACTTCCCCCAGAAACCTTTATCCAGGGTTTTATTAAAAATTATGGAAAATTTTTAGGGCTTGATGCCAATAAACTTCTGGCTGTTTTTAGGAGGGACTATGAGGCCTCAAAGCATCCTCCAAAAATTTTAGAAAGTTTTTCAAATCCTTTAAAAGTTAATAAGTTTAACATAACTCCTTCAAGAATTTTGGGGTTTGTGGTGGTAACAATAATTTTAGCTTTTTTTGCCTACCTTTGGGTTGAATATAGACAGTTTGTGGGAGCACCAAAACTTGAGATAGTTTCTCCAACTGAGGGGCAGACTGTAGAGGTGCCTGTAGTATTTGTGGAGGGAAACACTGATCCTGAGGCAAAGCTTACTGTTAATAATCAGGAAATTGGTCTTGATGCAAATGGGTATTTTAGAGAAGAGGTTAAGCTTAATGAGTCAACAAATATAATTTCTGTTGTTTCAACTTCTAAGTTTGGACAAGCATCTAAAGTTGATAGGACTGTGTTTGTTAAAAAGTGAGAGTTTTGTGTCATCCTGAACGGAGTGAAGGATCTCTAGATTAATTCTAGATACATTTTTCTTTGTACTTTTGGGAACAAAAGTACCAAAAATTCCTTTGACTGAAAGTCGGGCTACTCGTCGAGATTTTCTGATCGGGGGAAAGCGTACCCCCTCAGACACAAGGTCTGGCTCCCCCTGATAGAAAATCTCTCCTCGCTTAACGCCCTTTGTTTCTAGTCAAGAATTGAAAAAAATAAAAATAAAAGATACACTACTTTAACTTATGAGTTTACTTGAAATAGCCCTTGTTACATTAGTTTCTATTTGGACAATTATTTTTGTCATTATTGCAGTGGCAATACTACTTGTCTTTTTTGCAATCAGAAGAGCTTTACAAAAAGCCAATAAAATTTTGGATGAGACAGAGGATATAGCAAAGAGGGTGGATTTGCCATCAAAGGTTGTAATTGCATCAATTTTAGGATTTATGGCCAAAAATATGGCAGGTTCTGTTAAAGATATAATTGGAGTTTTTTTAAAGAGTAAGAAGAAATAATCTTTCTAATTTAGCTTCACTCTGGTATGATTTCCCCATGACTAGCAGAGAATTAAGGCAAAAATATTTAGATTTTTTTGCAAACCATAATAAATATCCACATAAAGTAATTGTGTCTTCTTCTTTAGTGCCTTCTGATGAAGAACAATTAGAAGGTAAAGAAAAAGTATTATTTACCAGTGCTGGGATGCAGCCTTTAATTCCTTATTTGACTGGTGTAAAAGAACCACCAAGTAAGAGATTGGTGGATGCACAAATTTGTATAAGAACTGATGATATTGAAGAAGTAGGGGATGGTACTCATCACACATTTTTTGAGATGCTTGGAAATTGGTCGATTGGGGATTATTGGAAAAAAGAGGCAATTGAACTATCTTTTGAGTTTTTAACAAAAAAACTTGGGATTCCAGTAGAAAAATTAGCAGTTTCTGTTTTTGCAGGAGATGAAGACGCGCCACAAGATGAAGAATCTGCAAATGCCTGGAAAAGTTTGGGAATTTCTGAAGAAAGAATTGCATATTTGGGAAAAGAAGAAAACTGGTGGCCTACTTCCAGAAGAGAGTCAGATGGGACTTTAAAAAATGCGTTTGGACCATGTGGCCCTGATACTGAAATGTTTTATTGGGTAGGAAAGGGAAAAGCTCCAGAAAAATTTGATCCAGAGGATAAAAATTGGGTGGAGATTTGGAATGATGTTTTTATGCAGTTTAATAGAAAACCAGATGGAACTTTAGAAGATTTACCTGCACAAAATGTAGATACAGGGATGGGTTTTGAGAGAACGTTAGCAGTGTTAAATGGAAAAGATAATGATTATGAAACAGATCTTTGGGAGTTAATAATTGAGGAAATTAAAAAACATACGATCAATCCAGATGAAAGAACTGTCAGAATTATTGCAGACCATTTGAAAGCTGCAACTTTTTTGATAATTTCCGGGGTTACACCTTCTAATAAACTGCAGGGGTATATCTTAAGAAGGCTTATCAGGAGAGTGGCTGTTAAGCTCCACCCAATCAGGAAAAAAGAAATACCAACTGATGCCCTAATTTCTTTAGTTTGCGAAGCAGTTTTAGAAACTTATGATGGGATTTTGGGAGTGAGAAAAGATCTGCAAAGAGAAAAAGTAGTAAGAGTAGTAGTTGAGGAAATAGAAAGGTTTGGAAAGAGTTTAGAGAAGGGTTTAAAAGAGATTGAAAAAAAAGAATTTATTGATGGAAAGATTGCTTTTGATCTTTATCAGACTTTTGGATTTCCTCTAGAGGTAACTGAGGAGTTAGTCAGGCAAAAAGGGCAGAAGTTAGACAGGGAACAATTCAGGGAAGAGTTTAGAAAACACCAGGAAATTTCAAGAGCTGGGTCTTTGGGAAAGTTTGCAGGAGGGTTGGCCGGACATTCTGAGATTGAGATTAAATATCACACCACAACCCATCTTCTTCATCAGGCTTTGAGGGATGTTTTGGGTCCGCAGGTATTCCAGAAGGGTTCTAATATAACTCAAGAGAGATTAAGGTTTGATTTTTCATATGACAAGAAAATGACTGAAGAAGAAATTAAAAAAACTGAAGAGATTATTAATGAAAGGATAAAGGAGGATTTAAAAGTGGACAGAAAATTTATGAGTGTTCCTGAAGCAAAGGAGTTGAATGCTATTGGACTTTTTGATGAAAAGTATGACAAAGAAGTTTCTATTTATGCAATTGGTCCAAATTTTGAGCTGGACAAAGATGCAAAAGATCAGAGGGAGAGGGGTGGGTATTATTCAATGGAGTTTTGCGGGGGACCTCATGTTGAACATACAGGAGTTATTGGAAAGATAAAGATAGTCAAAGAAGAAGCTGTGTCTTCTGGGGTTAGAAGAATTCGAGTTGAGCTTTTGTAATTTATTTTATGGACTTTCTATTTTGTGTTAAGATTATTACTTGAGAGATTGCTTCGCTGCGCCCGCAATGACGAGTGAGTTTGTTTATGAATATTTTTGATAAACTGTCCAGTTTAATCCCATCAATTCCGTTTTTGGGTAAGAACAATGATAATTTGGAATGCTTTTTTGCAGTTAATATTGGAGGGGGTAAGGTGACTGCTTCTGTTTGGGGGGTAGATGGGAAAAAACTTCATATTATAAATACAGCCAGTTCAAAGTTTGAAAGTGAAGAGGATTTAATTTTAGCTTCAAACTATGCACTTGATGATGCTCTGGCAGATTTTGAACCTGAACCTACAAAAATTTTATTTGGGGTCCCTGACTCCTGGCTGCAGGATGATGACTTAAAAGAAGACAAGCTAAAGCTTTTAAGAAGAATGGTAAAGGAACTTGATGTTGTGCCAATGGCTTATGTTTCAACCTCCCATGCCATTTCTCATTTACTGCAGAAACAGCAGAGTGTACCCCTGACCGGGATTTTGGTTGAAGTAGCAGATCCTTTGAATGTTGCAATAGTAAAGGCAGGGAAGGTACTTTCTACCAGATCTCAAAAGAGAAGCGGTAATTTACCGGAAGATATTGAGAAAGCACTTTTGACTGTGGCAGATATTGAGGTTTTGCCGTCAAAAATTCTAATTTATGGTGATAAGAATTTAGAAAAGCTTAAAGAGGAAATGACAGGTTATTCCTGGATGAGCCAGCTGCCGTTTTTACATTTACCAAAAATAGATCAGCTGGAAGAATATATAATTATTAAAGCAGTTAGTTTTGCTGGAGCAAGTGAGGTATATCCAGATAAATCAATTTCTGCAGGAGAGATAGAGGTAAATTCGCTTCTTTCCGGAACAAGCACTGTTTCTGCATCAGGAGTGGTCAAAGGGGATAAACTAAATTCGCAAGATTCTTTGGAAGAGTTTGGATTTGTAAAAGGGGACATTAATGAAAATGAAAATTTAAAAATTAAAAATGAAAAATTGGATGAGAATGAAGACAGAAGAAAATATGAAGAGGATTTTGCCGTGCCTGCCGGCAGGCAGGGGGAGGAGACTGCTGTTGATAGGAATGTAGCTTCGAGGACAGAGATTAGGAGAAATCCTTTGCCTGCAGGGATAGAGGAGTATAGTTTTAATAGCAATATGGATTCTTCACCTTTGGGGTTAGTAAAGTCAGCAGTTGCTGGACCACTTGGTTTTTTAAAAGAAACAGGAACTGGAGCTTTTCAATCAAGTCTAGGAAAACTTTTAAAAATTGGGATTATTCCTGTTTTGTTAATTTTGGCATTTTTGGGATTTTTACTTTTTGGACTTAGGGCAGATGTAACAGTATTTGTTGACCCAAGGACTCTAGAAAAAGAGACTTCAATTATTGCAGACCCTGCAATAAAGAGTGTTGATGAGGTGAATAAAAAGATTCCTGGCACTATTGTAGAAACAGAGATTAGCGGCAGTGGTAAAGGGAGTGCTACAGGAAAGAAAAAGATTGGTGATCCTGCAAAAGGGAGCGTGATTTTATACAACAAAACCAGTTCTTCAAAAAACTTAGCTGAAGGTACTATTTTAACAGGTGATAATAATTTATCATTTAAGCTTGATAACAAAGTGACAATTGCCTCCCAATCTGCAGTTGAAGGAGGAATTTCATTTGGGAAAGTTACATCAAGTATAACTGCATCTGATATAGGGCCTGATGGCAATTTGTCTGCAGGTAAAGAGTTGTCTGTGAAGGGGTTTTCTGCAAATGAGGTTTCTGCAAAAGTTGACCAGGCATTATCTGGTGGGATATCAAAGGATGTTACTGTGGTAACCTCAGATGACCAGAAAAAACTTTTAGCCCAGGTTTCCTCAGAGCTTAGAACTAAAGCTAAGGATGAACTGCAGAAAAAACTTCAGGGAGATATTAAAGTTTTAGAAGAGAGTTTAGCAGAGAAAGTAGTAAAACAATCCTTTAATAAAAATGTTAATGACCAAGCTAGTGAATTCAGTTTAAATTTAACTTCCAGTTATAAAGGGACAGCATATTCAGATACAGATTTAAGACAAATTGTTTCCAAACTTGTTGAAACAAATGTGCCTGAGGGTTATATGCTTGATTTGACAAATACAGAAACCCAGGCTGATGTTGCAAAAATAGAAAAAGATGGAAAGCTTGTGTTTACAGCTAAGTTTAAAGCAAAGCTTATGCCAAAGCTGAATGAAGACCAGATTAAAAAAGATATAGCTTTTTTAACTCCATCACAGGTGGAAGAGAAGTTAAAAACTATAGAAAGTGTGATTGGGGCAGAGATAAAGACAACTCCCTCACTGCCTTCCTTTTTAGCCAGAATGCCATTTTTGGCTAACAATATAACTTTACATGTAACTGCTAAGTGATGTAGTTTGCTTCGGGGTCCTGCCGCGACGCAGCCCCAAAAATGTCCTCGCTCCTAACAAGTTCGCTGCGGGCAGTTTTTGGGGCGCCCCGCTTCGCGTCACCCCTCGCGAACTTTGTTTCTTCCGGTAAATTAGATATTATAGATGTAGGATGATTTTTAAGGGATTTTTTCTATTACTTTTGGGATTGGGGATATTTGTGCTTGTCCAGGTTGTTATGCCCTATTTGGCTTTTAAAAGCTGGGAGATAATTGCATTTGATAATGATAGTTTACTGGTTGATCCTAACCCCAGAGGAGTGAGACAGGCAGTTTTGGGAGTATCAGAGCAGGAGTTTTCTATACAAAGCATTGGTAACTTTCCAGCTTTTGTAAGTAAAAGAACAATTTTAGCCCCTGAATATAGGGAAT
This sequence comes from Candidatus Daviesbacteria bacterium RIFCSPHIGHO2_12_FULL_37_16, assembly GCA_001776785.1. Lineage (GTDB taxonomy): Bacteria > Patescibacteriota > Microgenomatia > Daviesbacterales > UBA10151 > GWB1-36-5. Next base: position 9,165 of record MFDF01000011.1, read on the forward strand.
TTTTCTTAAGCATTCCAAAGCTTAAATTAGAAAAAATAAAAGTTTTAACAAATAGCAATGATTTTAGTGAGACTTTGGCCCAGCTGCCAGGGACTGCAATGCCTGGTGAGAAAGGGAATTTGTTTATTACAGGACACTCCTCACTGCCTATAAATTTAGACAGGAAACTTGTCCCTTTTTTTAAGGACCTGCCAAATATTAAGAGCGGGGATGAGATTATATTGGAAGCAGGTAATCAAAAATTTATCTATACAGTAATGGGGCTTAAAATTGTTGATCCAAAAGATATAAGTGTTATTGAACCTCCAGAGGGGTTAGGACGATACTTAACTTTGATGACATGTGTTCCACCAGGATTTAACACAAAAAGGCTGATTGTATTATCAAAAATTAAAATTTAAGATTAAGTTTCACTATGAAATATCTTGGGGTTGACTATATAAGATAAGCAGAATTATTTTAATAAATTTATTCACCAGTGTAGCTTACCTTGTGTAATCGATGACTATTCTTTAAGAAAAGATATAGATGGATTTTTTACAGATAAAATTATTATGAAGTATCTAGGAGTCGATTATGGTAAGAGAAAAATAGGCCTGGCAATTTCTGAAGGACAAATTGCATCTCCTTTAAAAGTTATTGAAACCTCCGGACTTTTAGATTCAATAAATAAGCTGACTAAAATTATAGAACAAGAGAAGATCATTAGGGTAATTGTTGGCATTCCGGAAGGGGAGACTGGTAAAATGGTTAAGAAATTTTGCAGGCAGCTTGAGAAGGGATTAGTTGAGCAGCAAGTTGAAGTGATAGAAACAGATGAAACTTTGTCGTCAAAAGATGCAAGAAAAGTTATGATAGAATTGAATTTATCAAAAAAGGAGCGAAAAAATGAGGATGCATACTCTGCCATGCTTATCCTCCAAAGGTTTTTAAATACCTTAAGTTGAGTATGGTTAAAAGAAAAAACCCATTTAGGATATTAATATTTTTCATTACCCTTTTGGCAATTTTTAGTCTGCTAGTTTTAGGATTTATAAATTATTTAAAATCTCCTTTGGATAAAGATGGAGAGATTAGAGCGTTCGTGGTGCAAAAGGGTGAGTCAGTTTCTTCTATTGCAGAAAGGCTGGAGAGTGAAAAATTTATTAAGTCATCTTTAGTTTTTAAATTTGTCTACAAAAATATGGGCAATCCTTTGGTTGATGCAGGGGATTTTAAACTGTCTTCATCGATGGGGGTTGAAGAGATTATTACTAATTTAAGCAAAGGTCCAATAGACAGGTGGGTAACATTAATTGAGGGTTGGAGGGTTGAAGAGATGGCTGAAGAGTTAAGTAAAAAATTGGGAATTGCAAAGGATGAATTTATTAAAATTTCTAAGGAAGGTTATATGTTTCCAGACACATATCTTTTTAATCCTGATGCAACTGCTGCCACTATTGCTTCAACAATGAGAGGTAATTTTGATAAAAAATATACTGGGGAACTCCAGAGTAAAATTAAGCTTAAAGGTTTAACACTAGAGCAGGGGGTGATTTTAGCATCAATTGTAGAGAGGGAGGGAAGGTCTGATAAAGTCAGGACTGAGGTGGCAGGAATACTTTTAAAAAGATTTAAGATGGGGATGAAGCTTGATGCTGATGCAACTGTGCAATATGCAATGGGGTATGATAGTAAAACTAAAAAATGGTGGAGGACAATAATCCAGGCAGATTATAAATTTAATTCACCATACAATACTTATTTAAACAATGGTTTACCTCCCACTCCAATCTGTAACCCTTCACTCTCATCTTTGAATGCTTTAGCCAATGCAGATTTAAATACACCTTACCTTTTTTATTTTCATAACAGTAAGGGTGAGTCATACTATGGAAAAACTTTAGAAGAACATAATGATAATGTAGCAAAGTACCGTTAAAGTGAATTTTTTAAGTTGTTAAAATCTTCCTGGTAATCTTGTGGGTTTAGTTTATTTAATTCTTCTTCTAAATTAGAGTTTTCTGTTAAAGGGGGGAGGGTTGGTTTAGGAGTAGGAGAAGGAGAAGGGGTAGGTTTTTTTGTGACATTAGAAAAAGTTAGGGCAGACTGGATAAGAGGAGTGGATTTTCTAAATAATATTTGATCAACTAAGAAAATTCCTGATCCAATTATAAAAGATAAAATAATGACTAAAAGTATAGTTTTTTTCATTTTTTCAAAAGACTCATCAATATATTTTTAGATTTTGTCACTTTGCCCCGCAGTATATTTATATCTGATTGGAGAATATTAATTTGTGAAGTTATGTCTCTATTTATATTTGTCTCACCTGTTAAGGAAGGAATATAAATTTTTGCAGCCTGGTAAGCTACTGCTTCATGGGCATAGGTGATCCAGTATCTTGAGTTTTCAACAGGTTCTGAAAGGTTTCTGCTTATCCCATCTCCCTGTCTTTCTGAAATTTCATTACGTCTTATGTATTCATCCAGTATTGTCCCATGTCTTAGCATTTGGGTTTCATAATCATCAGTAATAAGTTTATTTAAATCTGCAATTTTTCTTTCAAAGTCAGCTAATTTTTGCTTGCTTTCTGGGGAATAATTTTGGAGTCTTTGGTTGTATTCCTGCTTTTTAGCATTAACTATATCTTCAGGGGTGGTTCTGGCCTGAATGGTTGGTGTAAGGATTAGAAAAAGAAGAAAGATAACTGCGGGCAGAATTTTTGACATTTAGTAATTATACCAAAGGTCTTGTCAAAGTATCTAAATTAAGAGTATGTTAATAGATCATATGAGTTTTGGTGATGGGATTCCAAGGATTAATTGTTATTCTTTGACTGATTTTAATACCTTTGATTTTTGTCCTTTCAGGTTTTATGTAACCCACCATTTAGGGAAAAAATATGAAATTGAAGAGGGGAATTTAAACATGGCTTTAGGGTCAGTTTTAGATGAATCTATAAAAAAATTTCATAAAGCTAAAGCTTATGGGCAGCCATCCTCCTACCTAATAAATATAATCAGGGCAGCAGTATTAGATATTAAAGAGAAAGCAGCAAAGACTGCGGGTAAGCCTTCATATTACTCTGGAATTATAAAATTTATTGATGAGGATTTAATAAAAAAAGCCAATGAGATTTTTATAAATTATTATGAAAAAAGAGATGGGAAGATAAACCAAAGTTTAGGGGAGGTAAAGTTTTGTGAATGGCTTTTAGAAATTGGTGGGGAGAAATTTAAACTTTGGGGATGGCCTGATACTTATGAGATGGGAGAGGATGGGATAGCTGAGATTGTGGATTACAAATTTAGGGAGGATATAGAGCGGGGTAAAGAAAATATGGATATGGATTTGATGCCAAAAATTTATGCTTTGCTTGCAGCAAAAGATTTAAAAGAGAAAGGATATAACAAAGCCAGGTTTAAAGTCAGATTCTGGCAGGATTCTTTAGAAGAGGATTTTTTTGAAGAGTTTGATTTAGATTTAGTATCAGGGAGTGAATATTTGTTTAAACAAAAGTTGGAAAAAATTTTAGGAAATAAATCTTTGAAGTTTTGCGAGAAAGGTTTTTGCAGTGCATGCAATAATAAAGGCAGAGAGCAATTTATATTAGAGCTTGAGAAACTGGGGATTTTAGTTGACTAACTATGAAGGTCGCTCGTCAGATCAGAAAGTACCGCTCGGGTAGAATCCCTCGCTGTTGGATCGCAAGTCTCCTGGCATCTGCAGGACTTGCTCTCCGACTACTTTCTTGATTCTGACTTCACTCCCTTTTCTTCTTTGTTTCTAGTAAGGAAGATTAAAACAGGATATACTTTTAAAATTATGAAGTTTAAAAATGCTGCAGTGTCTGGGCCTATTGGGTCTGGGAAATCTACACTGGCCCGCAATTTAGCAGAAAAATTAGGGTGGAGATATATTTCTGCTGGAGAAATTATAAGAGCTTGGCATGAAGAAAATAATGTGCCTTTAGAGGAGTCAGAAAAAGTTCCTGAAAAATTAGACAGGGATTTAGAGGATGAGTTTGAAAGGATCCTAAAGGAAGATAGTGGGGTAGTTGTGGAGGCACATCTGGCTGGGTACCATGCCATGGGGAATAAAGATACTTTTAAAATTTTAGTAACTGCAGATTTAAATGTTAGGATGAAGAGGACTGCAGCTAGAGAGGGAGTGAGTATGGAGGAGGCTTTGAGGATGTCAGATCAAAGGGCAGAAGCTCATAGAAGAAAGTTTAAAAAGTTATATGGAATTGAAGATAGGTTTGATCCAAAGTTTTTTGACTTAATAGTTGATACTACTAGGATGAGTGAGAAAGAAGTGTTAGAAGAGGTACTTGATAAGCTTGACTTAGTTTGAGGTCGCTCGTCAGATCAGAAAGTACCGCTCGGGTCGAATCCCTCGCTGTGGGATCGCAAGTCACCGGGCATCTGCATGACTTGCTCTCCAACTACTTTCTTGATTCTGACTTCGCGCCCTTGTCTAAATGAACTACTCCGCAGTAAACTGCGGAGTATCCCTTCGGGCAAGTTCTTCTGTGAACCATTCATCCCCGCAGCCAGTCTTCGATCCTGAGGACTCAGACCGAAGGGCTGCGAGGTATTCTGGTTCAAGAATAAAAATGCTATTATAGACTATATAAAATATGGATATACCTGGTGGGATTTTTAAGAGCTATGATATTAGGGGGATTTATCCTGGTGAGATAAATGAGGAATTTGCAGTACCTATTACCAGGGCAATTTATTCCTTTGCCAAAAAACAATTTCCAAACAAAGAAAAATTAACTATTGTTATTGGAAGGGATATGAGGCTTTCAACCCCTGCTATTTTTAAAGCTATAACTGAGACTTTAGTGGATTTAGGTGCACAAGTTATTGATATTGGACTTGTTTCAACCCCAACTTTTTATTACGGGGTTTTTAAAAAAAAGTATGATGGGGGGATAATGATTACAGCTTCCCATAACCCTAAAGACTACAATGGATTAAAGATTGTAGTAAATCCAGGGGATGGGGGACTTATAAAAATAGGTAAGCCAACAGGGATGGATGATATCAGGGAGCTATCCCTCCATCCTGAAAAAATTGATAACCTTAATGCAACAGAGAGGGGGAGTATAAAAGTTGTTGATGGAGTAGTTGATGAAGAAGTCCAATATGCGTTAGAGATAACCAGAAATCCCAGTCTTAATAATTTCAAAGTAGTTTGTGATAGTGCAAATGCAATGGGTGCGCTATATATAGATGCTTTATATAAACATATCCCCGGGGAGTTAGTGAGAATGAATTTTGAGCTGGATGGGACATTTCCTGCCCATCCTGCAGACCCGCTGGATCCAAAAAATGTAGAGCCTGCCCAAAAAAGGGTTTTAGAAGAAGGGGCAGATTTAGGACTGGCTTTAGATGGGGATGGGGACAGGATATTTTTTATTGATGAGAGGGGAGAGGTGGTTAAGCCTTCAATGATTACTGCAATAGTTGCAAGAGAGTTATTAAAAGAACACAAAGGGGAAAAAATCCTTTTTGATATTAGGTATATTATGAGTGCTAGTAGAGTAACAAAGGAGAGTGGGGGAGAACCTGTTTTAACAAAAGTGGGACATGCATATATTACAGAAAAGATGAATGAAGGAGGAGGAATTTTTGCAGGGGAATCATCAGGACATTATTTTTTCAAAGCAACAGGGAATGCAGAGGGACCACTTTTAGTACTTTTGCATGTGTTAAATGCAATGACAGTGCAGGGTAAGAAGTTATCAGAGCTGGCAAATGAAGTAAGAAGAAGCAGAGAATCAGGGGAGATTAATTTTAGAGTTAAGAATGCAAAAGAGATAATAGAGAAGTTAAAGTTAGAGCATAAAGATGGGGAGATTTTAGAACTGGATGGGGTAGCAGTCCAGTATCCTGACTGGAGGTTTAGTCTTAGGACTTCTAATACTGAGCCACTTTTGAGATTAAATGTTGAGGAGGAGATAGAAAGCTATAAAGGAAGGCATGAGGGACTAGTTGCAAAGATAAAGGAACTTGGAGATTTTGATGAAGAAACCTGAATTTATCCTGGTACAATCAGTAACGGCCGTTATCAGTTGTAACATTGACCTTCTTTAGCCCACCAATTAAAATATTCAGTCACTATGTCTAATTTCAAAATTTTAGGGAAAGATAAAATGGCCAGGGCTGGGGTTTTGACGACTCCTCATGGGGAGGTGAAGACTCCTGTTTATATGCCTATTGGGACAGTGGGGTCTGTAAAAGCTTTAGCTCCTGATGATCTAAAAAAGGTTAATACCCAAATTATTTTAGGAAATACATACCATCTATATTTAAGGCCCGGGAGTAAACTTATAAAAAAGATGGGGGGATTGCACAAATTTATGGGTTGGGATTACCCAATTTTAACTGACTCAGGTGGGTTTCAGGCATTTTCTTTGGGGGCAATGATTGAGCATGGAGTGAGGAAGGTCGGTAGGTCAATGGGTCCTGCCTCCTCAGTGTCCCAAGTGCGTCCTCGGGGGACTAACAAGCCCCCTGCGGTCGACGCTCGGGATCCCTCTTCGGAGTCACCCATTGACCAAAATTATTTGAGGGTTAGAAAGAGTGGGAGGGTTTACAATGAAAAAAGTAAAAAAATTACCAGAAGAGTAACAGTAGAAGAGTTAAGTCAAAAGGAAAAAGGAAAAAAAAGGAGTGTGTCAAAGTGGTATGAGCACAGCTCCTCTGCTTCGCAGAGTAAAAAAGAGGAGCCTGAAATTTTATCAAAAATAACAGAGGAGGGGGTGGAGTTTACTTCACACCTTGATGGGGGAAAGCACCTTTTAACTCCTGAGAAGAGTGTAGAAGTCCAATTAGATTTAGGGTCTGATATTATTTTAGTTTTGGATGAGCTGCTTTCCCCACTCTCTTCGCCATCCTACGTCGCACAATCTTTAGAGCGGACACACAGGTGGGAACAAAGAAGTAAGGCTTATTTTGAGAAACACTGTGAAAAAAAGCGTGAAAAAAGGGGAATGCTATTTGGAATTTTACAGGGTGTTTATGATAGAGGGATCAGGGAAAAAGAAGCAATGTGGATAAGTAAGGTTGGGTTTGACGGCTTCTCTATCGGCGGCAGCTTTGGAACTTCTAAATATTGGCCCTCCTCCCGTCATCCTGACGAAGGCCAGGATCTGGATTGGGCTGCATCTAAAGCAATTTATGAAACAATTGGCTGGGTCACTCCCCTTCTCCCCGACTCTGCCCCCCGGCATGCATTAGGCATTGGTGAAGTTTTAGATTTATTTGAATGTATTGAGCGGGGTATAGATATGTTTGACTGTGTTGCCCCTACCCGCAGAGCCAGAAATGGTTCTTTATACATCAGTCCTAAAAATGGTGGAAAGCAAAAAAATAAATTTGTAATGGCTATTGAAAGGTCAGAATTTAAAGAAGATAAAAAAGCAATTGACCCAGGATGCAGCTGCTATACCTGCAAAAATTTTTCCAGAGCATATTTAAGACACCTTTATTTATCAGCTGAGATTTTGTACCATAGGTTGGCTTCCATCCATAATGTTTATTTTATGCTGAATTTAACAAATGAAATTAGAGGGTCTATTTTGGAAAAAAGGTTTAAGAAGTTAAAGAATCTTTGGATAAAGTAATTACTTAATTCTTACAGACTAATTGAATTGATCTGATATAATACTTGGTCTTATGCCTCTTTCTTTGATGGTGCTTCTAATAACTTTAATGATAGGTGGAAGTTATTTAATAGTGAATAGTTATTCTTCAAAAGAAGACAGTGCAGTTTTGTCTGAGCAGTCCAGTCCCCAAGAAATTGAGTCTGTTCCAACAGGGCAGCCTTCTATAAATCCCACACCAACGGTCCCTGCAATTGCAATCCCTACCCCCTCCCCTACCTTAGCCCCTCAAAATTTTATTGGTGACTTTGTTTATCCTAATTCTAAAAAAGTAAGCGGTGGGGAAAACAGTTTTGTTTTGGAGAGTAATGATAATCCAGATTCGATAACAGATTGGTATAAAGAAAAAATTAGGAATTTGGGGATGAATGTTAAAACTTTTGTAACCACAAAAACTAATGGCAAAGTGTTAAATAAACTGGTAGGGGCTGGCAGAGAGGGTGAGGTAATAGTTGAGATTTCTAAAAGTGCAGGATCCGGGGTAGTTGAGATCAGGGTTGACAGGTAAATATTCATTTGTTAGTATTGCCCGAGTCAACTGCCTCAAAAGTGAGGCGTTTTTTATCTTTAAAAAATGAGCAAAGCTCTAATATAATTATGAGCAGAGCTCTATTAAAAATATGAACAGGTTTTCTAATCTAAGACTTAATAGATATAGCTCAAGGCTTCCAGAAAAAAACAAATTAATTCTTTATGCTTTTTTGGGAATTGTAGTATTGGGTGCCCTTTTTTGGGGAGGATCTGTTATTTCAGGATTTAATAAAGGGGGTACTCTAGGGGATAGCAGGTTTGAGCTTCCTGATGCTAAATCAACAGCTGCATTAAATCATGAATTCCAGTTTCCTATAAAAAATAATAAAGGTGAAGAAGTTTCAAAGTTAAAATATATTATTGAAAATGCAGAAATCAGGGACCAGATAGTAGTTAAAGGAAAAAGAGCAACCTCTGTTAAAGGCAGGACATTTTTTGTACTTAATTTAAAAATTGTAAATGATTTTAATAAACCAATTGAGATAAATACCAGGGATTATATAAGACTATCTGTTAATGGAAATGATGCTGAGTGGCTGGCTGCAGATGTCCACAACGACCCAGTAGCAATCCAGCCAATTTCAACAAAATACACAAGGCTTGCTTTCCCTATTAATGATTCTGATTCTAATTTCCGGATCCAGGTTGGTGAGATCAAAGGGGAAAAACAGATAGTAGAAGTAAAGTTCTAAAAAGTAGGTAGGATATGAACAGCCAAAAAAACGTTTCTAATAAACTGCTTAAACTTTTGGACAGATTGATGCAAAAGAAAACTTATGGCAGCATTGAGATTTACTTTGAAGCAGGAGAGATAACTCAGGTTACCCAGCGGATTATAAACAAAATTATCAGGACAAATAAAAAACAGCTAATTAATAGAGTTGCAAGCAATAAAAGAGTTTCAAGAGAACATAATCAGATTTCCAGGACAGAATTTTCTGAAACTATCACTGAGATTTAAATTTACTTAAATCTTTCATCCTTTTTACCTTATTTATATCAAACTTATCTAAGCTTTAGAACTTGATATTAAGTAAACTTATGAGCCTTGTTGGTGGGTAATTTTATATGTCTTTTAAAAATACTATGCAATATAGATTAAATTCAAATACTTATCTCTTGACAAAGAAATTGTGTTCCTATAATATAATTTTAAACTCAGACTTTAGGTTTGAGTTTCTTAATAGACCGACCGCAAACGGAGGCTATTTCATCATTTACCCTTACAGTGGGATAAATGGTGGGAAGGCCTCCGTTTTTTTGTGCTAAAAACGACAAGACGGAAAAGTTAAGAAGTGCGGTCCCACTTATTTGGGCCAATCAATAAAAGGAAGGGGGTGAAACAAATGACAACACTTAAAAGAAAAATTGCAGTTGCGCTAGCTTCAGGTGCTTTGGTATTAAACGCATTAACACCTGCCGCGTACGCTGGCACAACTATTCAAATCTCTGGTAATGGTTCTTCATCAAATTCAACAGCTAATGTTGATTTGAGCCACACAACAACAGTGGTTCAAAACAACACAGCTAATGTTGATAACAACATTGATGTTGATGCAAATACAGGAGAAAATGATGCAAACGATAATACTGGTGGAGATGTTTCAATCGATACCGGTGATGCAGACGTTAAAGCTAATGTTTCAAACACATTAAATTCTAACTCTGCAAGCGTAGATTGTTGCCCTGGCGGCGACACTGAAGTTTTGATTTCAGGAAACGGAACTTATTCCGATAATAACGTTAACTTAAATCAAACAAGCAATGTCAGTGTTTACCAGAACAATGATGCAGATGTTGATAATGATGTAGACGTTGATGCAAAAACAGGCAAAAATGACGCTAACGATAATACTGGTGGAGATGTTTCAATCGATACCGGTAGCGCAAACGTTGATGTTTCAGTTTCTACCCTCGCTAACGCTAACAGCGCCAGGGTTGGAAGCGGAGACAACGGCGGCGGATCTTTGAGCCTTAGAATTTTGGACAACGGTTCAAATTCAGACAACAACATTGATTTAGACCTGGATAACTCTACAACAGTTACACAGGATAACTATGCAGATGTTGACAACAACGTTGACGTTGATGCTGATACAGGCAAAAATGACGCAAATGATAACACTGGTGGAGAGGTTTCAATTGATACCGGTGATGCAGATGTTGAGGCAACCGTGGATAACATGGTTAACTTCAACTGGGCAGACTTAAACTGCGGATGCTTACTTGATGATTTACTGGCAAAGGTTGATGGAAATGGAACAAACTCTGATAACGAATTAGATGCTGATTTGGATTTTGACCAAAAAGCATTCCAGGATAACGATGCAGACTTAGATAATGACTTAGACGAACTTGATGCCGATACAGGCAAAAATGACGCTGAGGATAACACTGCTAGTGGAGATGATGGATCTGATCCTTCAATCGACACCGGTAATGCTAATGTCGAAGCCTCTGCTTCAAATGCAGGAAACGTTAACGTAGTTGGTCCTGATGGAGGTTTTGATCTTCCTGAGGTTAGCTTAGATTTCGATCTTTCTGATCTTATGGATCTTTTAGACCTGCTCGGGTTACTAGACTAATTTGATTTGATGGAGGTGTTTTACTAGCACTTCGGTGAAACACCTTCCATCGGTCAAAATCAAGTAACAAGTAACAAGTAACAAGTAACAAGTAACAAGTAACAAGTAACAAGTAACAACTGAAAAAATGAAAGAGTTAATAAAAAAACAGATAGCAATATTATCAATAATACTTTTAGTATTTTTGCAGGTTGGGCCAAGGGCTTCATATGCACAAGCTCCAACACCTCCTGCCCCTCCAAGTGCACCCTCTGCACCGCCTGCACCCAGTGCCCCACCGGCTCCTGAAGCACCAAGTGCGCCTGAAGCTCCAAGCGCTCCTTCACCGGATGACCCAAACAATGAAGAAGAACAGGAGCAGCAGCCGGAAGAAGAAACAGTTGAAGAACCTTTGCAAGAGGAGCAAACAAGCCAATCTAATTTAGATCCAAGCCCCTCCCCTACCTCAACTTCTGCACCAGCTGGTGATCAAAGCGGATTTCAATCAAGTGATGGAGGGATGGGAGATACATCTGTAGATACAGGAGATGCTACCAATAATGCAAATTTAGTAACTTCAGGAAATAACAATCTGGCAGAAGGAGCGGGGGCAGCAGTTGTCGGGGATGATGGAGGAATAAGTGTTATAAATTCAGGAAATGGCTCAAACTCTGATAATTCAGGTTCAGCAGGAGTTATAAATACAAACCAGACTTTTCAGGACAACAGTGCCAAGATTGCTAATGACCTGGACCAGTCAACTATAACTGGTGAAAATTCTGCATCAGACAATACTGGCGGGGATGTAAAAATTGATACAGGTGATGCAAATACCACAGGGACAATTATAACTTCAGTTAATACTAATGTAGCAGGGATGGCTGTAGCAGAATTTAATGTGGCAGATGACCATATTGGAGATATAATTTTAGATTTTGCAGCAGGGTGTGTGATTGGATGCGGTGGCGGATCATTGACAGCCCTAAATTCAGGGAACGGGACTGGTTCAGAAAATGATGCAAATATAGATAATGTCACAAATAACCTGACATTCCAAAATAATGAGGCAGGGATTGAAAATACTTTAACTTTAGAATCAAACTCAGGAGATAATGAAGCTTCAAGGAATACAGGCGGAGATACCAGTATTACAACAGGTGATGCAAATGTAGCTGCAAATATACTAACTATGGCAAATAACAATATTGCAGGGAATGTTATTTATTCAGTTGTTAATATATTTGGAGATTTGGTTGGAGATATTATTTTTCCTGAAAGTGAGTTGGGGTATGGAGGTTGTTCAAATTGCGGGGGTGATATCACTGCAAAAAATATTGGTAATGGGACTAATTCTGATAACAACTTAAATGTTGATCAGACTATAAATGATGAGACTTACCAGTTAAATGATGCAATTATAGAAAATAATTTATATATTAATGGTCAGACCGGAGGAAATAAGGCTAATGCAAATACCAATGGAGATACTGAGATAGACACAGGAAATGTAGATGTAATTGCACAGGTCCTAAATGTTGCAAATTCCAATGTTGTTGGGGATTGGTGGTTGGTGATTGTTAATGAGGCTGGGAATTGGATTGGAAGAATAATGGGTGCACCTGAGGGATCTAACTTTGCAGGATCTGCAGGGACTGAGTTTATTGTTAATGAAAATGGAGATATTACTGCTGTAAATTCTGGCAATGGTTCAAATTCTAATAATAATGCAAATATTTCTGATACTCAAAACAATACTTTAGTCCAGACTAATACTGCAAACTTAGTAAATAATGTAAACCTTTCTGCAAACACCGGGGGAAACAGTTCAACTGATAATACAGGCGGAGCTTCTTCTATAAAAACTGGGGATGCAAACATAGTTGCCAATATGGCTAATTTTGTAAATAACAATATTGCCAAAGGCGGGATGCTTTTTGTAACAGTGGTTAATGTATTTGGCAGCTGGAATGGTAACTTTATAACTCCTGGATCAGAGCAGGAACAGCTGGCTTCAGGGTCAAATAACTCTGAGAATAATTCTAATAATGGGAACCAAAACTCAAATGATGAAAGCAATAATAATTCAGGTGGTACAAACCAATCATCAGGAGACAGCTCGAATAGTGGATCAAATAATAATATAACAACAAATGTGAATGTAACTCCTAACCAGCCTAACACTACAGCTGCATCAAACAATGGTTTTTCTGGAGCAGTTGCTGGAGCCTTTGCCCAGGTTGCAGGGTTTAAAGCAGAGGCAAGTGGGGGGACAGATCCTCTGGCTTTGGGTGAAAAAGTTACCAAAAATGTTTTGAAGATTAATTTAGCATGGCTTTTATTGGTATTACCAATTGGACTTTTATATTTAGGATTTATAAACAGATCAAGGCTTTCAAATCTGCTGCCTAAAAAGAATTAGTTAATTTTTCTGCCCTAAACTGCTCTTAATATATTCTTACTGGATTTTGACTGAAGCGATAATTTATAAGATTAGAATTGGAGGCTATGATAATGATAATTAAAAAGCTTGTATCTTTGTTTATAGTATTAGTTTTGTTAATAAATCCAACTTCAGTATTTGCAGATGAGATGTCTATTTCTGGAAATGGTGAGGGTTCCTCAAGTAATGTAAATATCCAAAGTTTTGCTACAAATACAGTAGAGCAAAATAATCAGGCAGAAGTAAATAATGATGTTTCAGCTGATACTAATACAGGAGAAAACCAGGCCTCTGATAATACAGGAGGTGACACAAATATAAATACAGGAAATGCAGAGGTAGTTTTAGGAGTAGAGAATACAATGAACCTTTCATCTGCAGAAATAGGCTGCTGCCCCTCACCTACTGAAGTTGAGATAAAAAATAATGGTAATGATTCTAGTAATACAATTAATTTAGATTTAACAAATACTACAACAGTTAATGTAAATAATGATGCCACTATTACAAATAATATTTATGGGTATGCAAATACAGGGGAAAATGAAGCAAATGATAATGGGGGAAATGTAATTATTAATACTGGGGATATTTATGGAAAGATTTTTGTAGATAATGGACCAATAAATGTAGCCCATGTCAGTGCAGGGACTGGTGGAGGAGGACTACTGGCATCAATCTCAGGAAATGGGAGTGGGAGTGTTAATGACATATTCTTTAACCAAAATTTAAACACAGATGTCAGGGTTAACAACAATGCAGATATAAAAAATATTTTATCTTTTTATGCAAACACAGGTAAGAATAAAGCTAATGGAAATTTGGGAAATGTGTTAATTGATACAGGAGATATATTAGTTGATATTTTTGTTAAAAATACAGTTAATTTAAGTTTTGTTGATGTAAACTGCTGCCAGAATCCTCAAAATCCACCTCCTTGTCCTGAATCTGAATGTCCTACCCCAACACCACCATGTACTGAAAATTGCAACCCATCCGGTCCCTGTGTCTCCGACTGTGGAGGAGGGGGCAATGGGGGCGGTGGAGGTGGTGATTCTGCAGGAGCAGCAGGACCTGCAGCAGTACTGGGGGCAGTTCTTCCAGCAACAGGAGGATATGATTTAATCTTTTTGACATTAGCAGGGTTATTATTTATAGCATCAGGGATAATGTTAAGAAGACAGTCTAATAAACCCTTATCCCAGGTTTTTGCATTTGTCTGAATTTTAGTCTAAAATTCCAAAATTATGAAAAAAAGGCCATGGAATTATTATGCTGGCAATGGACTGATAATATTTGGGTTGTTATTACTTCTGACAATATATCTTCCAATAATTAAACTATTTTTACCACTACCTCATGCTGCAGCTGATTTTTCAGATACTAATAATACAATTTTAATACCTAAGATAAATGCTTATGCCCCTGTGATAAAAGAGGTGGATGCCTTTAATGAGGCAGAATACAGGGCTGCATTAAAAAAAGGAGTAGCACAAGCTAAGGGAATACCTAACTTTTATTTTGCCCATTCCTCTGATTCACCCTGGAATTTAACTTCATACAATACAGTTTTTTTAAGGCTTGGAGAGTTAAAAAATGGGGATGAAATAGTTATAAAAGATGAAGGGGTGGAGAAAAAATATAAGGTGGTGGATAAAAAAA
>MFDF01000012.1 GCA_001776785.1 Candidatus Daviesbacteria bacterium RIFCSPHIGHO2_12_FULL_37_16
CATTAGCTACAGTCCCATCTAAAATCTCAGTAGTTGTGACTCCTCCTGATTTTATGGTCACCAGCCCTGCAGTTGAAACTGCAAAGTTAGAGTCTGAAAAAGAAGCAATCCCTGCAATAGTTGTAGTAGCCAAATCAGGGGTAGGTGCTTCAGTCCATGCTAAATTTCCTTCCCCATCATTCTGTAAAAAGGTTTGGGCTCCACCCTGTGTATTAGGGTAGGTATAGGTAACTGTATTTAATGTTAAGGGCCCATCTATAGAAGCAGTATTAGCAATTTTTATGGATGAACCCAGAATCTCTCCATTTACTTTGGTATCCAGGTTAATCTCTAAATACTTTCCAGATGGGGTAGATTCAGCCAAAACCTGCCCGTCCGGCAGGCGGGCCTCACCTTCAAGCTTGGTAACTTCTGGATTAGTTAAACCTTGTGCTAAATCCCTTGGTAAGTCTGTAACTGTTGCTAAAAGTCCAAGCTCTGAAGCTTTTTGTGGAGCAAAAGTATTAATTGCACCCACTGCTAAAGTATTAAAAGGGGAAAGTACTTGAGCTAACAAACTTTCATTCTGAGCCCTTTTCTTGTCATCCTGAGCCGTAGGCGAAGAATATATACCCTTCGCTCCGCTCAGGGTGACAGAAGATGTGCCAGGTATGACAGGAGATGCAAATATTGCCTTAGTCTGTTCTGGTTTGATAAGGTATGATGCAATAAGTCCCGTAGTCATTAGGAGTGTGAAAATTGTTGTTACAGCAAAAACCATAAAAACCGCTGCTAAAGTTAACTGTTTATTAACCCCTGCAAGCAGTAAATTATGCTGATACTCCTCATCTACAAAAACTTTTTTCTCATCATCAACTTTCTTTGATAAAAGCTCTGATATTAGGTTTTCACCAACAGCTACTGGTTTTGAATAATTAAGCTCAATTGGTTGTGAAAATACCTCTGGCTGTAAAAATGCCTCATTATCATTTTTATCTACCAGCTGCGGATTCTCAATCCCAAAGCTAAAATCTTTCTTAAGGGAAGAAATCTGAGACCTGGTATATCTTCTGGCACCACCCTCAGTCCTTTGAGGTCTAATAATCCCTTTTTGCTCCCAATTTCTCAAAGTATCAGGAGAAATACCTAAAGCCTTAGATGCTTTAGAAATAGAAATTAATCCCTTATAACCCTTCTCAGGATTAAGTTCTTTTCTTAATTCTGAAAGCTGCGAAAGTTTATACCTCCTGGCACCTCCCTGAGTCCTTTGGGGAATTAGTTTGCTTTGCTGCTCCCAGTTTCTGAGGGTATCTGGAGAAACACCTAAGTATTTTGCAGCTTTAGATATGGAAAGAAACCCTGCTTCTGCTTTTTCAGGGTTTTGGGTGTCCGTCTGCCTCTTTAAATCGTTTTTAGATTTAAAATTAGGCATTAATTTTTCAGATTCAAAACTTAGGAAAATCCTAGTAAAAAGTTAGGAATCTTTTAATAAATATATAGTTGCAAATACCAGATATTTTGTCAAATAAATAACTTATTTATAAAAGCTCAGTGTAGTGAAGAAATTTTTAAAACTCTGATTTCTTAGTCAGGTTATTTAATAACCTGCAGGAAACCTCAAAAATTCAAAAAAAACAGGAGCGTCCGTCTGCTTCGCTCCTGTTTTAGATAAGTTAATAGTAGGGTATGAAAATTATCCTGTCAATATATCAAATGATAACAAATCTGATTAAATCATTTAACGCACAGCCACAAAAATATAACATAGCTCTGTGTAAACATTTTTATTATATATCAAAATATATATTTAATATATCAAAGAATATTAACTATCCTATAATTTATATATGTGAAAAGATTGTGGAAATAAAATTTCTGATTAAACATGTCATTCTGAGCCGCTCCTTTGTCATTCTGAGCCGCAGGCGAAGAATATAATTTATTCATACCCTTCACTTAGTTCAGGGTGACAATGAGTTTATCAAAATGACAATTCAAATAATAAATGATAAACTAAGCCTATGAAAAAATACCAGCCAAAAGAGATTGAAAATAAATGGCAAAAAAAGTGGAAAGAAGAAAAACTTTATAGTCCTGATATAGATAAATCACAAAACCCCTATTATGCTTTAATGATGTTTCCTTATCCTTCTGCAGAAGGTCTTCATGTAGGGAATATGTATCCTTTTACAGGCACAGATATCTTTGCCCGCTTCAAAAGGATGCAGGGATTTGATGTCCTGGAGCCTATTGGGCTTGATGGCTTTGGAATACACAGTGAAAACTATGCTTTAAAGGTAAATCAGCATCCAATGGATCTTTCAAAAATTACAGAAAAAAGGTTTTATGAGCAGTTAACTGAGATTGGGGATGCCTATGACTGGACCAGGACTGTGGAAACTTACAAGCCTGAGTACTATAAATGGACCCAATGGCTTTTTTTGCAGATGTATAAAAAAGGCTTAGCATATAAAAAAGCTGCAGAAGTAAATTGGTGCCCTTCTTGCAAAACTGTGCTTGCTGATGAGCAGGTTATAGCTGGAGTTTGTGAAAGGTGTGGATCTAAGGTTGAAAAAAAGAATTTAGAACAGTGGTTTTTTAAGATCACAGACTATGCAGATAGGTTACTGGATAACTTAGACTGGATTGACTGGACAGACAAGGTCAAAATAGCCCAAAGAAACTGGATAGGTAAAAAAACAGGCATAAATATAAGCTATAAAATTGAAGAAAGTAATGAGGAAGTAACAGTCTTTACAACGAGGCCAGACACTAATTTTGGGACAACCTTCATAGTTTTAGCACCCGAGCACCAACTTGTAAAAAAAATAACTAAGAAAGAAAATCTTGAAGAAGTAGATAAATATATCAAAACATCACTTAGTAAGTCAGATGAAGAGAGGATGGCAGAAGGAAGGACAAAAACAGGGGTTTTCACTGGGGCATATGCCATTAATAATTTAAATGGAAAAAGGCTGCCAATTTGGGTCAGTGATTTTGTACTTGGTGGATTTGGAACAGGAGCTGTGGTAGGAGTACCTGGACATGATATAAGAGACTTTGAATTTGCTAAACAGTTTGGACTGGAAATTATCAGGGTAGTTGTAGGGAAAGATGGAGATAAATCTGAGATTACTGAGGCTAAACAGGTTCAGGAAGAAGAAGGAACTATGGTCAACTCGCAGTTTTTAGATGGACTGGATATTCATGAAGCTACCCAAAAAATTATGGACTATTTAGAAGAAAAAACTTGGGGTGAGAGAGTGACAACTTACCACTTAAGAGATTGGCTGATCTCCAGACAAAGATATTGGGGTCCGCCAATCCCAATTATCTATTGTGATGAGTGCGGAACTGTGCCTGTATCAGAAAAAGATTTGCCTGTTGAGCTGCCTTTTGTTGAAAATTTCAGGCCAACAGGTACTGGAAAAGCTCCGTTAGCCTCAGTAGAAGAATTCTATAATGTTAAATGTCCCAACTGTGGAGGCCCAGCAAAGAGGGAAACAGATGTTTCAGATACATTTTTAGATTCAGCCTGGTACTTTTTAAGATACCCAAATACTGAACTAGAAGATAAAGCCTTTGATGAGGCTAGAATTAAAAAATGGCTGCCTGTGGATATGTATATTGGAGGAGCTGAGCACTCAGTCCTACACCTTTTATATTCAAGATTTGTAACTATGGTTTTAAAAGATTTAGGGTTTTTAGACTTTGAGGAACCATTTGAGCACTTTAAAGCTCATGGTTTGATCATCTCTGAGGGTGCAAAGATGTCTAAATCTAAGGGAAATGTCATTAATCCTGATAAATATATAAAAGAATATGGTGCAGACACTTTGAGGATGTATTTGATGTTCATGGGACCATTCTCAGAAGGTGGAGACTTTAGGGATGCAGCAATTGGGGGATTGTATAGATTTTTAACCAGGGTTTGGGACTTAATTTTAAACACACCTGAGGCTAAAGAAACTGAAAATGAGCTCAAAACTCTAAATAAAACAATTAAAAAAGTTGGAGAAGATATTAGTGAGCTGCACTTTAATACTGCAATCTCCAGTTTAATGAAACTTCTTAATATTTTATCTTCTCAAAAGTCAGCATCTAAAGAAACAAAAAAGAAATTCATGTTATTACTTGCCCCTTTTGCGCCCCATATTACAGAAGAGTTATGGGATATGTTAAACTCCCGTCAACAGCAACCGATTCGGCCTGAGGGCTCACGGCCTCGAAGGCTTGTTTCAGGATCTATCCACCAACAGAGTTGGCCAACAGTTAATGAAAAATATTTAGAGGAAGAAGAAATAAGTGTTATTGTCCAGGTTAATGGAAGAGTTAGGGAACAATTAACAATTAACAATGAACAATTAACAATGAAAAAAGAAGATCTGGTAAAGCTTGCGTTAGAAAGTCAAAAAGTCAAAAAATTTGTTGATGGGAAGGAAATTAAAAAGACTATCTATGTCCAGGGAAAAGTCCTTAATTTAGTGGTTAGTGATTAGGGGGTAGGGAATAGTTATCACTCAAAGTCTCCTTTTGATAATAAAATTCTAAAATTTAAATAGATTGCTAAAACAGCCTAAACTATTTTCTTACAAAAATGAGTACAAATTTTGAAATATATCATTTTGTATCAGGAGAGGGTACTGGAGAGGGGGTAAAACTAGCCATTTTCCAGTTAGTTTCAACAGCTCCCCGTAGAGTATCAGGCCTGGTTTGCAGGGTTGCTGTTTTGGTGGGATATAGCTTTTCTACAGGTGTCTGAATTGATGGTTGGTGCTGGTCCCTATTACCGCCTGAAATAAAATCAAACGCAGCAAGTCCGGAAATTATTAACAATCCCAGCATTATCTGACCCTTTCTTGAAAGTGTACCAGATTCCTTTAATTCCTTAAAAAATTCTTTCATAATTTTGCTTTCATATGAGTCTGCTTAATCGCATACTTATAGGATATAATTTTAAGTCCTAAAAGTCAACTTCAAGCGGGGTTGACTCAAAAGCACTTCTAGATTAAACTAAGATTATCCCCTATGCCTAAATTTATATCCCAAATGCCTCTCTCAGGTTCACAGAGTTCAGAATCTAGAACAAATAGAGATAATTTCTGGTTACTCTCAAGGCTGGACCATCTCTGGTCAAATTATTTTACCAATGTAACTCAGGATAATCCAATTTTTATAAAATTTGGCAGGCATTCAAGATTTAGGTTAGGCTCAATAAAATTTGATCCACGCACAAAACACTCCTACATTACCATTACTTCAATGTTTAAAGACCTAAAAATCCCAACAGAAGTAGTTGACCACACAATTGCCCATGAACTCTGCCATTATACCCATGGTTTCTCATCACCAAAACAAAAAATGCACAGATATCCTCATCATGGAGGTGTAATTAAAAAAGAACTGGCGCAGAGGGGACTACAGCACCTGTCCAGGGCCTACTCAGCCTGGATCAAGGTCTATAGGAAGCAGCTTAGGTAATTTTTAATTTAAAATTCGAAATTTGAATTGAAATTAAAATGTTTTAAACATTAAAAATTCAATAAAAATTTATACTTGAAAATTTAAAATTTTACTCTTACACTAAATGTGTGGACTCCCTAAATAGCAAGCTGGACCAATACAAATTACCTATTGCCCTATGTCTTGTAGGTCTTGTTCTGATCATAGGTGGCATTATCTCCTCAGGTTTTCTAAATAAACCAAAAACCATTCCCAAAGAAAGCTTAGTAAAAAACGACACTCCTGGTTTAATTAAAGTTGATATTTCAGGGGCTGTTTTAAAACCTGCTGTTTATGAAATCTCTCAAACTGCCAGAATAGAGGATGTTATAAAATTAGCAGGAGGTTTTTCTCAAAATGCTAATCAAGAATATATATCAAAAAGCTTAAATCTATCTCAAAAGATATCAGATGGACAGAAAATTTATATCCCAATTAATGGAGAAATTGCCCCCATAGGACAAGTTGCAGGAGCATCTGCAGCTGGAAAAATAGGAATTAACTCTTCTTCGCAGGCAGACTTAGAAAAACTTCCTGGAGTTGGTCCAGCTACAGCTGCAAAAATTATCTCATCCAGGCCATACAATGACTTAAATGAATTAGTTTCTAAAAAAGCAGTAAGTAAAGCTTTACTTGAAAAAATTAAGGATATGATAGACCTAAATTGATTAATGATTAAAGATTAAGGATTAAAGAATTTTTAAGATTATTCATTAATCACCAATCATTATTCTTTAATCATGTTAAATAGCAGAATATTCTTAATTTTATTATTAACTTTTATTCTAATTTTAAGAATCCAAAGTTTGGGTGGCCTCCATGAGCCTGAACCAGACCCATTCTTAGAAGAAATTGGCTCAAAATTTGAATCACAGAGAAATTACCTGTCAAAAGTCTCCCAGGCAATTCTTCCCCAGCCCCAAGCTGCACTTTTAACAGGCATGGTCTTAGGGGTAAAAGAAGATTTGCCCTTTGAATTCAAAAAAGCCCTATCCAACACCTCCACCATGCATATAGTGGTAGTTTCTGGCCAGAATTTAACCTTGCTCGGAGGATTTTTATTAGGACTTGCTCCACTGATAGGCAGGAAGAAAACTTTAATAGTGACTTTAATTTTCCTAATATTCTACTCTGTTTTTACAGGTTTGCAGATCCCTGTCCTAAGAGCAGTTTTAATGTTTGGTCTAGCCTCAATTGCCCAGATTTTGGGAAGGGCAGATGATAGTCCATGGGTTTTAATGCTTACAGCCTTAGCCATGCTTATATATAACCCTTCCTGGCTTCTGTCAATCTCCTTTCAGCTTTCATTTTTAGCAACAGTTGGGGTTATCATCCTGGCCCCAGCCTTAATAGAGCACTTTAACTTTCTGCCTAATTTAATTAAACAGGACCTGGTTGTAACAACAGCAGCTCAAATAATGGTCTTCCCAATTATTGCTGTTAATTTCCATCAGATGAGTATCTTTGGTATATTAGTTAATAGTTTGATACTTTGGACAGTACCAATAATAATGCTCACTGGCATGGCTACTTTTTTAATCTCTATAATAAATATCTGGCTGGCTGAATTATTTGGATTGATCCCAGGAGTCCTACTAACTTATTTTGTTTACATTGTAGATGCATTCAACCAGCCCTGGGCAAATATGTATGTAGGTAGAATTAGCTGGATAGTCTGGATAGGATATTATTTGATAATTTTGGGCATTTACCTAACCTTAAGAAAGAGAAACACTCTTAAATCTGAGTCCCAGAATTGACATACGTAATACGTATGATATAATAGTTTTATGCAGAGAATTAGTGTCCACATTCCGGAAGAAACTAAACAAAGAATCAACTTCATTGCCCAGTCTGAAAGTAAACCTGAAGCTGAGATTATAAGAGAAGCTATTGATGAGGGTTTAGAACAGATCTATCCTCAGAAAAATTCTGGTCAGGCCTTACTTGACCTGGCTAAGATGGCAGAAAAAATCCCAACCAAAGGTAAACTTCCTAAAGACCTTATTAAAAATCTTGATTATTATACCTGGGGAGGAGAAAAGCGTGAATAAGATAGTGATTGGAGATGCAGATGCCCTAATCGCTTTAGTTCTTGAAAACGACCCAAATCATCAAAAATCAATAGCTGTCTCTGAAGTACTAAAAAAGCAGGGTAATATCGTGATATTTCCTATAACTGTTTTTCCCGAAGCTATTACTTCCTTAAAAAGAGCTTTTAATCAGCCAGAAAAAGCCCATTTGATAAACAAAAAGTTTCTAGCAGGGGATTATAATGTTGAATACCTAACCCCAGAAATAATGAAAAGAGCTGCTGAAATTTTTGATAAAGCAAATTCTAAGCAAAACACTCTTTTTGATGCAATTGTGGCCTCAACTGCTGAAAAATTAGAAGCAGAAGCAATCTTCTCCTTTGATAACTGGTACCCAAAGCTGGGACTAAAATTAGCAGAAGCATAATTAGCCTCAAAATAAGCCTATATACTTTTTTAAAAAGAAAAAATTTAGCAAAATCTGAAGCTAAATTAGACTCATAGTTTATGTGGTTTTTATAGTGTATAATTCTCTATATGTCAGGTGAAAGAAATATAGAAATAAGTAAGCATGCCAGGTTAGAATATCTTGGAGCTACTATAATCGCAGGAGGGTTGGTTGGGACTATAGTAGGTTACCCTGCCTCTCTACTTAGCGGCAATGGTCCAGATTTGGGAGTTGGTGTAGGAAGTGTTGTTGGTGGAGGGTTTTTTGCAGCCTCACAAGCTCCAATATCCTTGGAAGTGGCTCTAACTAAGCAAAAAGAGAATAAAATATGGGAATCGAGACTAAGCTTAGCCAGGGCTTACTTAGAGGCTAGTACAGGATTAGCTGTTTCGCTCGGTATTCCTGGTCATGCACTAGGTGGGGATATGGGCTTACTTCTCGGTGCTGCTTCAGGAGCGATGTTTGGGATTGCTTTCACAAATTGCGAGCGCAAACTAAGAGCTAAAGGCTTTCCTGAACTAATAACTCCTGAAGGCAACTCAACTTTAAGAAACGCTGATATTCCCACTAGTGTTGATGGAAGACTTTATCCACCAGTATATTATGCAAAAAATTTATCAGATTGGATTGCATTTAGGGAAGCCAATAAAGAAGCTATATTAAAATGGGCAGGTAATATACCTCAAGTATCAACAAGCCCTGGTGGCTATATTCCAGATGAAGGTCCTGTAAACAGTGTTGTAGTGCTGGCAGAAGTAGAACATAGACCAATCAATGATCCTGAGAATTCTCCAGGAATACATATTGCAGACAAAAATCTCACAAAAGGCGGTGCTGAGATACTTACTCTTCCTGTTGACCCATTTTTTTATTGGAATAATGGAAGCAGGTTTTCAGGAGCAGGTTTAGGTATAGGTGGTAAAGTCCTGCCAGATAATCAGTGGGTAGCTTTCAAAGAAAATTCCTGGAGCAGATCTGTAGTTGTACTAGATCAATACCAATCTGCTGTCCAAAAAGATTCTAATCAAACTTTAGAAAGCATTGAGAATAGCTACTGGCTGCTTCATGTTTATGGTGAAGGGATAAAGAATGCCAAAAGACAGAGAGCAGCAGCTAAACCAGTCATGATTCCTGAATTCAATCCTGGAAATATCTAACCTATAAAACTATTCATTGCGAAGCAATTGATATGAGTCTAGATGATCTCAAAAAACTCTTAAAATAACTCTCTTTGTGCTATCATTAATTCATGTTTAAAGATCAACTTTTGCAAGATTTAAAGGATACTGTAAAGGATTTAGGGTTTGTAGTTCCTCCTGATATAGTTCTATCTATTCCACAAAATCCTAAATTTGGGGACTACTCATCAAATATCCCCTTGCAGCTTTCTAAACAGACCCACAAAAATTCTTATCAAAACCCCCAGCAGATTGCTAATGCAATTTTAAAAACTTTAGGACACCCTGCTTATTTAGAACATGTAGAGGTTGCAGGCCCTGGATTTATAAACTTTTTTATCAAAGATTCATCACTTGCTGAAATCCTTGAGCCATCTAAACGTCATCCTGAACTTGTTTCAGGATCTAAAAAAAAGATTTTAATTGAATATGGCCATGTAAACCTATTAAAGGAGATCCACATTGGACACTTGAGAACTTTTATTTTAGGTGAATCCCTGGCTAGAATCCTGGAATATTTGGGTAATGATGTTTTCAGGGCTAATTACCAGGGAGACATTGGGCTCCATATAGCTAAAGCAGTCTGGGGAATCAGAAAGCTTGGTTTGCCATCTCAAGAGCTCAGCCTGGAAGATAAAGCTAAGTTTTTAGGCCAGGCTTACGCCCAGGGTAATTTAGACTATGATCAAGATCATAAAGCAAAACATGACATAGACAGTATTAATTTAAAACTCTATGAAAAAGCTCCAGAGTTTGAAGAAGTCTACAAGCTTGCCAGGGAGTGGAGTTTAGAATATTTTAGCCCCATTTATGATCTTTTAGGAATTAAATATGACAGATGCTTTTTTGAGAGTGAAGTTTATGAAGAAGGTAAAAAAATAGTCTTAGAGAATGTAGGAAAAGTTTTTAAACAGGATAATGGGGCAATTGTATTTCCAGGAGAAGAGTATGGTTTACACACCAGGGTTTTCATAGCCTCAAAAGGTAATCCAACCTATGAAGCAAAAGATATTGGTTTAGCCCAGGCAGAATTTGAAGCTTTTCCTTATGACCTTTCAATCCATGTTGTAGCCAGTGAGCAGGAAGGCTATTTTAAAGTTGTAATTAAAGCTATAGAAATTCTATTTCCACACTTAGTAGGTAAAAAATACCACCTTTCTTATGGATTTGTTGACCTGAAAGAAGGAAAGATGTCTTCCAGGACAGGTAATGTAATTACAGTTGATGACTTAATGAAAGTAGTTTCTGAGAAGTTAAGGGAAGTAATGAGCAAATCCAAAGGTCAGGTTGATCAAGAAATTGTGAAAAAATTAAGCATTGCAGCTATAAAATTCTCTTACCTTAAAGTTTCACCAACCCCAAATTTAACTTTTGATCTTGATTCTTCAGTATCACTAACTGGGGATAGTGGCCCATATGTTATGTATTCCTTTGTCAGGACCCAGTCAATCTTAAAAAAAGCAAATAAAGATGAATTTAAATTTGATCCTGCAAAACTAGAGTTGAGCTCACATGAAAGGGAGCTATTAAGACTCTTAGAGTACTTTAATTACCATGTTGAGCAAGCCTCAATAAATTACCACCCAAATGAGATAGCATCATATTTAATAGAACTTTCAAAGCTTTTTAACTCTTTTTATGAAAGTACCCCAATTCTTAATACTAAGGAAGAAAACTTTAGACTCTCCGTAGTTAAAAAAGTTGGAGAAACTCTCAAAACTGGATTAAACTTATTAGGTATAGAAACAGTGGAGAAAATGTAAATGTTTCATAAATCTCACAGAAGAAGTGGTGGAGGGGTAATGGGCATCTTTAGGATGTTTTTGTCCCTGATTATTTTAGCAATACTTGGTTTAGGTTTGCTTCAGGCTTATAAAAGCTTCTCAGGCTTTGACCCTTTAACTTTAAACCCCTCAACTGCTGCAGATTTTAGCCTCACTCCTGATGGAATAATAGCTTTTATAAAAGCCCTGGTTTCTGACCCTGGAAGTGCGCTTGAAAGTACTAAAATATCAGAAGAAAGTACTGCTTCTGATATTAAACTAAAGTTTGCAGTCATTGCTGACCCTCATTTAGATTACCCGGGCTTAGCAAAAGCCCTGAAGATTGCTAAAGAAAAAAATACCCAGTTTATAATAGCAATGGGAGATTTTTCAGATGTGGGTACCACCCGGGAGCTCATGGCCTCCAGGCAAAAATTTGATGAGGGAGGCTTAACCTACTATGCCCTTCCAGGTGACCATGACCTTTGGGATTCAAGGGATAAAGGCAATATCCCAAACCAGAATTTTAACTCAGTCTTTGGTCCCCCATACCAGGCTTTTTCTGTGAATGATGTCAGGTTTATTTTAGTCTATAACTCTGATAATTACTCAGGGCTTGATGAGATTCAGTTAAGCTGGGTAGAGGAAGAGGTTGATAAATCATCTGCTGATCCCTCAGCTGTAACATTTGTCTTTGCAGCCACACCGCTATATCACCCAAGCTCAGACCATGTTATGGGAAAAGTTACTCCCAAATTAAAAAACCAGGCTGACCATTTAATAGATATTTTCAAAAAAGGTGGAGTAGAAGAGGTCTTTTCTGCAGACACCCACTTTTACTCAAGGTACCAGGAACCTAAAAGTATGTTAAATATGACCACAGTAGGGGCAGTTACCTCAGACAGGAATCCTCAGACTCCAAGGTTTGCAATTGTTGAAGTTTATACAGATGGCAGCTACAATGTAATAGAGACACCACTGAATTAATTTGAAATTTCTAATTTTAAATTTTTATTGAAATCTAAATTTTAAAAATTAAAATATTAAAAATTCATTTCAAATTTAGAATTTCAAATTGAAAATTTATGCACAGTATTTAACCTTAAGATATATTTTGATATAATACTTAATCATGAATCAACGCACATTAATCTTACTAAAACCTGACGCAGTTAAGAAAAATTTAGTTGGGGAAATAATTAAAAGATATGAAGATGCAGGATTAAAAGTTGTAGAACTTCAGATGCTTAAAGCTCCAATGGAGATAGTTTCAAAGCACTATCCAGAAGATGAAGAGTATCTAAGAGCAATTGGTGAAAAAAGTGTTCAGGCTGGTGAAAAAGTTGATGATACACTAGCCCAAGGGAAGATGGTGGTAGGGTGGTTAAGGGATTTTATAACTTCAGGCCCAATTGTAGCCATGGTTTTAGAAGGTGAAGATGCAGTTACATTGGCCAGAAAAGTCACAGGTTACACAGACCCACAAGCTGCAGATAAAGGTTCAATAAGAGGGGACCTGGGTGAAGATTCAATCCTAAAAGCCAATGCAGAAAAAAGGCCTGTCTATAACTTAATCCATGCCTCAGGCACCAAAGAAGAAGCTGAGCATGAAATCTCCCTTTGGTTCCCAAGCTAGAAAGCCGGAGAGGGGGGAATTGGACTCCTTGTTGACATAACATTGTACGATCGTACATCATTATGGAATGAAACAATTAAGAAAGAAGAGTTTAAGCTATTATGTGCTGGAAGTACTGGAAAAGTCTGTAGATGGATATGTTAGGTTTGAAGACTTTACTTATAATTCTTATATTTACGCAAAAGGTTATGATAGAATCCTGTCTAAATCCGGCCTTTCCAAAGCAATATCCCGTTTAAAAGAAAATGGTCTAATAGAGAAACAGGTAAAAAGTGACAATGAGATAATATTTCAACTTACAGACCAGGGTAAAAGTTTTATTTTGGAATCCAGCCAGGATGTATCAGCTTGGGATGGGAAATGGAGGATTGTGCTTTTTGATATTCCTGAGCAGAAGAGAGTTATCAGAAACCTTTTTAGAAGGAACTTAAAAAAGTGGGGATTTAAACCATTACAAAAATCAGTCTGGGTTAGCAAACATGATGTTTATACAAAACTTGAAGGCTATATTAAAGAGCTAGGCATAGAAAAGTGGGTATCTATTATAGAAACAAATAAAATTAGCCATATCACTTTTTGATGCGGTCGTACAAGCAAATGATATTTTGCTTTAGAAAATCCAAAGAAGTAAAATATACTCACTAGTCCCTATAGCTCAAATGGATAGAGCATCCCGGTCCTAACGGGAAGGTTCCCAGTTCGAGTCTGGGTAGGGATACCAACAATTATGGCTTCTGCCCAGTATAAAAAGCTATTTATATTAAGGTTTGTAGCTTACCTGTCTATCCTGACAGGGATTTTAGTTTTAGCATTTGAGCTTGGACCTGTTGCATCTGCAGAGTTTAATTACAGGATGGATAGGGCTTTTGGTGTCTCCCACACCCTCCCTCCTCAGGTTATCACCTCTTCAGGACAAAATACTGCTGAGTCTGACCAAGCACAATCTGGCTTTGGCTCAGTCTCAAAAAATGAATCTATTATCACACCAGTTTCCACTGACTATGGAATAGTCATAGAAAAGATCAATGCAAATGCAAAAGTTATCCCTGATGTGGATCCAGGCAATGAAAGGGAATACCAGACTGCACTTGCACAGGGAGTTGCAGCAACTATTGGTTCAACTATCCCTGGAGAAAGTGGAAATTTATATATCTTTTCACACTCAGTAGATGCACCATGGAATGTTATCAGGTTTAATGCAGTATTTTACCTTTTAAGAGAGCTTGAAGTTGGGGATAGAATAATTTTATTTTATCAGGGCAAAAGGTTTGACTATATTGTTTTTGATAAAACTATAGCCTCACCCTCTGATGTAAGCTTTTTATCCAACAGGTATGACAAGCCTGTTTTAACACTTCAAACCTGTGATCCACCGGGAACTCTGCTTAACAGGCTCATTGTCAGGGCCAAGCTGCAAAGTAGTTAGAGGTTATTGGGTAACGAAGCCAGTATCGTGAGGGGTTAGACGTTTAACGTAACCGTTAATCCATACGGGCATCTAAACCGTTTAACTCTAAACTTTCTACAGACACTTTGCATTTTAAAGAGCACATTTGTACAATTAACATATGTCCCGCCGTTTTCTCATCACCCTCCTAACAGTTGTAGCCATAGGAATAATAGGGGCTATAGCTATAATGATTACCAAAGGCTACAGGATCTCACCCCAAACTGGGATTATCACAGGTACAGGAATTCTCTCAGTTAATTCAGAACCAGATCAGGCTTCAGTTTATTTGGATGATCATTTAACAACAGCTACAAATGCAAATATAAATGCTTTAGTCCCTAAAACTTATGATGTCAGGATTGTTAAAGAAGGCTATATTACCTGGGAGAAAAAGATAGAAGTAAAAGAAGGTTTGGTTTCTGAAGTCAAAGCCACTCTATTTAGGACCATCCCCACAGTTTACCCAATCACCTACACTGGGGCACAGATGTCTTTAATTTCACCTGATAACTTTAAAATGATCTATGTTGTGCCAGTCTCTGATCCAAATGACCCAATCACTTTAAAAAAGGGAGGGGTTTGGGTTTGGGAGACAGCTGAAAGGCAATTCAATATTGGACGGGGAAATGAACCAAGACAAATTGCCCTTTCAAATGGTACAGACTGGACTAAAGCCAGCTTCAGGTGGTCACCAGATTCAACCCAGGTTTTAGCAACCTTCCCTGACAGACAGCTTCTATTAGAAACTGACAGGTTAAATGACCCTCCTAAAGATGTCACACTCCAGCTGGCTGCCACAATTAGTGCCTGGGATGAACAGGAAAAAACCAGAAATACAACCAGGTTAAATTCAATAAAAGATGTTGAGCTAAGAAAAGTGGCCTCATCTTCAGCTTATCTAAACTGGTCTCCAGATGAAACCAGGATTTTATACTCACAAGATGGAAAAGATAACTTTAAAGTAGCAGATCTTACTTCAAGAAAAACTTATGACCTGCCTAAGGTAAACTATTATTCCTGGCTGCCTGATGGTTTGCACTTAGTTTTAGTAGAGTCAGATGAGCCTGCAAAAACCCCTATTCCAACACCTGCAAAGACTGTATCACAAAGCATCACCCAAAGTTCTCTGCCTAATTCCAGGATCTCAATTGTAGAATTTGATGGCTTTAACAGGTCTGAAATTTATATTGGAACTTTGGATCCAAAATCCATCTTTGTCTGGCCAGATTCCTCAAGACTGATAGTTGTTTCTTCCTTCCCAACCTCCAATGCCTCAAAACCAAACTTATTTGGAATAAATTTGAAATAGGATACCACTGATCCCTTTTGTTCCACTTTGTGTAAATTGTGATTGGGTCTTTGGACTGTTAAAATCTTCAGACAGAGATGAGAAATTAGATTGGTTCTACATTCTCACTTCCCATCTCGCACATCTATGTTCAAATTCTCCAAACGCATTGGTATTGATTTAGGTACTGCCAACTCTTTGGTTTATCTGGGCGGCGAAGGAATTGTTTTAAATGAACCTACAGTTGTGGCTGTTTCCACCATAGACAACAGGGTTTTGGCAGTAGGAAATGAGGCCAAAGAGATGATTGGCAGGACCCCTGGCAATATTACTGCCACCAAGCCAATGCGTGATGGTGTGATTGCAGATTATGTAATTACAGAAGCACTTCTGAGATTTTTTATAGACAAAATCTGCGGCCAGTCCAGGGTCTTTAAACCTGAAGTAATGGTTTGTGTGCCTGCAGGTGTCACTTCTGTAGAAAGAAGGGCAGTTATGGATGCCACCCTCTCAGCTGGTGCTAAAGTGGCTTATTTAATTGATGAGCCCTTAGCTGCAGCCATTGGTTCAAACATCCCAATTGCTAATCCTTCAGGCAACATGATTGTAGACATAGGAGGGGGAACCACAGAAGCTGCTGTGATCTCTTTGGGCGGGGTAGTTGTCCATAACTCCACCAGGGTTGGGGGAAATAAAGTAGATGATGCAATAACAACTTATGTCAGGAAAAAGTATGGTCTGATTATTGGAGAACACCAGTCTGAGGCTATAAAAAAGACCATAGGAAATGCCCTACACCCAAAAACATCTGAAATAAAAAGCATGGAAGTAAGGGGCAGGGATGGTGCAACTGGCCTGCCCAGGACTATTGTCTTAAGCTCTGAAGAAGCAACTATAGCCATGCAGGATCCATTAAAGAAGATAATAGGGGCAGTTAAAGCTGTTTTAGAACAAACCCCTCCTGAGCTTGCCTCAGATATTATAGATAAAGGGATAGTAATGTCTGGAGGAACTTCCCAAATTAACAATTTAGATAAGCTAATGACCCAGGAAACAGGTGTACCCTGTCACATTGCAGAAAACCCCCTGTTTTCTGTGGTGCTGGGAACAGGAATAGCACTGGAGAACCTAGATTTATATAAAAGAAGTGTCAGTAAGAGGTGAATTTACAATTTACAATTTACACTTTACAATGAAATCACAATTTGAAAATTTTCAAAATGAAAATTCATTGAAAATTGGTACTTGAGAATTGAAAATTATGCGTATTCTAATAACAGGTGGTGCTGGCTTTATTGGCAGCCATATAACTAAACTTCTTTTAAATGAAGGCCATGAAGTAATGGTCTTTGATAATTCTGCTGGTAATCTAGAGAGACTAGAAAACGTCATTGCGAGCGTAGCGAAGCAATCTAGCTCGGAATTAGAGATTGCCGCGTCGCCCGCTAGCTGGCGGACTCCTCGCAATGACAATAGTGGAATGACACTGCTCCATGGTGATCTAAAAGACTCAGAAGCGCTTGAAAAAGCCCTAGGGGGAGTAGATGCAGTCATTCACATGGCCTCACTAATAGAGGTCTCAGAATCAGTAAAATACCCCTTAAAATTTGCAGAAAATAACATTATGGGCAGCATTAATCTTTTAGAAGCTATGAAAGAAAAGGGAGTGAAAAGAATAATTTTTTCATCATCAGCCACAGTCTATGGCGAACCAAAAACTTTGCCTCTAACAGAAGGTATGCCTTTAGATTCTGCTAATCCATATGCAGCATCTAAAATAGCTGTAGAACAGTTTTTATCTGCATATCACAAGAATCATGGTTTTGATGTCACCATTCTTAGATACTTTAATCCTTATGGACCAGGAGAAGAGCATGAGCCTGAAACCCATGCTATCCCAAACTTCATTAAAAATGGCCTGGATAAAAAGCCTGTACCCTTGTACTGGAAAGGGGAGCAGACAAGGGATTTTATCTACATTGAAGATTTAGCCAAAGCCCACACAGTAGTTTTAGACCAATCTGGCTTTAATATTTTTAATGTAGGAACTGAGCAGGGAGTCAGGATTATTGATGTTATAAACAAACTGTCTGATATATTAGGATACACTCTAGAAGTTGAAGATCTGGGAGATAGACCCGGAGATGTCCGATCCAACTATGCCTCTTCCCAAAAGCTAAAAGAATCTACAGGCTGGAGTGCTCAGACAGATTTAAATGAAGGATTAAGAAAAACTGTAGAGTGGTTCAAATCCAGAGAAAATTTTTAATTTGAAATTTTCAATTTTTAGTGAATATCTAATTAGTAAATTTTTAATGAGTACTGCTAGCTATTTTTGAGAATATTAAAGTTAATTCCTGGGCTTCTTTCCATAGGGTTCTGCATTCATCTGCTAACTCAGGAGCGGCCTTAGCCATAATTCTTAGCCAGTATTTAGTTTCTTTGGCTTCCTTTTTACATATAAATATCTTATTTTTGAAGTCTTTTCTACTTGAAGCACCATTGGCTTCGCAATAATTAGCTCCAATGCTTGTACCTGATCTTACTAATTGGTTATTAATAGGATCATTTATGACGTTACGAGGAACTTTTTTGCAGAGTTCGATTACTTCCTCACTAAATTTAGCAGTTCTTTCTTCTAAATCAAATTGTCTTTTATTGTTTAAAATTTCAGTCATTTAAAAATGATTTCAAATTTTAAATTTTGAATTGAAAATTAATAGCCAAATGTATTTTACTAGTCTTAAGATCCTAAAAATTCTCCAGGGTTGGACTATTAGTCTAAATAGCCATTCTAAGCCCAAATTTCTGATAAAAAGGGGAGCGCGGGGCACGCTTCCAGATAGATAGTCAAAAGCTCCTCCAACCCCCATTGCCACCTTAACATTAAGCTGCGGTAAATTTTTAGAAATCCATTTTTCCTGCTTAATATGGCCCAAGGCTACAAATAAAAAATCTAATCCCTTTTGATTACTATTGATAACATCTGAGATAGTTTTTTGAGCATTTTTAGACCTATAAGTACTTTCTCCCAGGCTGTTTACCTCCAAATCTCCATCAGCAACAACTACCTTCAGTTTTGGGTATTTTTTAAGTAAGCACTCTTTTAGTTTTTCTGCTACACCATTTTGACCTCCAATTAAGCCTACTGTAAGGCCCTTATCACAGCTTAAAGAAATTAGCCTTTCCATCAGGTCAGTTCCTGGTACTGTATTTTCAATTTTTCCCGAAAGCTTAAGACCCACTCCATCTGGTATAGCCAAATCAGCTTCATTTAAGAGCTTTTTGAACTCAAAATCTTTCTGCGCAGCCAGCAAAAACTCAGGATTAGGCGTAACTATATAATGCTTACCAGGAGATTTTAATAAATCCTGCACTTTTTCAAAGGCCTGATCCATTGTGATATCATCTATTTTTACGCCCAATAGGCTTACTTTCATAAATTTATAATTTTTAATTTACAATTTTCAATAAAAATTTCAAATTTTAAATTTCAAATTAACCCTTTAAATTATTAAAAATTTCTAAAGTCTCCTCCGCACACTTTTCCCAGCTAAACTTCTCGGCTTGCTTGCTTCCTTTTTCTATCAAATTATCTCTTAAACTATCATTTTCTGCAATTTTGAGCATTGCCTCTAAAATCTGCTCAACTGAGAGGGGATAAGCATAAATTGCCCCGTCCCCTGCAACTTCGGGTAAAGATGAACTATTTGAACTAATAACAGGACAATTGCAAGCCATAGCTTCCAGGATGGGCAAACCAAAGCCCTCGTAAAGGGAAGGGTAAGTAAATGCTAAAGCACCGCAGTAGAGAGGCGGTAAATCTTCATCTTTAACTCTGCCCAAAAACTTTACACGCTCTTCAATCCCTAGTTTTTTAGGCAGTGTGAAAATTTCATCAGATAACCACCCCTTTGCACCAGCCAAAACCAATATTATTTCAGTCTGTGGAAAGACATTTAAAAATCCCTTAAAAGCCCTGATTAAATTTGCTAAATTTTTTCTGGGTTGAATAGTTCCAACAAATAAAAAATACTTTTTTGCTTCTAAATCAAACTGTTTCAAAATACTATCTTTTATATCAATACTTTGTGGTTTAAAAAGGGAAGTATCAAACCCTTCATAGATTACATGAATCTTTTCACGCTTAATACCTAGGTTAATTAAGTCTTTTTTGGTTGACTCAGAAACTGCAATTAATTTAGTTGCAGAATTTAGCTGGTATTTTGTTATAAATCCCAGATATAGTCTCTGTTTAAGCTGGTGTGTTGTAGGTAGAAACTCAGCACCCAGGTCATGGACTGTCATAACTGTTTTAAGTCCTGGTTTTCTAATAATAGGTAAAGTATGTGCAGGGACAAACAAAACATCAATTTTATCTGTAAAAGTCTGAAGAGCTAACCCTATTTGGGTCCAAAGCCTGGGATAGTCAATTAAAACAAAATGGAAATTTGGGGGCCAATTATCTCTATTAACCTCATTACCAGGTCTTAGATATACCTTATATATATTAGAAGGGTCAATTTCAGCCAAATGCTTTAAAAGCTGGTAAGAATAGTTCTCAGTCCCAGTCCGCTCGGGCACAAAAGCCCTTGACCCATCAAAACCAATAATCATTAGACCAGTTTAGCAGAAAATTAAAAAGTTTATGTAGTCTTTTGGGTAATACCCAAAAGCCAGAGGACAGCTTCCTTCTTGTACCTGCGGTCACCCCTGGAGTTGATCCTTATTGCAGGAAGTTTTCCTCTTTTGCCCCAACGTTTAATTGTTAATGGAGAAACCCTCAGTACCTCAGCTACTTCTTTAACCGTTAGTAAATCTGGTAAATCTTCTAGTGAAACTTTTTCTGCCATACCTATTCTTTTTATATCATAGGATTTCAGAGAGTGTCAATATATCAACATGACTTAAAGACATTAAATAGTCTGTTAGAGCATAGAAGTTGTAGTTTTATATTAAAAGATATTGCAAATTGCTATTAGGTCAATAGAACTTAGTTGCAAATTTTAAGATAAAAGCGAGGAGGTATTAAATTAGCCTTTAGAAGTATATTTGTGCAAAATAGATGAGGCTAGAGTTTGGTATGGTATGCCTTCTTCTGCAGCTTTTACCTTTAGCCTATGCAAGTCCATTTCAGTCAGCCTAATATTAATATTTTTGGTCTTTTTTAAAGTATTTCTAGCAGCTTCTTCAGCTTCAGCCCTAGCTTTAGCTAAATTTTTAACAGACACCCATTCACCCTTTTCAATCTCTTCTAGTAACTGCTTTTCTTCATCATCTAACTCATAATATTTCATAATTTCTTCCTCTCTGTTACATATTTTTTAGTCATCTTTCTACTGGGATAGATTGTTTTTAAAAATTTCTTTTCTTCATCCTCAACAAAAGGGACCAAATAAATATAATCTTCAATTTTTACAACATAAACATTTTGGTTAGGATATTTATCTGGGTTATGGTGGCCAATAACATCCATTAAATCACCCAATAAAATTGCTGCTGTTATGTCTTCAAAACCAATTCCACGCTCTTTTTTAAGTTTAGCATTTTTTGCTTTATCCCATTCAAAGCGCTTCACTTACAAAGTTTATGACAATTCATATGATTTGTCAATAGATTTAGGCACAAAAAAGAGGGTTAGATTAAAATCATTGAAACTTTAACCAACCCTCTCTCCTTTGTCATCCCCGACTTGATCGGGGATCTATTACAAAGTAGGAGCTTGCTCATTTTTCTGGATTCCCACTTTCGCGGGAATGACAGAATGTTTTTATTGTAAGTCTACAGTTGCACCTGCTGCTGTTAATTTGGTTTTAGCCTCGTTGGCTGTCTCCTTGTTAACACCTTCCAAAACTGGTTTTGGAGCAGCTTCTACTAAATCTTTAGCCTCTTTTAGACCTAAAGTCTGGACTAATTCCCTGACTGCTTTAATAACACCAATCTTGTTTGCACCTGCTGAAGATAGGATCACATTAAATGTAGTCTGTTCTTCTGCTGGCTCTCCACCTGCTTGAGGAGCTGCACCTGCTGCAGCTACTGGAGCAGCTGCTGTTACTCCAAATCTATCTTCTAAAGCATGGACTAAGTCTGCAAGTTCCAGCACTGAAAGTTTCTCAATATTTTCAATTATCTTTTCCAGGTTAGCGGAGACTGGCTTGGATTCTTTCTTTGGTTCCTCAGCTTTTGCTGGAGCCTCTTCTACCTTCGACTCCTCAGTCTCTTCCGACCCTTTCGACTCTTCAATTACCGCTGCTGCTTCTTCTGCACTTTCTGCAGCTGGAGCTTCAGTAATAGATTCTTCACTTACAGCTGGAGCTTCTTCTGTGTTTGTATTTTCGTCATTATCTGCCAATCTACTCACCCCCCCTCATTATTCTCACTTGGTCTAACGCATAAACCAGGTTTCTAATGTTAGCTTGCAAAACACCTACTATTCCATAAAGTGGGGCACCTAAACTGCCTACAACCTTAGCTCTAAGCTCATCTTTTGTAGGTAAATTAGCCAGTTGGACCAATTTATATTCATCTAAAACTTCACCCTCTAAAATCCCAGCTTTAACTTTACCAATCTGGAAGTCTTTCAAAGCTTTAACTAAAACTTTAATAGGCGCAATTTCATCATCAGAAGCAATGAGAGTAGCAATAGGACCCTCATAAAGGGTAGTTGGTAGTTGGTAGTTGGTAGACTGGAGGGAAATTTTAAGCAGATTGTTCTTTGTAACAGATAATTTACCCCCAACTTCTGATAACTGGTTCCTAAGCTGAGATAACTGGCTCATGGTAAGTCCTTTATAATCTGCAAATACAACAGACTTTGCAGCCTGAAGCTGTTCTGTTAACCTTATTACCTGTTCTTCTTTTTGTTGTCTTGTTTTAGGCATAAAAAAATCCTCGTTCTCCGAGGATTTTAGTTCATTGTACGCTTCGCTTGTAGTTGGTAGTTCATTGATTCTTTCTAATAACTATGAACTAATAACTATGAACTAATCTTGCCTCGGTGTAAATTATCTTCGCTACTTTAGTCCTGAGCGTAGTCGAAGGACACACTGTCTTTAGCTTTGGATATTTTAGCCTAAACTGGAAGAATATGTCAAGGAGTTTAATCTATTGAACCATTTGAATTACTAGGTTCAGAAAGATATGTGGGCCCAAAAATGTAAGTGTGCCAGGCCTGCTCATTTTCCTTAGATTCATTAGCCATGCCAAAGTCTTCCTGACTACCTGCCTCATCAGCTGGCAAACAGTCTGCCAAAGCGCTTCTGGAAAGGTTGAAGTTTACTCCCAGCGCTACTAAAGCTCCAAGAAAAACCCTTCCCCATGGGAACAAAACTGGTTGACTAGGTTTTGTTTCTATTTTTGAAAATTCAACTCCAAGCATAATCTTCGCTAGAATAAGCCTCTATAAGTTATTTGTCAAGATTTAAGGACTGGCACTTGGTACAATGATCCTTCCCTGGGTATGTACATCACCACCTGTGGTATCAATAAATGGAGGTTTTTCTGGCCTGACA
>MFDF01000013.1 GCA_001776785.1 Candidatus Daviesbacteria bacterium RIFCSPHIGHO2_12_FULL_37_16
TTAAGGAGAAATTATGGAAAAAGATAAATTATTTTCATTTTTTAAATTTTCAAAACTGATGACAATTTATATAACCTATATCTTGTCCCTTATCTCAATTGTCAGCTTTTTAGTTTTCTACTCAAATGGTTTGGGGTTAGCTTACAACGATGCCCGCTCCCACTTGGATATTGGAAGAAGGGTAGTTGAGGGGTTAAAACCTGGTCTTGCCCAGCTTGGTAGTGTCTGGCTGCCTCTGCCCCATATTTTAATGATCCCAACTATCTGGATAGATTTTATGTGGCACTCAGGTTTATCAGGAGCAATGGTTTCAATGGTTTCATTTGTTGCAACAGGTGTTTTAATTTACCAGTTTTTAAAACACTTAAATGTTGGTATGACCGGAAGGATCTTTGGAGTTTTAGTTTTTGTTTTAAACATTAATATTTTATATCTCCAGTCCACTGCCATGACAGAACTTCTGCTTTTGGCAACAATGACCGCCTCAGTCTATTACCTGCTTTTATGGCACAAGGATTTAAAAATAGTCAATTTAATTAAATCTTCATTTTTTGTCATGCTCTCAACATTAGTTAGATATGACGGGTGGTTTTTATTCTTATTTAGTGCAGGCTTAGTTTTTCTTCAGGCACTGACAAATTCAAACTTCTCCAATATAAAAAAGAGTCTTGTTTTAAACTACAAAAAATCTGAGGGGACTTTTATCCTTTACTCAAGCCTTGCCGCCCTGGGAATCTTTTTGTGGTTTTTATGGAACCTTCTAATTTTTAAAGACCCATTTTATTTTGCTTTTGGCCCCTACTCTGCCCATGCTCAACAAACACAGCTTGAAGGTGCAGGAGAACTTATTACCAAAGGAAATCTAATCCTCTCCACCCAGCACTATCTTTATGCCCTAATTTATAACAGCAACATTTATGTCACCATCCTTGGATTATTTGGTGCAGTAACACTCTGGCTTGATAATAAAACTAAATCCTCTGTCAAATTTGCATCAAGTGCCCTGACAGTCCCTTTAATCTTTAATATTGTTGCGCTTTACTTAGGGCACTCAGTTTTATTCATCCAGGGTCTATCTGGAAATACCTGGTTTAATGTCCGCTATGGCGTGATGCTTCTTCCATCGCTTGCTATATTTGCAGGTTTTTTAGTCCATAAGCTAAAAGTGTTAAGGCCTGCTTTAATTGGAATCTTTCTTTTTACGGCCTTTATCCAGTTCCAAAGCGCTGATGCAGTCACAATTGATGATGCCCGGGTTGGATCCTCCCAGAAAAATGTCACAGAAGTTTCAGGATGGCTTGCCCAAAATGCAAAAGACAAAGAAGGTTTTGTATTAATTTCTGCAGCCTCCCATGATGCTATTATTTTTTCCTCAGGACTTCCTATGAGCAAATTCATCCATGAAGGTACGGGAAAATACTGGGAATCTGCCACAACCAACCCTGAAAGATGGGCAAGGTGGATAATCATGAGGACTCATGATGACAATGATGCAGTCTGGAAAACTGTTTCAAAAACTCCTGATTTCCAAAATTATAATCTTGTTGCAAAATACCCATTTGCAGATATTTATGAGTTGAAAGATGAATTTGTCCCTAATGTCCACACCAAACCAGTCCTGGGAAAACAAAAGTGAAAAAAATAATTTTAATCTTTACTTCAGTTTTTCTATTCAGCCTGGTATTGGGTTTTTTCACTTACCAATTCATAAAGCCTGCTCAAAAAAAACCTATTTTTGAAATTAGAAGCATAGATACAGTTAAATACTCAAGGGATGTAGCAGGCCAAATGCTTGATAATGATGAGTTTGACACTCAAATCCAGATCCAGGTAAGCGGTATTGCTTCAACCGGTGCCTCCCATATTGCTATCTCCACACCTTACGATGAGCGCTTTGTCCCATTTTTGCAAAGGTGGGTCAAACAAGCCCGCGCATATGGTTTAAAAGTCTGGTTCAGGGGTAACTTCTCTGGCTGGGAAAGATGGTTTGAGTACGAAAAGATTGATAGGGAAACCCACAAGAAACTTATGGAGGAATTTATATTAAAAAACCCTGACCTTTTTGAAGATGGGGATATCTTCACATCCTGTCCTGAGTGCGAAAATGGGGGAGAGGGGGACCCAAGGCAAACTGGAGATGTTAGTGGTTTCAGAAAGTTTTTAATTGATGAGTACAATATCTCCTCTGAATCCTTTGGCAAAATAAATAAAAAAGTCTACACAGGCTTTTACTCTATGAACTACGATGTTGCCACCCTTATTATGGACCGTGAAACAACCACAAAACTGGGAAATGTTGTAGTTATCGACCACTACGTTAAAAGTCCACAAAAATTAGCCTCAGATGTAGAAATAATAGCCCGGCAATCAGGAGGAAAGGTAGTACTTGGGGAGTTTGGAGCACCAATTCCTGACATTCACGGCCAGATGACTGAAAAGGAACAGGCGCAATGGATAGAAACCTCGCTTTCCCTTCTTTCTAAATCACCAAATCTTTTAGGTATAAATTACTGGGTCAGCGTAGGAGGTTCAACCCAGCTTTGGTCTCCTAAAGGTGAAAAACGGGAAGCTGTAGAGGTAATTACAAAGTATTTTAATTCATACAAAAATACAAAACAGTAACCATGAACTTGATTTATTGCTATAGGTCTGTTATAATCCTCTAGTAAATTAATATATGCCTAAAAAATATACCTTTGTATTAATTTTGAGCTTAAGTTTCTATTTTTATAATTTGGCGGCAACTTCTATATTAGCTGCAGATATTCCTTCGTTCCCAAGCTGTGTTAACCCCCAAGGCACTGTTAAAGCAAATTACACTGATGGCACACATGGAATAGCTGGCAGTAACTCCACATTCCAGGGCTCAGATGCAGTTTATACCCTCTCAGAAAACACCTTAATGCAGTGTTTTTGTGCTGCAGATGGCTCAGGCATCCAGACCAACTGGTGGAATGTTTCCTCACTTTCCCAAAATGAAATAGACCTTTTAGTTAATTCTGGCTGGACCTATATCCCAAATGGAGCTCTGTGGGGCCTGGATAATGCTCCCTACCTTACTCAAAACTCAAACTTTTCCTGCAAATCCTCAAGCACAACCAATAGCTCAAGTGGTGGTTCCACTGACCAGGTAGCAGGCATATCATTTGATGCTGGCCAGGTCTTAGGCTTAGCTTCAACTGGAAACCTTCAGTCTATCCTTTCTCTTTTTACACTTGGGGTTTTATCTTTTGTTTTAGGTTCTAAACTTTCAAAGCCTAAAAAAAGAAATGCTAAAAAGTCTCGCTAACCCCCTAAAGCTTTTAGGAATCATTTTAATAAGTCTTTCTTTAATTTCTATTTTCCAAAGGTATTCTCCAACCCGTCTGTCCTTTGCCTTTGATCCAGACTCCCAAAATATTTCATCAATAAATTCATCCCAAACACCTCAAAGAATTCAGATAGAGAATCTAAATATCAACCTGCCAATAGAACCCTCTTCAATCAAAAACTCCAAATTAGAAATCTCAAGTAGGGGAGTGTCCTATTTAACTTCTACTCCCCTGCCAGGCCAGACTGGAAACTCTATATTATATGGCCACAACTACACAAACATTCTTGGGAATTTAACCAAAATTAAACCAGGGGATATAGTAAGGATCTACTACACTGATGGCTCTTTCAAAGACTTTGAGGTTAGCTATACCCTGGAGGTTTCCCCCAAAGATTCAAAAGTTTTAGAAAACTCTACTGACACAAGGATTACCCTTTATACCTGCAGCGGATTTTTAGATACAAAAAGATTTGTGGCTGTTGCAATTTCAAATTAATTTTTACCCTCCCCGTCATTCCGAGCGTCAGCGAGGAATCTCTAAATTATTTGATTATTTTAGATATATTTATAATTAATTTGTCCCAGTTGACCTTTTTACAGTTTTTAAATATCATCTAAACACCAAAAATTACTTATCTCATAACTATTTATTATTGTAAGAAAATAGTAATAAGTAATTTTGTTATTATTCTTTAATTTTGAGGTTAGTTTTCATAAGTTAAATTATTAGTATAGATTGCCAGAAAGGGATAGACTCGTCCTAAAAAACGGGGAATTCTTTTCACGCAAATAAAAAAAATGATATTTCCACTGCCCGGAAATTTAAAAACTATATCAAATAATATAAAACCTAATCCAGCCCATAGTGGACTGGATTTTTAGTGGTTTAAATGAAAGGGGGTGAGAAAACAATATGAATACAAAAATAGCTATGAGCGCTATGTCCATTGTTGCCTCACTCGCAATCATGGGCGGCGCCACCTTCGCATTCTTTTCAAGTTCTGCAACAAGCACAGAAAATGTATTCGCAACAGGATCCTTAGTATTGGGATTATCTGATACGGATCAATTTGATCAAGCAACAGTTGCTGCCTCGTTTGGAGGAACACTGGCACCAGGACAATGCACAGGTGTTCAAACTTTGAATCTTAAAAATCTTGGGTCAGTTGCTGCAAATCACGCTGAAGTTGCTGTGGCTAACACTGTAACTGATAATGCGCCTACTGCAACCCCCGACATGTCTACTTATTTGGAAATTCAGAGTCTAACCTATGACGCAGTGGATGTATTAGTACAAATACCCAATTCTAACGGTAATGGTTTATTCGATTTAGATGACTGGGAATTAAACAGCGCAACCGTATTAGACAATCTCCCTTTGACAGACTTGGGAGTAAATCACCCTTTAGCAATGAATATTTGCCTGGATGAAAGTGCACCAAATGAGGTTCAAACAGATAGTGTTTCTTCACTATTTACTGTTACTTTGAACCAAAATGTAAGTCAGTAAGTTTATAACCAGTAGTGGGGAGCTACATCACCTCATTACTGGAAGGTTAGGAAACGTCATTGCGAGACTCCGATGTACATCGGAGCGAAGCAATCTAATTTTAGAGATTGCCGCGTCGCCTTCGGCTCCTCGCAATGACGATAAGATCGCAGTGACAAAGGAAATAATATGAAAAAAATAATTTACATTTTAAAAGAATCAGTAAAAACTGTTTTAAATATTTTGGTAATTGCCATACTGCCTTTAGTAGTTTTTACCCTAATAACTTCTAAAGTAGACCTTATTGCACAAATGAGATCTTTTGTAGTCCTAACAGGCAGCATGTCTCCACTAATCCCAGCAGGAGCAGTGGTCTTCTCCCAATCCCAACCCTCTTATCAATACAATGACATTATTACCTTTGACCAGGGTGGGGTTAATATCACTCATAGAATAAAAGAAGTAGTTATAGAAAATAATGAAACACTTTATAGAACTCAAGGTGATGCAAATAATACTGAAGACTCAACACTTGTCCCCCAAAAAGCAGTTGTTGGCAAAACCCTATTCCACTTCCCCTACTTAGGAAAACTAATAATGTATCTAAAAACCCTCCAGGGCTTTGCAGCTTTAATTATCCTCCCAACTTTAATTTTTATTGGCTTTGAACTTTTTAATATTAAAAAAGAGATTGAGAGGAGTGTAGAAAAAAGGCTGATGGAGAGAATAAACGCAAACTAGTATAGCACGTCATCCTGAACTTGATTCAGGATCTCAAAAATGAATTTTAAAAATTATTTTTTTATAGCATTTCTAATAATTGGCCTGGGCTTTATCTCATTTAATGTCTCCTTTGCATTTTTCTCAAACTCTGCAACTTCTAATAACAATATCTTTGCAGCAGCCTCAGTTTTCCCAACCCCTACCCCAACAGCTTCTGCAAATATTTTTGTAAGCAATGCTTTTACATGCAGTACCGGAGCATCTGACACAACAACACCTAAAGGTACAGTTGCATTCACATTTAATACTTCAACTTTGGACTTAACTGTAACCTTAACAAGCGCCTTACCTAATACTTCTTATGACATTTGGGTAAACCAGGATCCTGGGGGCTGTCCTCTATCTTCCCCTACCTTTCCTGGAGGGGTTTTAACAAATGGCAGTGGCGATGGCTCACAGACATTTAATACCCCAAGGCTTGGGGGAGCAACTAATTTCTGGATTTCAGCAGTAGCAGGTTCAGATGTTTTTAGAAGTACAGCAGTAAGTCCATGATTAAAAGATTTTTTAGAAGCAGTTTAATAATTTTACTTATCATTGCTGTCTTTTTTGCCAGTCCTGCAATTAACTTTTCCCAAACTTCTTCTACTGTCAGGGCTGTAGGAGATTTGACAGTTGTCTGGAGTGTACCTGAGGGGAACCCAATATTTACTGTATCTAATATGGCGCCTGGTGATTCTGATGAGGAGGATGTCCAGGTGACTAATGATGCTTCATCTTCCAGGCCTGTGGGGATAAAGGCTAATAGAACTGGAGGTTTGGGTAATCTAGAATCTGTTTTAAATGTAGTTATCTCTGAGGGAACCACAGATTTATATGGAGGTACAACTGGTAGCAAGACTTTAGAGGACTTTTTCAATGAAAGTACCAGTTTAGAGTTTATCCCTTTATCAGATCTTGGAGCAGGGGCAACTACTACTTATAAAATTAAAGTAACTTTTGACCCCAATGCTGACAACACTTTCCAGGATACTTCTGTAGTTTTTGATTTAATAATTGGG
This sequence comes from Candidatus Daviesbacteria bacterium RIFCSPHIGHO2_12_FULL_37_16, assembly GCA_001776785.1. Taxonomy (GTDB): domain Bacteria; phylum Patescibacteriota; class Microgenomatia; order Daviesbacterales; family UBA10151; genus GWB1-36-5. The sequence continues at coordinate 6,587 of MFDF01000013.1, forward strand.
GTAGGTTTTGACCTTCCTGCAGAATGTGAGAATTTAGATTTGGAAACTACTCCAATCTTTGGAACCTCTGGAAATGACAATATTAATGGTACTTCCAAAAACGACCTGATAATTACTTTTGAAGGAAATGACAGGGTTTTGGCAAAAGGCGGGGATGACTGCATTATTGGAGGCACTGGTAATGATCAACTAAGAGGTGAGACAGGAAATGATGTCATATTTGGTAACGAAGATAATGATTTACTTATTGGTGCCACAGGCCAGGATTTAATTTTTGGAGGGTCTGGCAACGATGACATCAGGGGTGAAAATGGTGAAGACAACTTATTTGGGGAAGAAGGGGCGGACACAATTACCGGAGGAAATGGGCAAGATTCAATTTCAGGCGGATCTGGCAATGACAACATCAAAGGAGAAAATGGTAATGACACAGTCACAGGTGATGAAGACGAAGACAGCTTGGATGGTGGAAACGGCTCTGACAGCTTAACTGGAAATGCAGGAACAGACGTTGCAAATGGTAAATCAGGAACTGATACATGCGACGCAGAAACAGAGATCCAATGCGAAATATGAAAACCAACCCGTCATTCCGAATTCATTTCGGAATCTCATAAAGAGATCCTGAAACAAGTTCAGGATGACAAGGGGGATTTTGAAAGGAGGTGATTACTAAGAAATGACAAATAGATATGCTCTAAAATTAGGCACAGCCATTTCAACTGGTGCTTTGATGTTAGGCCTTTTGGCTCCTGCTGCATATGCTGCAGAACTGGAAATCTCAGGCAATGGAACAAGTTCTAATAACAACATCACAGTTACAGAAACCACAACAGCCAATCTTACACAAAAAAATAAAACCAGTGTTAATATGACACTTAATGCTACAGCTAATACAGGCAACAACAGCGCTAATAACAACACAGGCGGCAACACAACCATTGATACAGGCAACGCTACTGCTAATGTGTTAGTTGTAGTAACAGGAGGGTCAAATGAAGCAACCCTTAATGACTGCGGCTGCCCTGAATCAACAGATTCTGCTTTAATTTCAGGTAATGGTGACAGTTCAAGCAATAACATCACCAAAACCAAAACAAAAACAGCTAACAAAAAGCAGAAGACAAAAACCAAGGTTAAAGGTTCTGCAAAAGCTAAAGCAAAAACAGGCAACAATGACGCCAGCGGAAACACCAATGGTACAACTGATGTCTTAACAGGCAATGGCAATGCAACTGTTGACTTAACAGTTGAGGGAGGTACAAATACCTTAAATCCATAATAGGATTTTAAAGTTTAAGTTAGTTTAGTTTAGAAAACCACTCTGTTTTGCGGCAGGGTGGTTTTCTTTTATGGTATATTAAATTGTCATTAGATTTAATGCAGTACAAATACCTTTTTCTTTCTGCAATAATATTTTTTAGTCTTTTTTTTCCATCAATAACCCTTGCAGCCGCAATCCCTTATTTAATTACAGACCCAATCCCCCCTATTCCAACTGTCCCTGGGGCATCTTTTTTTCAAAAAGAATTTGATTTAAATTACCAATCTGGGAATGTCTTTCTTAGTTCAAACCCAGATGGCTCTGGTAATACTTTAGTTGATGATGCAGTAGAAATTGTTGCTGACTGGCCGGATAGTCCAATTATTGGAAGGATAACCCACAGATATGCACAAGGATGTTACTTTCTTTTGCCACATCCTCCAGAAGATATCTGGTGGATTTTTGCAAAAGGGGTAAATAAAGTAAAGGTAAAACTGTATGATATTTGTGGTTTTGAAGTTTTTAGTAGCAGACTTTATTTGGTTAATAATGGAGCACCGGATCCATCCCCAACACCCACTCCTACACCTTCACCTACTCCAACCCCTATCCCTAAAACCCCACTTATTTTTATACCAGGAATAGGCGGGTCTGAGTTAAAAGTTGCAGAAGATAGAATCTGGAATGAAGATGATGGACATGGAGGTAAATACAGCCAAGCTTATCCAAAAGATGAAAAAGTCTGGGTTAATGAGGGTGAGGCTGCCAGTTTAGGGGAGGATGATTATTTTGATATCTTAAGGTTAAAACCTGATGGCCAAACCAGTGAAGCAAACCTTGAGTTAACAGGGAATTTATTTGAGGGTACTTATCAACCAACTTTAGATTTCTTTATAGATAATGGTTATACATTAAACCAGGATCTATTTACTTTTCCCTATGACTGGAGAAAAGATATTTCCCTAACATCATCTTCACTCGACCAAAAAGTAGAGGATATAAAAAC
>MFDF01000014.1 GCA_001776785.1 Candidatus Daviesbacteria bacterium RIFCSPHIGHO2_12_FULL_37_16
AAAGAATAATACTTGCAATGTAAGCAACGAAAACGGGTATCACGAAATCCAAAAATTCATTTGATGCGAATAAGCTTACAAAAGCAGCCAACAGTGGATATAGGGGTCTTTTTGTAAAAAATGAAAGTGAATTTCTGTATGCTTCATCATTTGAAAAAAAATTTACAGTAATATCGTCTACACCTTTTAAATCTACCTGAGAAACAACTTTTTGACGAGCAAGATCATAAGAATCACCTTTACTTTGATAAAAAATATGTTTATAAAAATAGCTATCCGAAAGATATGGGGACTTGTGACGTAGGATTAAAAGATACTGGACGGTGGAAAATATAAGGAGTAGAAACAAGGCTCCGTACTTGTAATAATATGACTTAATTGTAATTTTTGTTAGCCTTTTTAAGTACATATTTCCCCAGGTAATAAACTAAACACAATTGCAAGGTAAGATTCACAACCACAATTAATAAGATGGGGGGTCCTTTGAGTAATTTTGGTTTGTATTGACTTACTTGGGTAACAAACTTATCTAAGCTTGAAGTATCATAGTAGGAACCGGACACATGATATAGAGATAAATCGTTAAAGATCATCATTAAAATAGATATAAAAATAACTCCAAAAATAGCATACTTCTGAAGAATTACTCTAAATATTTGCCAAAGTCCCATTAATAATATTGTAAGGTGAGCAATAACAAGAGGAAAAAAATATCTTCCCTGAATTCCGAATGAATATCCACTATTTCTGTAAAAAAAGTAATCCCAAGTAATTAAAATCCAAAAATAAAGCAAAGAGCATAAAACAAAAAAAACTAGGCAAGCTAATTCTATTTTTGTTCTCCTTAACTTATCAAAAATATTAACAGCTATGCCAATGCCAGCCAGAAGTAGCAAGACTTTAATAATTCTATAGAATGTTAATGGCATAGTTAAAGATAACCATTTGTAAACTCCCCAGTACCATACGAAAGTTTCTCGATAAAATTTACTAAAGCTGCTTGTTAGATATGAAATATAGCTTAAGTTGAAAAGCTCGCCAAATTTAAGAGAAGTCAACTCATGAATTCTAAAACTGCTGATTATGGGAATTTTGGTTCCAAATAATGTAAAGAAAATAAATACAGAGATGGTTAATGAGAAGAAAATAATAAGCGCTTTCCATTCTTTTTTAATTAGAATTGTCCTAGTTATTAATGCAGTCAGAACCATCGGCACAGAAAGTAAAAATTGCTGCCGAGTCATTATTCCAATTAAGGTAACTGCAACAAAGAGCGCTATATATTCCTTTCGAAGTCCGTTTATTACAATTTTAAGGCCAATATAAATCATTATTGTAAACAGTAAGTTCACTAACGAGTCAGGAAGTATGCCGCTCGAAGAATAAACTAACATTGGTTTGAAGGCTACAAGAGATGATAAAACTAGACTTAGGCCATAATATTTGTAAAAAATAATTTTACCTATTTTATAGGTCAGAAAAATGGTTCCAATAAAAATTGCCGCTGACATTACTCTAATTGCAAAAATTCTCACGAATAAATTTCCAGTGTAAAAGAGTTTATATACGACAGAGGACATAATATAATAAATTGGCGGATTGAATGTGGATTCGTGTTTTACCAATGTTGTTCTGGATGAGATTGGAAGATTTATAATTGATTCCTCGAAAAGACCAGTTTTAGTTTCAGAGAAGTCTATTTTGTACTCGGGGTGATAAGTATATTTGTTGTTTCCAAACCCATCTCTTTGGGTTCCTAAAATTTTCTCTGACAGTGCAATCTCATAAGATGTGTCGACGTTGTTAATAGGGACTTTTCTCAGCTCTGCTATGTCTTGTACCTGTGCGAAATGTGCCTGTTCATCGGGATATTGCCAAACAGGAATTAAAACTATCCATGTAAGTGCGTTAAAAAAAGCTGCAATTAGAAGCAATTTTAATATTTTAGACACGGGAGTATTATATAGCTTGAATGAATTTTAAAACCATATTTTTGAGAAATATTATTGTTTTTTCCCTTCTTTTTAGCATCACTTTCTCCATTTTCTACAAATCACTTGATGTCTTTTTTGTACAGGATGATTTCATATTAATTAACCACTTTTCTCAAAACAGTCTTTGGCTAAATTTCACGCAGATTTTTGCTTTCCCCAATATTTCGCATTGGCGTCCCTTACAAAATTTATACTTTTTAGTTGTGGGAAATTTGTTTGGCAGATTTTATCCAGGTTATCACGCTTCTATACTGATAATGCACGTCATTTTAGCCTTTGTAATTTTTAAGGTTTTAAAGCTTTGGACAAAAGATAGAAATGCTTCGTTTCTAGGCGCAATTGTCTATGCCATACATCCTTCCCATTTCGTTTCAATCTTCTGGATATCGGGATTTGCTACCTCCATCGGACCTCTATTTTTAATTTCATCTTTTTACCTATATTTGGAAGGTAAAAAAAACTGGACTTTGCTGCTTCTTGTACTTTCGCTTCTTACATCCGAAGCAATGGTTGTTGGAGCTGTAATTTTTTTAGGTTACGAGTTTCTTGTCAAAAGGAAAAAAATGGAGAAATTGTTTTTGTTAAAAGTAATCGCAATTTCTTTGACATTTTTGCTTTTGAAATTTCTCTTTTTGACACCAAGTGCAACATTTAAAACATATCCTCTTGAAATTTCAAAAGATACCATTACTGCACTCCGTTATTATTTTCTACGAACTTTAGGGTTTGCCGAAACCTCGCAAGACACTTTTACATCGAAAGTTTTAATTGTATGGATTGCATCAATTACCATTACCATCTTAAGAATTTTTAATGGTGACAACAAAAAATTTATTTTGTTTTTCACATTATCTGCTTTTGCTGGCCTGTTTCCTTATGTCTTAATACCAAACCATCTTTCACCTCACTATTTGAACATCTCAATCTGGGCTTTTGCTTCTACAGTTACCTTTGGATTCGTGTCATTGAAACCTTCTTTAAGGTTAATTTTTGTCCTTACATTTGTTTTTACGTCTATATTAAACATCCAGCTGACTTATAAAAACAATTGGGTTATTAAAAGAAGTGAGATCGCAAAACTTTATGTTGAAAAAATTGAAAGTGAGAATCCCCCGACCGGAACTTTGTTAATCTTTGATGATTCCTCTATCTCAACTTCGTCTGAAGCGTACTTCGCGCTCGGAACCGGAAAAGCTTTGGAGTTTTGGTTCGCTAGGAAAAATTACAAAACTTGCTTTAGTGCATTTGAGAATTGCCCAAGTAATAACTAAAATGTATCCATGTCAAAGATCGATCTTTCCATAATTGTCCCCTGCTATAACGAAGGCCCAACGTTTACAAAAAGTGCTTACAAAATTATCCGAGAATTAAAAAAAATAAATCTAGGATGGGAAATTATTTTTGTCGAAGATAAAAGCCAAGATAACACAAAAAGCGCAGTAGAGAATCTGATCAAAAAAATTGAAAATTCGAGGGCAATTTATCACAGGCAGAATGAGGGCCGAGGAAAATCGGTTTCAGACGGCATAACGAGCGCAAAAGGTAAAATTTGCGGGTACCTTGATGTTGACTTAGAAGTTTCGCAAACATATATCCCGATATTTTTAGAAGAGATTAAAAAAGGGTACGCTATGGCTGTTGGCAAGCGATTTTACGAAGGTGGCCTGAAATCACTACCCAGATTTCTCGCCTCCAAAGTTTATGCTTTGATTGTCAAAACTACTCTTAAAGTGCCGATTGAAGATACGGAGGCCGGTTACAAATTTTTCAATAGGGAAAAAATACTTCCGATTTTAAAAAAAACAAAAGATAATCATTGGTTCTGGGATACTGAAATTTGCGCAATTGCTTATTATGCGAATTTGAAAATTAGTCAGGTTCCGGTACTTTTCAAAAGAAGATTGGAAAAGAAATCAACAGTGAGATTAATTCCCGATACCGTCGACTACATAAAGAAGCTCATAAAATTTAGGTCCCAACTTCCGCAAATTGCCAAAGCAAATGCCAAATAAACAAAATCAATTTTTAATCCCGCTTCACAAAACTTTCTGGGGCAGGGAAGAAGAAAAAGCAGCTATAGCGGCTATGAGAAGCGGTACCGGCGTTGGGGATCTTGCCTTCAGCGAAGCTCTAGCTAAAGAAATTTCAAAAAAACTCGATGTTTCCTACGTTCTTCCAACCGGTTCGGGAACTGCAGCTTTAGAGCTTGCGTGTGCATTACTTTTAAAGCGAGGACATGAAGTAATTCTACCAAGCTTTACATTTTCCTCTTGTGCAAATGCAATTCTTTTGGCTGGGGCAATGCCCGTTTTTGCCGATATCGATATTAATACTTACAATCTGGACCCGGTTGAAATTGAAAAGAAAATCACCAAAAAGACCAAGGCAATCATGGTAGTGCATTATGCGGGAATGGCATGCGCGATGGATAAAATAATGCAAATCGCAAATGAAAATAATTTATATGTTATTGAAGATGCTGCTCATGCATTGGGTGCTTCCTACGGCGGAAAAAGCTTAGGCACAATTGGCAATGTAGGCTGTTTCTCCTTTCATGGAACAAAAAATGCGGCAAGCGGCGAGGGAGGAGCTTTTGCCACAAATGATAAACAAATTTTTAAAATCGCTGAAATTATAAGAGAAAAAGGTACCAACCGCTCATCATTTATGAGAGGTGAACGTAAAAAGTACTCTTGGGTAAAGGTGGGAAGAAGCTTAATACTTTCCGATATTTTGTCAGCGATTGCCCTTGAACAAATTAAAAAACTCGACAAAATAACATTGCTCAGACGCAAAAATTCCGAATATTTTCTGAAGAAGTTAAAAAAAATCTCTTCAAAAATTATCTTGCCGCGTATTTCAGAAGGTACCGATCCGAATTGGCATATTTTTGCAATCAGAGCTCCGAGACTGCTTAGAGATAAAATAATTAAAGCCTTAAGAAACTACGGAATCGAAGCATCATTCCATTATCTTCCTCTCCATCAATCCCAGATGGGGAAAAAGCTTGGCTGCAAAACCAAAGATTTACCGGTGTCAGAAGAAGTCGCTTCTACATTAATAAGACTACCCATGCATCCCAAACTCACAAAATCTGAAATCGACTATATAGTAGCGGCACTTGAGAAAATCCTTTAGTATTGATTTCAGATGAACAAAACCACATTAGTAACAGGCGGCGCTGGATTCATTGGAAGCCATCTATGCGACAGATTAATAAAAAACGGCAAGAAAGTAATTTGTCTTGACAATTTGCTAACAGGTTCGCAAAAAAACGTCGCTCAACTTCTTACCAATAAAAACTTTTTCTTTATCAAACAAGACGTCTGTGAGCCTTTTGTATCCCGCAAATTTGCAAAGATTGACGAAATCTATCACCTAGCCTCCCCTGCCGACCCTAACGTTAACTCCCCTGTTTCATACATGACTCATCCCTTTGAGACTATGCGGGTAAATACAGAAGGTACATGGAATATGTGCGAGATTGCCCTAAAACACAAGGCAAAACTTTTATTTGCCTCAACCTCCGAGATCTACGGTGATCCGCAGATTTCTCCACAGGGTGAGGATTACCGCGGCAATGTTTCAACAACAGGACCAAGGGCAGTTTACGATGAATCAAAGAGATTTGGGGAAACGATTGTCTCGGCATTTGTAAGAAATAAAAATCTCAATGGCCGAATTACTAGAATTTTCAACACTTATGGACCAAAGATGAACCCAAATGAAGGGAGAGCAGTCGTTAATTTCATCAAGCAGGCAATCAAAAACGAATCCATAACGATCTATGGTGACGGCTCTCAAACAAGATCTTTTTGCTATGTTGACGATGAAGTAGAGGGTTTGATCATGGCGATGGAAAAAGGTAAAAGCGGCGAAGTTTACAATATCGGCAATGACGATGAGAGAACGATACTGGAATTTGCAAAGATTATCAAAAAACTCGCAGGCAGCAAAAGCCAAATCATTTTTGAGCCCTTACCGGAAGATGACCCTGTACAAAGAAAGCCGGATATCACAAAAGCTAAGAAAACTCTTGGTTGGTATCCTAAAATCGCTCTAGAAAAAGGTCTTCTGAGGACTATTCAATATTTCCGCAAAATCCAATGACTAAAAAAAATCTTGAGAAGATTTTAGACCAAGTCCCAGCCGACTATTATGAAAGAGGCATTAAAAACAATTTCTTTCAAAAATACTGGCACGCACGAAAATGGCACCATCTGAAAAAAATATTATTCGGCGTTAGAGGTAAAAGTTTGCTTGATATCGGGTGTGCGGACGGTACGACTACACGACAGATCAAAAAAATCCTGCCTTCAACAAAAGTAACAGGAATCGATTTATATAAGAAAGCAATAGATCATGCTAAAGCGAAAACAGGTAAGATCAGATTTATCCACGGGGACGTCCACACTCTGCCTTTTAATGACAACTCTTTTGAGATTGTGACCGCAGTCGAAACTTTAGAACACCTCGATAACCCTAATAAGGCTTTAGCAGAAATCTATAGAGTCTTAAAACCAAAGGGGTATTTAATAATCGGGCAAGACACAGACAGTCTTTTGTTTAGAACAGTCTGGTTTATCTGGATTAAATGGAAAGGAGCTGTTTGGAAAAACAGCCATATCAATTGTATGAAGCCTAAACGGTTGATAGAAGTTTTAAAGAAACGGGGTTTTAAAATTGAAAAATCAAAAATAATCAATCTTGGTATGGAAATCTTCATTAGAGCAAGAAAAAAGGAATTATTGTGAAGATTTTGGTTACCGGATGCGCAGGTTTCATAGGTTCTCACCTGACAGACAGGCTACTTGAAGAGGGCTTCGATGTTGTAGGAGTTGATGATTTTAATGACTATTATGATCCTAAGATTAAAGAACAAAACTTACAGAGCGCGAAAAAAAATAGACAGTTTAAACTTTGCAGAAAAGATGTTCTTGATTTCACATCACTTGAGGAGATTTTCAAAAAAGAAAAACCGGCAAAAGTTGTGCATCTGGCCGCAAGGGCTGGAGTAAGAGCATCCATTGAGAATCCTTTGCTTTACGCAAAAGTTAATGTTGCAGGAACGGTTCATCTTCTCAAGCTTTCCGTTGACTTTGGTATAAAACAATTTATTTTCGGATCTTCCTCTTCGATTTATGGCAACACAAAAAGGATTCCATTTTCTGAAGATGATATTTGTGATTCGGTAATTTCCCCCTATGGTGCTTCGAAGCGTTCAGCTGAATTTTTTGTTGAGAGTTTCTGGAAAAATTATCATCTTAAATCAATAATCTTAAGATTCTTTACCGTTTATGGTCCTCGAGGAAGACCAGACATGGCGCCTGCACTTTTTACAAAAGCTATACTTAACAAAGAAGAACTAACACAGTTCGGAAACGGTTCAAGCAGTCGTGATTATACGTACGTTGATGATATTGTTAACGGGATAATTAAAACTTTAGAGCAAGATTTAGATTTTGAAATTATTAATTTGGGTAACAATAATTCGATTGCTCTTAGGGATTTGATTAAGGCTATTGAAAAAGTAATGGGGAAAAAAGCCAAAATAAATGAAGTGCCCATGCAGCAGGGTGATGTAGAAAAAACATGGGCAAATATTAATAAAGCCAAGTATATTCTCGGGTGGCAACCTGGAGTAAAATTTGTCGATGGCATGAAAAAAACCTCCGAATATTTCTGTCAATTTTAATCCCTTTTTTTTAAATCTTAACAATTTTTAGTACAATACTGACTCAGTTTACATTTCTTGTATGAAAAATGTCCCATTAATTGACATAACTCTTTCTAAGGGTTTGAACAAAAAGATCCTAAAGACTATAGGCGAAGTAATTAACTCAAAAAGTTATATTCTTGGGGCACGAGTTGAATCTTTTGAAAAGGCTTTTGCGAAATTTCTTGGAGTTAAATATGCCGTCGGAGTTGGTAGTGGAACCGATGCTTTAAGACTTGCGCTTCGAGCTCTTGGGATAGGCCCAGGTGACAAAGTTTTAACCGTTGCTTTTACTTCGCCGTTTACCGCTGTTGCTATTGTCGAGGAAGGGTCAATTCCTGTTTTTTGTGACGTTGATGAGAAAACCTACACTATAGATTTAGCGAACGCCGAAAAAAAGA
>MFDF01000015.1:0-476 GCA_001776785.1 Candidatus Daviesbacteria bacterium RIFCSPHIGHO2_12_FULL_37_16
TTTCTGACGAAGTTAAAAGAAAAAATTCTAACTACACATACGATCCAATCGAGCCTATAAATTATATCATAAATGCTGATTAGTCTATAATTAAAATGTCTTATGAGAAAATGGCTGGATGCATTCAAAATAAAGGTCGATAAAAAAAACGTTAGATTACAGACTGGGCAAGAACCTAAATTTATATGACTTAAAAATTTTTTTAGCAGAAAATTATCCTGTGCCGATGGAACTAGTAGGCATACCAGATACCTTCGGCGAATCCTGGTTCCCGAGGAGCTACTGAAAAAATGTGACATGACTATCAAAAAAACAATGAAGCCGCGAGGGTAGTTCTTGAGGGAAAAATGTAATGCTTAAAGCAGGCGAGCCTATTTTGCTAATAATCTCTCTTCTTGGGACGCTCGTTTTATGGTTTGCAGGTGGCTGGGGCTTTGGAATGAGCGATGAAATTTTGCCAGTTATTATATTCAATG
>MFDF01000015.1:505-3209 GCA_001776785.1 Candidatus Daviesbacteria bacterium RIFCSPHIGHO2_12_FULL_37_16
AGAATTTTGTTTTGGGTTTTAATTATCCCGACAATTTTATACCTCACATTTATTTTATATGTTATTATTTTTGGTTTAATCTTGGGGTTTGATGTTTTTGGGTAAAAAAGTATAGGAAATTAGTTTTTTCTGTAATCCAGAAAATTTTGCATTACTCACTTCTAGACAGAACAACAATTATTCCACTGGACAATATTGTCTCTTTATCCGGATAATGAACTTAGGAGTATGCTTAATATTTTCAATCTTGAGAAAAAATTGGCAATCAGGGAGGCGATGATAGAAAGTGTCGGCGACGGCCTTGTTGCCACTGACCGCGACGGGAAAATTCTCTTAATGAATTCCGCCGCTGAGAAAATGCTTCTTCAAAATGCCAAAGAAGCTATCGGCAAAAACTATATTGAAACCGTACCAGCCGCTGACAAGGAAGGCCGAATTATTCCCGGTGAAAAAAGACCTTTGCATGCCGTGTTAAGGGAGGGTAAATCTTTTACCAATCATTCCGCAAATTACTACGTAAGGAAAAACGGCAGTAAATTTCCAGCCGCGATAACAACCTCTCCAATTAAATATCAAAATTCAATTATTGGTGCAATTATAACTTTTAGAGATGTTACCCACGAAAAAGAAGTCGATCGCATGAAAACTGAATTTATCTCATTGGCCTCCCACCAGTTAAGAACACCGCTTTCTGCAATCAGTTGGCTTGTGGAACTATTGCTAAACGGTGATGCCGGGAAGCTAAATAAACAACAGGCAGATCTTCTTGGCGATATTTACCAATCAAACAAACGCATGATCCAGCTTGTTGGCGACCTACTTAACATTAGCAGAATGGAAACTGGACGAATTATTATCGACCCTAAACCTACTCACTTAGGTCAACTGTTGGAGGAAGTTCTAAAGGAGCTAAAGCCAAAAATTAATTCCAAAAGACAAAAGCTTGTAATAAGCTATCATCCCGATCTTTCCAAAATCAACATTGATCCTAATTTAATTCGGGCGGTTTATCTTAATCTTCTTTCAAATGCCATCAAATTTACGCCGGAAAACGGCGAAATTACAGTTATCATTTCTAAAAAGGGTAGTAACATTATTTCCCAAATCTCAGATACCGGTTGGGGCATTCCTAAAAGTGAGCAGCGTAAAATCTTCCAAAAATTTTATCGGGGAAGCAACGTTATTAAAAAAGTGTTTGAAGGAACTGGTCTTGGTCTCTATCTTGTAAAGTCAATTATTGATGCGTCGAAGGGCAAAATCTGGTTCAAAAGCCAAAAAGACAAAGGTACAACCTTTTGGTTCAGTCTGCCTATAAGTGGTATACTCCCAAAAAAAGGAGACGTAACTTTAAGCTCATAAAACTGCCATGAATTCAAAAAAGCCCACAGTGATGGTTGTAGAAGATGAACATCTTTTACTGAAGGCAATTGAAAGGAAGTTGAAATTAAATAATTTGAATGTTATCGCCTGCGAATCAGGTGCTGAAGCTTGGGAAAACCTCGATAAAAACCAAAAACCGCCTGATGCAATTTGGCTAGACTATTATTTAGGAGACACAAATGGCATTGAATTTATGCAGAAGTTGCGAAATAACGAAAAATGGACCGATATCCCCGTGTTGGTTGTTTCAAACAGCGCCAATCCCGATAAAGTTTCTAAAATGATGGCCTTAGGTGCCAAAAATTATCTTCTCAAAGCTGATTATAGGCTCGATAGGCTTGTTTTGGAAATCCAATCATTAATTAATAATACAAAAACACTAAAAAAAGATGGCCAGTAAAATCATAATTGCCGAAGACGATCAATTCGTCGCCAAAGCAATGACTACCAAATTAATCAAAGAAGGTTATGAAGTTAAAACTGTCCCTGACGGAGTCCAGCTTATGGAAATCCTCAAATCCTATATTCCAGATCTTATTATTCTCGATCTTCTAATGCCTAAAAAAGACGGCTTTGAGGTTCTAAATGAAGTCAAGCAAGATCAAAAACTCAAAAAAATACCGATTTTAATAGCCTCCAATCTCGGGCAGGTAAACGATATACAGCAGGTTCTCAAATTAGGAGCAACAGATTACATTATTAAATCAGAATTTACCTTGGAGGGCTTGGTCCAAAAAATCAAAAATATACTTAAATGAAAAATGTTATTATCAAAATGTGCAATTCTACGATAATCTAGCCCTCTTTCGCTCTCTCGAAGAACTTGGGGTAATTCCCCAGGACAAACTTAAAAAAGCTTTTGAATCAACAAAAACCGCAAACAAACCTCTCGGCGAAGTACTTTTAGAGAAAGATTTAATTTCTGACCAGAATTTAGGCAAAATTATAGCTTCCATCGCCAAAATTCCATTTGTTTCGCTTTCGACAACCGCAATTTCTGATGAGATGCTGCTTGTTGTTCCAGAAATTGTCGCCCGTAAATCACAAATTATTGCATTTGAAAAAACCGCAGAAGGTTTAAAACTTGCTATGGCCAACCCAAATGATAAGCAAATAATCGAATTTATCGGTAAAAAAACAGGAGAAAAGATAATCCCCTACTTCGCAACCAGCCGTGACATTGAAAACTCACTCAGGCTTTACCAAAAAGAAATGCAAAAAACATTCAATGACATGCTCTCAGAACAAGTTGAAGAAGCAGGTACATCCCCTCAAAAAGAAGCACCGATTGCCAAAATCGTCGATCTTCTGATTGAATATGCTT
>MFDF01000015.1:3287-6495 GCA_001776785.1 Candidatus Daviesbacteria bacterium RIFCSPHIGHO2_12_FULL_37_16
TGCACGACGTTTTAGATCTGCCGCAAGGCCTCCACAGACAAATTATTACCAGAATTAAAGTGCTTTCGAAATTACGCACCGACGAACATTTATCTGCCCAAGACGGTAAAATGCAGGCAAATTTGCCTGCGGAGAAAATCGACATTCGAGTTTCGATTGTGCCGATTGTGGACGGTGAAAAAGCGGTGCTGCGGCTTCTTTCATCAAAATCACGGCAATTTGCCTTAAATGATTTGGGCATTACAGAAGGCGACATCAAAAAAATTGAGGATGCCTATAAAAAACCGTACGGAATTGTGCTTTCGACCGGTCCCACCGGCAGCGGAAAAACAACAACAATCTATGCAATTCTTAAAATCATTAATGTGCGTGATAAAAACATTGCCACTATCGAAGATCCGGTCGAATATGATATCGGCGGAATCAATCAAATTCAGGTAAATCCCAAGACCAATTTAACTTTTGCCGATGGTCTGCGTTCAATTCTCCGTCAGGATCCGGATATAATTTTCGTTGGTGAAATTCGCGATAAGGAAACAGCTTCAATTGCCGTAAATGCGGCCATGACCGGCCATTTGGTCTTATCAACTTTACACACAAACAACGCATCAACTACTCTTCCAAGGCTGATCGATATGGCAATTGAACCATTTTTATTATCTTCAACTGTGAATCTAATTATCGCCCAACGGCTGGTTAGAAAAATTTGTGAAAAGTGCCGCTTGTCGCAAGTCCTTCCTTCGGATAAACTGCCCAAAGCAATTCCGGCAAATCTTGTTAAAAAATACCTTGGAGATAAAAAAGAGGTTAGAATTTATCAGGGAAAGGGCTGCCCGGTCTGCCACAATACAGGCTACCGTGAACGAATCGGTATATTTGAAGTACTGCCAGTAACGGGAGCAATCCGTGAATTAATTGAGGCAAAAACCGACGCCGACACAATCAACAAAAAGGCAATTGAAGAAGGCATGACCTCCATGCTTGAGGATGGACTAATTAAAGTCAAACTCGGAATTACGACAATTGACGAAGTTGTCAGTGCAACCAAAGGATGATGTGAAAAAATGAATGCTTCACTGCCCATTGGGGAAAAACTAACTTTAATCACCAGTTTATCTACATTCATTTCCTCCGGTATTCCAATTTTAGAAGCAGTCGAATCCTTAATCGAGGATTCAAGCGGAAATTCCAAAAAAATCCTCCAGCAATTAAAGGAGGATTTGAATCAGGGAAAATCGATAGCCGAATCTTTTGCCAGATTCCCTAAAAGCTTTGACCCAACTACTATCAATTTAATAAAAGCAGCGGAGGAAGCAGGCACTTTAGAAACTTCACTTAAGGATTTAGTGCAATCCATTAAAAAAGACGTTGAGTTTATAGGTAAAGTCAAAAGTGCACTCACCTATCCTATCTTGGTTGTGATTGTTCTTTTGGCAGTCCTTGGTCTAAATCTCTTTTTCGTTATTCCCAGAGTTGCCGACGTCTTTGCAAGATTAAAAATTCCCACCCCGCTTCCAACCAGAATTCTTCTTACAACCTCAAAAATAATCACCACCTATACAATACCCACAATTGTAACTGGCGCTTTCGGCTCAATTTTAATTTTCTTTGGAGTCCGGGCAAATTCGAAATTTTTTATAAATCTCATTTCGGCTTTGCCCATTATTGATAAATTAATCCTTGAGGTTGATTTAACGCGCTTCACACGCAGTATGGCACTTCTTTTAAAATCCGGCATCCCGATAACCGATGCACTTGAATTCTCTCAAGATGTAGTCGTTAAAAAACAATTCAAAAATCTGATTGCGGAAACCGGCCACCAAGTAAGCTCCGGCAAAAAACTCTCCGAGGGCTTGAAAAAACAAAAGAAACTCGTTCCAAACTTTATGCTGCGCATTATCGAGGCAGGGGAAAGCGGCGGGACTCTGGAAAAATCAATGCAGGATCTTTCGGAACAATTTGACGATCGTGTTTCCACCAGAGTTAAAACCCTAACCACCTTGATCGAACCTCTGCTCCTTATAATCGTCGGGCTAATGGTTGGCGGGATTATGCTTTCTATAATTGCTCCTATTTACAACTTAATTGGCAACATCCGGAGCCGCTAAGTTTCAAGGATGAAAAATCAGGGTTTCACCTTAATTGAGCTGACACTCGTAATGGGCATAATCGCCATCCTCATAAGTTTTATAACAATCAACCTTTTAAAACCGCAAACTACCGCTTCCACTGCATCAACTGTCCAAATTCTTGGAGCCGACATTAAGGAACAACAAATTAAGGCAATGTCGGGCGATTCTGATGGGGAATCATCAACGGATTCGCAGGGAATCTATTTTGAATCAAACCGCTACACCCTCTTCAGAGGTCCAAACTACACCTCAGGCTCTCATTATTTCCAGGTCGACATGGACCAAAATCTGATACTTTCAAATACTATTCCATCATCACAAGTCGTCTTTATGAAAAGAAGCGGCGAAGTTGCAAACTATACTTCGGGATCTGACACTATTACTTTAAGTCATACTCAGTCAGGAGAGCAAAAAGTAATTACTATCAACCGCTATGGCTCAATTACCGTAAATTGAAATGAGAATTTACTTAAAAAAACTTGTCAGTTGTCAATTGTCAGTTGTCAATTGTTCGAGCGGTCAGTCTCTAGTTGAAATCTTAATTGCAATTGGCCTTACAGGGATCTTACTTCCCGCACTTTTAACCGGCCTTGTTTCTTCCCGCGAAGGAAAAGCCCAGGAAGGACAGCGCCTCCAGGCAACTGCTTTGGTTCGGGAATCTGAAGAAGCAATAAGAAGCGTTCGCGAAAAAGGCTGGACAAATATCTCAACAAACGGCACTTACTACCCGGAAATCTCCGGAGATTCCTGGGCACTTACATCCTGCGGAGGTTCTTGTCCAACAGTCAACGGCTATACCCGCCAAATTGTTATTGCTGACACCCAAAGAGACTCAAACGGCCAAATCGTCGAAAGTGGTGGTACAGTTGATAATTCAACGAAAAAAGTCGAAACTACTGTTTCCTGGTCAACTCCATCTGCTTCATCTTTGCAAACAATAAGCTACTTTCAGCGGTATCTTGGCAACGCTGCTTTCACCCATACGACACAAGCGGATTTTAACGGAGGATCAAATAACAACACAGTCGTGACCAATGGTGGCCCTTCGCCTAGCGGTGCTGTAGAGCTAACCAAAT
>MFDF01000015.1:6506-6670 GCA_001776785.1 Candidatus Daviesbacteria bacterium RIFCSPHIGHO2_12_FULL_37_16
GACTAGTCAAAACCATAAAACATCGCTACGCTTTACTGCTCAAGAAAGTAAAACAGTTAACGCAATCCGAGTCTATCTACAAGCTGAAAATGGAGTGAGTCCGCAGTATCGGTATGGTATACAAACGAATAATCCAACGGGGAATGTCCCTTCGGGAACGTGGG
>MFDF01000015.1:6751-7154 GCA_001776785.1 Candidatus Daviesbacteria bacterium RIFCSPHIGHO2_12_FULL_37_16
CTGGAACAATTTATCATCTTGTTGTCGAGCCAACCGGCAGTCCAGGTTGGCCTACTACAAGTGCCAATATTGGCCTTCGGCGCTCCACACCGCTTAATAACCTATATCCTAAAACAAATGCTTCTGATCCTAACGCTAACACTTTTTATAAAACCCTCGCAGGTTCCTGGCCAGCAGCTCAAGGTTTCCAACCAATTTACGAACTCGATTTCTCAGATGCAACTTACGAGGGAAATCCCTATAGCGAAACTCCATCACAAACTTCTATATTTGGTTCAAATTGGTATGGCGAAAAATTTACAGTAACGGGATCAGATAAAATAGCGAACAGTGTCTCCTTTTGTGTAATAAAAGTCGGCACACCTGCCAATAATCTCACAGTTGAAATAAGAAATGCTGAAAA
>MFDF01000016.1:0-53607 GCA_001776785.1 Candidatus Daviesbacteria bacterium RIFCSPHIGHO2_12_FULL_37_16
CAAACCCTTGATTACCAGACTCCACTAGAATATATTACTACCCATACCTTAGAAAAAGTGTCACCTATGTACTCATCCAGTACAACAGCTTGACATTTTAAAATAAAAGATTAATATTATCTATAATTCAGAAGAGTTGCCCAAGCGTAACTAATATGGCATTAGAACAAGTTGGTCAGAACACTCCAGATACCTCAGAACTCTTATCTATTTTCGCAGCTCACAGAAATCAAGAGAAACAACTTTCATGGAGTGGTCCTTTGAGTGAATATTTAGCACTTGTTGGGGAAAATCCTAAAGTAGCCAGACTGTCCCATGCCAGAGTATATGACATGATTAGTGCTAGGGGTGTGGAAGCTCAAGGTGAAGGTAAACCCCCAAGATATAAATTTTTTGAAAGTGAGTTGTTTGGAGTAGATGAGCCAATATCACAGATAGTGGATTATTTTTCTGCAGCTGCCAGAGGATTAGAGGTCAGGAAGAGGATTTTACTATTGATGGGTCCAGTTGGAGGAGGTAAATCTACAGTAGTGGCTATGTTGAAGAGAGGGCTTGAAGAATATACCAGAACACCTGAAGGTGGGGTTTATGCTATAAGCGGATGTCCAATGTATGAAGAACCACTGCATCTTATTCCTGATGCTCTGAGGCCTGAGGTCTCCAGGGTTCTTAACGTAAAAATTGAAGGTGATTTGTGCCCTCATTGCAGGATGGAACTTTCTGATAGGCATGATGGTAAATATGAAGATGTTGAGGTGGTCAGGTATGCTTTTTCTGAAAAAGAGAGAAGAGGAATTGGAACCTTTTCACCTTCTGATCCAAAGTCGCAGGATATCTCTGAGTTGACTGGTTCTATAGACCTGTCTACCGTAGGCAGATATGGGAGTGAGTCAGATCCAAGAGCTTACAGGTTTGATGGTGAACTAAATATTGCCAATAGAGGAATGATGGAGTTTATAGAGATGTTAAAGTCAGATGAGAAGTTTTTGTATGGACTTTTAAGCTTATCCCAGGAGCAGTCAATTAAGACAGGCAGGTTTGCTATGATTTATGCTGATGAGGTATTGGTATCCCATACTAATGAGTCTGAATATAATGCTTTTGTAGCAAATAAAAAGGGTGAGGCCCTGCAGGACAGGATTATTCAGGTCAAGGTTCCCTACAACTTAAGGTTATCTGATGAGATGAAAATTTATGATAAGCTTTTGAGGGATACAACAGATATTGCTATTGAAAGGGCTCCTTTGGATGGTGAGGTACATATATCTCCTGGTGTTTTAAGGGCAGCGGCTATGTTTGCTGTATTGTCCAGGTTGACTCCAACTAAAAAAGAAGGGGTGAATTTAATGACAAAGCTTAAGCTTTATGATGGTCAGGATGTTGGAGATTTAAAGCAAAAAGATTTGCGAGAACTTAAGGAAGAGGCGGCTGAGACACGTGAAGGTATGGATGGTATTTCACCAAGATACATAACCAATAGGCTATCTTCTGCGCTAGTCCAGGAAGGTGCGCAGTGCCTAAATCCAATAGATGCTCTCAGGTCTTTTAGGGATGGTTTAGAGAGTGTGCCTGGTTTGACTAAAGAAAAAAAGGATGAATATTTAAAACTTCTTGGAGAAGTGAGGGGTGAATATGATGAGAAAGCTAAAACTGATGTGCAGAGAGCATTTATTGGCTCCTTTGAAGATAACATCCAGACAATAATGGATAACTATATGGATAATATAGAGGCTTTCTGCAACAAGAGTAAGGTTAAGGATGCTTATACTGATGAAGAGGTGGATCCTGATGAGAGGTTGATGAGAGAGATTGAGGAACAGATTGGGGTGACTGATGGCCAGAAAGCTGGTTTCAGGCAGGAAATTGTTAATATAATGGGGTCTAAACTCAGAAAGGGCGAAAAATTTGATTCTACAAGTCATGAGAGGTTAAGAGAGGGATTGGAAAAGAAGCTGTTTGCTGATATGAAAGATATGGTTAAAGTAACCACTTCTACCAAAACACCTGATGCAGATCAGCAGAAGAGGATTGACGATGTGCAGTCAGCATTGATTAGAGAGAGAGGTTACTGCACATGCTGTTCTTCTGAACTCTTAAAGTATGTAGGTAGACTTCTTAACCGCTAATTTTAAAAATGGGTGTTGAACTTTTTTTGTCCAGTCATCAGGTAAGGTTTGATGGTATGGGAGATAAGGCTTCCAGGGATGTGGCGCGCCATAACGAAAAGATTAAGGATGTAATAAGGCAGCAGCTGCCTGGCATTATTGGAGAAGAATCAATTATTACTGGCAGCGATAAAGGAATTGTTAAAATTCCAATCAGGAGTCTGGAAGAGCCTTATTTTAAGCATGGGGATAACAGTGCTCAAGAAGGTTATGGACAGGGTGATGGTAATACCCAAATTGGTGATGTTATTGGCCAAGTGCCTAGTAATGAGCCTGGAAATGGTCATAAACCTGGCGAAATTCCCGGGATTGACTACTTAGAGGTTGATGTGACAATTGACCAGTTGGCTGCCTGGATGTTTGAGGATCTGGGGCTGCCTTTTTTAGAAAACAGAGGGAAGGCTATAATACCTTCAGAGCATGTTAAATTTGATGATATAACCAAAAAAGGGCTGATGGGAAATTTGGATAAGAGAAGGACTGCCCTAGAGAATATCAGGAGAAGGGCGCTGGGTGGGTTAGAACCGGTTTTTGAAGATGTCAATGAGGATGATTTAAGATTCAGAAACTGGGAAATCAAAAAAAGAGAGGAATCCAATGCAGTGGTTATAGCAATGAGGGATATCTCAGGGAGTATGGGAGAGTTTGAGAAGTATATATCCAGAAGTGCATATTTTTGGATGACCAGATTTTTAAGGACTAAGTATGAGAATGTTGAGATAGTTTTTATAAACCATCAGACTGAGGCTAAAGAGGTAAATGAGGAGGCATTTTTTTATTCAGGTGAGAGCGGAGGGACAAAAGTCTCTTCTGCTTATCAGCTGGCCTGTGATATAACAAAACAAAGATATCCAAAAGAGGATTGGAATACATACCCATTCCATTTTTCAGATGGGGATAACTGGGGTGAGTTGGATAATATTAAATGCAAGGATTTAATATTAAGAGGACTTGATGAGTTGGGGTGGAATGCTTTTGGATATGCTGAAATTCAGGAGGGGGGCCGGCGTTCTGCCAGCACTTTAATGACAGTAATGGAAGAGATAGAACATGAAAGGTTAATGAAAGCTGTTATTACTAGTAAGGATGAGGTCTACGGTGCAGTTAAAACTTTTTTTGGAAAAACTGAGGCTTTAGCAGCTGCTTTATAACATGGAAACTATAAGTGATGATCAAAAACCCTCTGTTCCCATTATTTTGAGAGGCGGCGGAGCTGTAGAGCTTGATTTAAAAGACAGTGTTTCAGCCATTGCTGAGATCTCTGAGGAAGTTGGTTTGAAGCCATGTAAAACTTACTTTGATATGGTTCCAGCTGAGACTATGTATGAATATGGGGCATATGGTATTCCAGGCAGGTTTGGTCACTGGACTCATGGTAGGGATTACTACAGGATGAAGACCATGTATGACCATGGTTTTTCTAAAATTTACGAGCTGGTGATAAATGATGATCCGGCTTATGCTTATCTTCTGGAGACAAATCCTCCTATAGCTAATAAATTAGTGGTGGCTCATGTGGTGGGACATGTTGATTTTTTTCAGAAGAATATGACCTTTAGCCATACAAACAGGAGGATGGTGGAGACTGTCCAGCAAACAGCTGCTAGGTTTGCAGAATATGAAGATCTTTATGGAATTGATGCGGTTGAGGCAGTAATTGATGCTGCAATATCACTTAGCAAAAATATTGATACCCATCCAAAAGGATTTAACCGGTTACCCAAGGATCAATATGTTGCCGAGAGTTTGAGAAGGTCGCGTGATGAGCTGAAGGGGAAGGGTATATCCACATCAGAATATGATGACATTTGGAGTTTGGGGGCCCCTAAGAAAGAAGAACCAAATGAACGGCCTAAGATAACTGTTCCTTATGAGGCAGACCCTGATTTGATGTGGGTTATTTCAGAATTTTCACCAATTTTAATGGATTGGCAGAAGGATATATTACTTAGTGTGAGGGCTGAGCAGCAGTATTTTATCCCCCAAATGTTGACTAAGATAATGAATGAAGGCTGGGCTTCACTCTGGCATACCAGGATAACCAGGGAGCTTATTGCACGGGGTTTAGTGAGTGATGACGAGGCAATGCAGTATGCTCGATTGCACAGCGGAGTTATTTCAGGAAATAGACGCAACCTTAATCCCTATGGACTGGGGCTCAGGATTTGGGAAGATATTGATGATAAGTATCATGGAAGGGTAGATTGGGGTGAAGAAAGAGAGATTGATAGGTGGGGAGAGGTGATAGATCCAGAAAGTTATGTGGGCAGGGAAGATCATGATATTTTCAGGGTGAGGGAAACCATGGTAGACCAGGGGTTTTTGCGAAACTTTCTTTCAGGAAGAATTATCAGGGAGCTTGATCTGTATGGTTATAGAAGAGAAGGTGACAGGCTTGTGGTAGAAGAGAAAGATCCACAAAAAATCAGGGAAGGGTTGGTTGCCTCTATGGATAGATGGGGTTTACCGAGCATTGTTATTCCAAAAGGAGGAGCAAACTATACCAGCAGCAGGGAACTTTATTTAGAGCATGAGTTTGAGGGGGAAGAGCTTGATGAGAAATATGCTCAGGAGACTTTGAAGAGGGTTTTTTATCTCTGGGGAAGGCCTGTGCATTTGCAGGCTAGAATAAGAGGCAGTGAGACTACAATCCACTGCTCTGAGGGCCCTACAGTTTTAACTGTATAAAAGGTGTGACCCCAGCTGGATATATCACAATTTTTTAAATTGCTGAACCAGCGACAAATTGATAACACACCCAATCCGCCAGTTGGCGGATTGCAAGAGTCTCTATGTGAGGGCGCAGGGATTCGAACCCTGGACCGAATGATAATACACCCAATTTGCTACGCAAATTGCAAGAGTCTGTGACCCCAGCTGGATTCGAACCAGCGACCAATTGATTAAGAGTCAACTGCTCTACCGCTGAGCTATGGGGCCATCACTGGCTAATTTTACTAAAAATTGGATATTTTTGCTATTTTTGGAGATAAACTATTTTTCCCACTGGGCTTTTTCTGCTTTTTCTACTTCTCCTGCAATGTTTAATTCTGCTGGGTGTTCATCATCTGCTTTTTGGTAAAGACCCATTTCATGGGCATTTTCTAAGGTGTCATCATCTGATTCTAAATCAGGAGTATCTCCAACTAGTGAGGTTTCACCACTATCATCATTATCACCTGTTAGATTGTGTTTTTTATCATCATTCATAAAGTCATTCTATCATGAATTAAAAAAATTGCGAGTCAGAAATATGTAAGAGAAGGTGAACTTTGGTACAATACACACAAGCGCCTGTAGCTTAATGGATAGAGCATCTCGCTTCGGACGAGACGGTTGGGGGTTCGACTCCCTCCAGGCGCGCACAATTGGTGTATTGTAATTTTGAAGCTATATAGTTATATTTACATGAATTATGCCTGTAAAGAAGAAATCTACTAAAAGAGCTGCAGCTAAATCAACTAAGGTTGAAAGAGCAGAGGAATCTGTCTCTTTTTTAAATTTAGCTAATATAAGATCAAGATTTACTAAATCAGGAAGGACAAAGTGGGTAATATTAACCCTTCTTTTGGCTGCATTAATAATATTTTTGGGAAATAAATACCTTATTGCTGCCTGGGTTAACAATAGACCAGTGACAAGACTTGAGCTTAATAATGCACTGCAGAACAGATATGGAAAGGATGTTTTAGAGGAGTTAATTGTTGAGAGATTAATTGAAGAAGAAGCCAGAAAAAGAAGTTTGACCGTTTCCCAGGAGGAACTGGATAATGAAATTAAAAAAGTTGAAGAGCAGCAGGGAGGAGCAGAACAGTTAGCCCAAATCCTGACTGCACAAAATATCTCCAGGAATGATTTTAATAAACTTGTAAGATTGCAGCTTCTAAGACAGAAGATGTTTGGAGCGGGCAAAGATGCAACAGATGAGGAAGTTGAAAAATATATTGAAGAAAATAAAGACAGCCTTGCGTTAGAACAGAGGACTGCATCTGAGGAAGCTAAGTTTAAAGAAAGTATAAAAGAACAGTTAAAAAACCAAAAGGTAAATCAAGAGTTTAATACCTGGCTGAATGGAGCTTTATCTGGTCCTGGAGTTTCCCGCCAGATTTAGGAGGTAAAGTTACTGCTGAGAGTATCCCAAAAGAGGATCCCACTAAAAATCCCCCAATCACATCTGTGGTCCAGTGTTCACCTAAGTAGATTCTGGAGATAAGCATGGTTAATAAGAAACAGGATAATAGGATGATAGAGAACAGTCCTTTTTTAAGGCTGGATTTAAGATAAATATAGGTCATTAAAAAAACTATTAAAAAAGCAGTCCTGGTAACATGGCCTGAGGGGTATGAATAGTCTGTTTGGATAAAGTGTGAGGGGAAATCAAACTTAATTACTCCCCTATACATAAAAAAGGGCGGGCCCGGGTGATATAAAAAGACTTTGCCAAAAAGCTCCATTAAGAGGGCTAGGGGGAGCAAAAACAGGCTCAAAGCAGTTAGCCAGTACTTTTTTATGAGCAGATAGAAAAAGATGATTAACCAAATTACCCCGGTTATTTCAAGTGAGCCTATAATTGAAAATACTGAAAAGGAATAGTCAAACCTGCGGGGGATTTTATCCTGGAACCTGACTGTAGTATCAAAATCATGCTGGGTAAATAGTTCTTTTGAAACCAGGTAGGAATAGAAAATAAAAAAGGCAAAAAGAAGCATTGAGATTAAAAGTAAGAATTTTTTGGATTTCAGCATTAGAATAAATGATACCAGAAAAGTGTAGCGGGTGTGTCTCTTCAAAACCACACCGGGAGTTGAGGCACAAAATCCTTATTGACTAGCTCTGTATAGTAAACTAATATTATCCTATAGATGATTGAAAATAGTGATAAACCATTACATCCCAAAATTTATACCCAAGAAGATACTGTAGCCAGGTTTTTTAAAAGTTTGACAGTAAATAGAGATTCTGTTGAACAAGTATTAGAGTATTTTAGGAGTGGTAGATTGCCAAAACCCATAGATACTTTTACATATAGAATTCCAGATCATGTTGAGCCAGGACTTATTGGGATAGATGGTTCAAACTATTTTGCTGCAGGTATAGTTAAAGAATCATTTCCTTTTATTAATTTTGCCAATGTTTATTTTGTTGCTGAGGAAATAGGGAGATCTTCAAATATCGAAATTCTAAAAGAATATAAAAGCTATGATGAGGTGAGACGGGCTTTAAGTATAGGTGCAAATTGGAGATTTTCAAATTTTCTTTCTTCGGAAGAAAACCTCACTGAGTTTACAGCTGATATATTCTCTCCAAGACAAGAGCTAGAAACGGCTTTTGTCTAAGTTCTATCTATTCCGTTCATTCTTAACAAACAAGTAAGTTCCAACTACTAACATTATCACAAAAGCTCCAATCATAATTGCCAGGTCTACAATAGGTGGGTGTAGGACTACTTTGTCATATTCAGGGGAACCTGCATAATAAAGCCCTCTTAGGAAATCCACTGGGTAGGTCATAGGGGTGAGGGTTGAAAGGATTGCCAGGATTGGAGGAGAATCTTTGATTGGGTTAAAGACTCCTGACAGGAAAAATTGAGGGAAGATGAGGAAAGGGAAAATTTGGTTAGCAGAACGCACATTTCCTAAATTGGCCATGACTATTGTCCCAAAAGCTCCTCCAAAAAGACAGGCTATCAGGGCTGCAGGAATAAAAAGAAGCATCTGTGAAATAGAAATTGGTACTCCAATAATGAAACCAAAGACTAAAACTCCAATAGCCTGAGTTAGAGATACCAAAGTTTCTCCCAGGATTTTTCCAAAAATTATTGAGTATCTGGAGATAGGGGAGACAAAGATTTCCTGGGAAAAATCATTTGCCCTATCTTCTATAAGTGAAATAATACCTGAGGCAGTGGACTGGAATAAGACCTGGGCTAAAACTCCTGTAAAAGTAAAGGTCAGGAAGTTAAAGCCTACCTGTTTGCCTATGTTTGCCTGCAGCCCTCCTCCCAAGGCACCAATAAAAATTAAAGGGAAGATAAAAGAGATAATTAACCTACCCCTATCCCTTAAAAGTTTAGTAAAATCCCTGGCTGCAATGGTTAAAATGGCATTTAATTCTTTCATGAAATTATATCCTTCGCTACGCTCAGGATGACAGATTGTTCTCCCTTTCTGCAATTATTTCCAAGTAAGCCTCTTCTAAGGTTGGGGAGTGAGTTTTTAACATGCTAAGAGGAGTTTTAATGTCCTGGATTAATTTCTGCAAGTTCTTGTTTTCAATATCTATTTTGAATGGGCCGTTTCCTGTAAATTTTATCTTTTTACTCTCAAGTTCTTTGGTTAACTTATTCCTGTTGTCTGCATCGATTAAGATATATTCATCAATTAGTGTATTTTTAATCTGGGTTGGGGTACCAAGTGAGACGATCTTGCCTTTGCTGATAATGCAAACCGTATCTGCTTCTTCTGCCTCTTCTAAGTAGTGGGTTGTTAAAAATATTGTAATGTTTTGCTGCTTCCTAACAGTTTTTAAATACTCCCAGAGGTTTTTTCTGGAGAGTGGGTCCAGGCCAATTGTTGGTTCATCTAAAAACAGGACCTTAGGTTTGTGCATTAGGCTTCTGATTATCTCAAGCTTTCTTTTCATCCCGCCCGAGAAAGTTTTTATGGTGTTAAAAAGTTCATTACCTAAACCAATAACTTCTGAGAGTTCTTTAACTCTTTTTTTATAGGACTGGGGCATTAGTTCATAAGAAGGTCTAAAAGGGTAGAGTCCATATAAAATAGCATGAAACCTAATATTTTCTTCTGCAGTTAGATTTGTATCCAAACTTGGGTTTTGGAAGATAATTCCGACGTTCTGCCTGACTTTTGAGGAGTCCCTGTCTGTGTCGAAACCTGTAATTTTAACCTCTCCTGAGGTTTTGGATAGGGTAGTTGTGAGAATAGAGATGGTTGTGGTTTTACCTGCCCCATTGGGGCCCAAAAAGGTAAAAAATTCACCCTCTTCAACTTCAAAGGAGATATTATCAACTGCATTTGTTTGGGCATTTTTGTACTTTTTAACCAGGTTTTTTACTGAAATAATTGCACTCATGGGATATTAATGTAGCAGAAAATTGGAAGAGTTTGTACTAGGAGGTTAAAGTTTGGGGCTTTTGAAGAATCTGGGCTTTTTTGGAGTTGGTTTTTAAAATGATTTTTAAAAGAGATATAGCTTTTTCTAAAGCAGAATATACGATTACCTCATCAGAAAATCCTATGTTTAGCTTTATATGGAATATCCCTACATTATCTGTTTGCCAGTCCCATTTGGTTTTTCCTTCAAGGATAAACTTTTCATCTGGATCTTTTTTTAGATCGGAGAGATATTCAAGCAGGATGTGTTCAAAAAGGTGGCCAATTTCTGTTTTTTTAACCTCTCTTTGAAAAGGTGCATTTAAATAGTTAAAACATTTATGTGAATAGATTTTAGGAAGGTTGTTATTTAAGACTTTGGTTGTATTTGGTAAAGTTTTAGTGTTCAGGTGGTTTGTGAGCATAACCATTTTAATTGAGGTATCAGAATGGTTTTGTTTAATCTGTAGGGTAAAAAGCGGATTGGAAAAGATTATTGGTAAATGATCTGTAGGTTTAGCGGGCATTTGTTTACAGCTTTCTATAGATATTATTACAGAAAACTTACGTAATATATACCCTCAATTCTTTTCTGTCAAATTTCTTACCTAATTTTTGGTTTTCTCCTATTTTAACAGATTTAGATATTCGCTAAAAATACCTCCTGCAATTGAGAAGGCCCCATGAGGAAAGTAAATATTGAAAAGACCTGGTTTTTTATGGAGGTTAGGGATGCCTAGTTTTTCAATCTTTTTTTGGGTTGCTTCAAAAGAAAAGTTAGCTTTTCCTATCTCAAAGTTTTTTTTAACTATTCTTTCTACTTCTTCTGGACTGCTTAGAAGTTCCCTGACCCTGTT
The DNA here is from genome assembly GCA_001776785.1 of Candidatus Daviesbacteria bacterium RIFCSPHIGHO2_12_FULL_37_16. Taxonomy (GTDB): domain Bacteria; phylum Patescibacteriota; class Microgenomatia; order Daviesbacterales; family UBA10151; genus GWB1-36-5. Next base: position 10,135 of record MFDF01000016.1, read on the forward strand.
TACAGTATCTGAGGTAACTTTATTATCTACAGCCACTGTCTCAAAACCTAAGGGCTCTATATCCTTTTTGTAAACTTCGTATCTGTTAACAAAGATGGGTTTTTTAAAGTAAACAGCCTCTATAAATTGGTTGCCAAAGCCTTCAAAAGTAGAGGGGTAGGTAATAAAGTCTGCGTTGACAAAACACCCCCAAAGTGTATAGAATCGACCTGCCTCGTCTGTAACTGCACGTTCTGATTTGATCCTCGTACCGATAAATTTTGTCCGGATTCCTGCTTCTTTTACTAATCTGACTATTTTTTTTAGGTAATCACCTGATTCATCCCCATGATAACCTGCCAGGACAAAGATGATGCGCGGGTCGTTTAGTTTTTTTATAAGTTCAATTGCCAGTTCAATATTTTTTCTGGGCACAATCCTGGTTGCCTGTAAAAAAACAATATCGTCTTTGGCTATTTCAAAATCTTTTCTCCAGTTTTTAGTCCAGGCATCAAGCTGGTTTAGTTTAAGGTTAAAATCAAAGCAGTCTGAAATAACCCGGGATTTTATGCCTGACCTTTGTTTAAGCTCCTGCTGGGCTATTGAGTTTATGGTAAGGTGGGTAATTAATGGGTTGTTGGGAGGAAAAAAACGTTTAAAAAATTCAAAGCAGTGGGATTTTAAGTACCTTTCCCGCTCCCACCAAAAGTCATGGTTTCTGGAAATTGCAGGAATTTTAAATTCAGTTATGACGCGCTCAAGGGCAACTGCTGCAGGGAAGTGAATTGGAAGGCTAAAAACATTTGAGATTATTAGTTTGTCTATATGAAGTTGCCTGAAAACTTGTCTTAACTCTCCTTCAATATCTCCTGAGAGGGCAAAAATCTCTTTTTCTGCTTTTTTATAATCAATATTCTTAGTGATTATATCCTCGTGGATTTTATAAATTTCCGGGTGGGTGAAGTGGAGTGAGTCTATTAAAACCCCGCTTTGGTCAAGTTCACCTGCGATAAAGGTGACTTTGTGGCCCATTCTTTCTAATATTATCTTCCAACGCTCAGCCTCCAGGGAAACACCATCAGTGCCTGCGATCCTGAAGGAGAGATAACCTATGTTCACATATCCATAGTAAGCACCTTTTGAGAATGCGGTCAAGTGTGAAAATTTTAGTGATTAGGATTTTCTGTTGTGTCTGATAAAGATTTTATGTCTATCTTTGTACAGGAGTCCCTGGAGGATTCCACCCGCCAAAAAACCTTTAGTAAAGTGGGCATCCAAGATGACATTTGTCAAAGGGATTGAAACAGCCAGTATAATTGCAAAATTTACCCAGTGATGAAGCCAGAGAGTGTGGTTGCCTGTTTTAATCTTAATATTCGGGGAAAACTCTATCTTTGAATATTTAAGTCTAGGGATCCTTTTTTTAAACTTTTTAGGGTGGGTGAGATAGTGCATTGTGGGAATAGCTGCTAAAGCACCTGGTAAGAATGAGACAAGTTCCATAATATTTACCTATATTTAATGTAATGGGTGTGTGAAAAAAATGCAATACACCCAAAGTATATTAGTCAAGCCTCCTATTTTTTAAAAGTTCACATTTTGTGCATCTTAAAGTTTCAGGAGCAAAAATCTGGGCAACTTTTTCTGAGGTTCTAATCTGAATCTCATCACTTTCTTTTAAGTTTATAATTTTAGGGTTGTTATCAACTGCCAGAACTGCAGGTCCACGCACAATTTTAATTAAAACTTTATCTTTTAGGGAAAGCTTTATTGGTTTTAACGAAGCTGTTAAATTGTTAAAAGCCAAACCTAAACCTTTTTTAAAGGATTTTTTAACTATTGATTTAAAATAACCTGTTGAACCAAAATGGGTTGAAATAACAAGCCCATCTCCAACTAAAATATTTGGGCTAAACTCTTTTCCATTTATAAAAAGTGAAAACCTCATTGCATGAGTAGGATTTAAATTTCTGATTACAATATCATTTACACCTTTCAAAACAGAATCTCCAATTTTGGCTTCAAGCTTATTAAATTTCACCAGTTTTAATTTCTTGTTTTTGAATTGGTTTAAAATGGCTTCTGTTTGGTGGTTTGGGCATTTGTTGCAGGTTTTTGAGTCCCTGATTGGGAGTTTAGGTATCCCTGGAAATTCCCTTTCTGAAGAAAGAAGTGTGCCATCACCTCCATAGCTTATTACCAGGTCAGGATTTTTGGAAACTATAGAAAAACCAAGGCCTTTAATCAGGTCTTTAATAGTTTGGGAGTTTTTGCCGTAAAGGGCAGTTTTCATAAGATTAAGTATATCAGATTTAGGTTCAGATATCAAACTATAGGTTGTTCAAATAGATGTGGTAAACTAAGATTATGATTGGAAGAACGCATGATTTGGCTGCTTTTACAGCACTTTCTTATGTTGCAGCAACTTCACCATTGCAGGAGGTTTCTTTAGCTACTTTGGGGGTGGCAATTGGAGCTAATTTTTTAGGGGGGCTGGCGCCTGATTTAGATCAGACTACTTCTGATTTCTGGCACCATGTTAGAGGTGGAAATGTAATAAGCAGGATTATTGCACCCCTTTTGGGAGGACATAGGTTTATATCTCATTCCATATTGGGGATTTTTTTATTTGGATTTATAGTTGATAAGATACTGGAGATGATCTCAGGAGTTTTGATTGTTAATATGGATATTGTCTGGTGGGCTTTTATGATTGGGTTTGTGAGTCATTTAGTTATGGATACTTTCACCAAAGAAGGGGTGCCCTGGCTTTTTCCAATCCCTATCAGGTTTGGGATCCCTCCTTTTAGTTTTTTGAGGGTAAAAACAGGTGGAATGCTTGAAAAATCCTTTATATTTCCTGGGTTAATTTTGTTAAATTTCTATATCTATTATGCAAATTATGGGAAGTTTTTAGAGTTTTTTAAACAGTATATTAAATGAAGAAGAGAATTAACCCTTTTTTGGCTTTGGATTATTTTGATTTCAGGCTGTTTTTCTTTGGCAGTTTTATCTCCCAGATGGGCACACAAATGCAGGTAGTGGCAGTTTCATGGGAACTTTACCAACTGACCCATTCGGCCTCTTCTTTGGGGCTTCTGGGGCTGTCTGAGTTTATACCTGTAATACTTTTTGCACTGGTAGGCGGAATTGCTGCAGATAAATTTAACAGGAAAAAGATTTTAATTTTTAGCCAGATTGGCTTGGCTATCATGGCAGGAGTGCTTTCTATTGCTTCAATTGAGGGAATAACCTCCCCCTTGTTAATTTATATTGTGATGGCAGTGAGCGGTGTGGGAATGGCTTTTAATATGCCTGCCAGGCAAGGTGTATTGCCTCATCTGGTTCCAAGAAAATATTTTATGAATGCAGTGTCTTTAAATACCCTTCAAAGACAAACTGCCATAATTGTTGGTCCTGCAGTTGCAGGTTTTATGATTGCACTTTATGGAGTTGAGACTATATATATTTTTAATGCCATAACTTTTTTAATTTTAATTATGACACTTCTGCCTATTAAGATACCTGCCCATGAGAAAAAAGCAGATTTTGACTGGAAGTCTGTAATGCATGGGTTAAAGTTTGTTAAAAGTAACCAGGTCCTTTATTCAACTATGATTTTAGACTTTTTAGCTACATTTTTTGGGACAGCTACAATTTTAATGCCTATCTTTGCAGCAGATATCTTCCATACAGGGGCAAAGGGGTTGGGACTTTTATATTCTGCACCCGCAGTAGGAGGAGTAATTGCAGGACTTATTATGTCATCAATTCATAGAGTAAGAAGGCAGGGTGTGATAATAATTGGATCAATTGTTTTGTATGGACTGGCTACAGTTGGATTTGGATTAACAACTTCTTTTGCTCTGGCGCTATTTTTCTTAGCCTTAACAGGGGCAGGGGATATGATAAGTACAATTTTAAGAAATACAATCAGGCAGCTGGTGACACCTGACCACTTAAGGGGGAGAATGGTCAGTATAAATATGATTTTTGTTCAGGGAGGTCCAAAGCTTGGGGAAACTGAAGCAGGGCTTTTAGCAGCAATGGTTGGGGCTCCTGTGTCTGTGGTGATAGGGGGGGTGGGAACTGTTGCAATAGCTTTGCTTTTAGCATTAATAATGCCAAAGCTTAGAAAATTCCAGGGACATGAACTGGCTGTCTGATTTTTTGGTATAATCTGTGCCATGGGAAAATTTCAAATTCTGCTCTATTACAAATATATTCAAATTAATGACCCCGGGAGGTTAAAAAAAGACCAGGATGAGTTGTGCAGGGGGTTAAATCTTAAGGGGAGGATAATTGTGGCTTCTGAGGGGATTAATGGGACTTTAGAGGGGTTAACAGAAGATACTGAGAAATACATTAGATTAATGATGAATGATGAAAGATTAAAGAATGTACATTTTAAAAAGAGTGAGGGGACTGGAAGTGCTTTTCCTAAACTTTCTATAAAAGTAAGAAGTGATATTGTTAGCCAAAAACTAGAAGAGTTTAAGCTGGACCCAGCAAAAGAGACTGGAAAATATTTACATCCAGAGGAACTTCATGAGTGGATCCACAATGGAAAAGAATTTTATTTAGTGGATATGAGAAATGATTATGAGACTGAGGTAGGGTATTTTAAGGGGTCTATCTTTGCCCCGTTTGAGAACTTTAGGGATTTGCCAAAAGTTTTGCCTATTTTGCAGGAGTTAACAGGTAAGACTATTGTGACAGTCTGTACTGGAGGTGTGAGGTGTGAGAAGGCTTCAGCATTTTTGATAAAAAATGGATTTAAGGATGTGTACCAGCTTTTTGGGGGGATAGTTACTTATATGGAGAAATACCCTAATGAGGATTTTGTGGGAAAGTTATATGTTTTTGATGGTAGGGTGACCATGGGGTTTAATACTGATAGTCCTATGCACAAAGTTGTAGGAAGGTGTACAGTCTGTTTTGAAAATGCAGACACATATTATGACTGTAAAAATTTATACTGTCAGGGTAAAAGACATTTTATAAGTTGTGAGAGATGTATTGAAAAAAGTTTTGGGTATTGTCAAAAATGCGTTTCTGGGAGGCAAAGTAGTGAAAAAGAAGTAGTTTTAGCTGCCTGAAAAACTTAGTCTGCCAAAAGGATTCGTTATTTTAGATAAATCCATGCCCCACTCATCACTAAGTTTTTTTCTATAAGCTGGATGTGTAATAAGTTTAGCAAGATGTACCTTTCCTATCAGTCTTTCTACTTTTCCTAAGGCTTGCAAAAAATCTTTTATACCTGGATTAGCAACTTTTCTAAGTGCTTCGCCCTGGACTTCATAATCTTCCATAAAAGATGGACCAGGCATCTCAAAATTTAATAATTCATCCTCTATTTCTTCAATTGCGTGGGGGTCAGTATTTTTTAATATAATTGCACCTTCAAGGCTCCAACCACTATGATGAAACTCTTGGATTTCAATGAATTTTAATAATCTTTTTAGAACTGGTTCATGAGTGTTTGCCCCAAAATTCTGGTAAAACTGACCTGTAACCTGTTCCTGCATCATAGTTCTTGTCCGTGCTCTGGGTGGAGTTAAAACTCTTTCTTTTTTACCCCACTGCCCAGCCCTTCTACTTTCCAATCTTACATCTAAGTCTTGTGGATTAACTCTTCCTGAGGCTAAGGCATACATCCGTAACCCCAAATAATGGTGGAGTTCCTGTTCACCCCAAAGTATAGTGAAAGCAGATTCTTCATGATCCTGTCGGTTCATCCACAAAAGAGTCTGAACGTAGACTGGGTTTAGAGATTCAATATCCATTGCAGCTAAAACACCATTGACATCATCATCTGTGAGCCTGGATTGATCAATTTGGTGCCAGGGGATGTCTCTAAGATCCCAGGAAGTTGCTTTATGTATACTATAAAATTTATCAAAGCGGGGAGTTAGTACAGTACCTGGTTCACTTAGTGGAAAAACATGGGTATTGGGAGGAATATTAGGATTTAGATCTGGTGCAATTTCGTAGGCCATTTTTTAGGGTGGGTTAGAAAATTGTATAGTATAATGTAAGGCTTGACAAGCTTAGGATAAGAGAGAACTAAAGAGGTCTTTTATTTCTGAAATTTCATTTTTAACAAATTCTATAAAATTAAATCTTAAATCCACTTCAGCAGAAGGATTAGAGGTTGGAGAGGGATTAGAAGATGGACTTGCACTAGCAGTTGGGGAGGGTGAAACGTTCACCTCAACTTTTTGACCATTAACATTGACATCTACTGAAGTGTTGACTGTTGAGCTTTTTTGTTGGACCACATTTGAACTTGAAGTATCAGAGGAGACATCAACTTTTGAATTTCCATCAGAGGATTCAAGATGAACACTTCCTCCTTCTTCTGAGTGATATTCTTTCCTTTCCCCATTTGTTTCTATGACAACATCTGTTTTAGATTTTGAGGTGTTAGACTGGTTTGAATTAATATTTACACTATTTTTTGATCCATCAAGGTTGTTTGAGATTTCAACTGAAATTTTTGCAGAAGCTAAAGAGGGAAAGGCTAAAAGAACTAAGCTTAAAAAAATCAGGGCAGATTTTTTCATAGGGCTTACTATTATAACCTATTGGTCAAGGGAAGTTAGTAGTAAAACAGTAAGAAGATTTGTCTTTAGTAGAGAAAAAAGCTCATTCTTGGTAAAATATGGGTTATACGGTGGTCGTAGCCCTGCCTGCCGGCAGGTTAACCTGCTGCAAGCATGGCAGGTCAATGGCAGAGCACTCTGATGTATTACGTTTATATCCTCAAGAGTCAAAAGGATAATAATTTTTATACTGGAATTACTAATAATATTGAAATCCGCTTAAGACAACATAATATTGGGTATTCTTCCACAAGGTCAACTAAGAATAGAGGTCCATTTATATTAGTATTTGCTCAAGAGTGTTCTGACAGAAATGAGGCACATGCTTTAGAAAAGTACCTCAAATCAGGTGAAGGTAGAGAATTAAGAGATAAACTGTTAAAATAGGCATTGTTTATGGTGGTCGTAGCTCAATGGCAGAGCATCAGATTGTGGATCTGACGGTTGCGGGTTCAACTCCCGTCGATCACCCCAAGAGGTGTAAGCTATTTTCTTATAAAAGATCACCTGTGATTGTAATCTACTGTATTAATAAGTATTGTTAATTTAGTATAGATATACTATGAATATTAAAGTTAGCTGTTTTTGGGGCATGCTCTTCTTCCTTATTATTTTCTTCTCTGTTCTATCATCCCCTGTATTTGCTGCTAAATCCTCCTCTAGTCTGGGGTCAACGCTTGCACAAAAAAGGATCAAAATTGGTGCAAAACTGAGAGAATATAAACCACCAACCAAAGCTGATTGTGATATTCGGGTCCCTAAGCAATATCCCACAATCCAAGCAGGTATAGATGCTGCACTAACTGGGAATACTATATGTGTTGATAAAGGAACTTATAACGAAGACATAGTTATTAACAAATCCATTCGGCTTTCTGGAAAAGGAACTCTTAAAACCATAATTAATGGTCAAAACCCAGACGCATCTGGTACAGTGTATATTACGGCCAAAAATGTCATTGTAGAAGGGTTTTCCATCAATGGGGTTGGAAATAACCGTGGTACTGCTGCAGTACGCCAATTTGAACAAGTTTACGACACTATAATCCGATACAACCGAATTGTGGCTGGAAACGGACAATTGGCCTTCCTGACAGATAATGCCCAAAATAATAACCTTGTTGCAAACAACATATTAGTAGGTAATAACTCCCCAGATATAGCCAAAGTTAATGCGTTTGATAGCAATAAACCTACAGATAAAGTTGATTTTCTAAACAATACATTTATAGGAACAGTAAGCCCGACTGATTGGCAAACCGAAGCATTCGTATTAGATGCTGGTGCTCCAAACAGCTTGATTCAACAAAATGTTTTTAATGCGACAGGTACAATGGTAGCAGTGATTGCTTCTAATAACAGCAGTAGCATCCACGAAAATAATTTCAATGGTGGAACTACCATAAAAGTTGCTGGTGGATGGGGACCTTCTGATCTGAATGCTGAAAATAACTGGTGGGGAGATTCAGCCCCATCAGATAATGTCCAAGGAGCTATTGATTTCACTCCATTTGCAACAAGTCCATTTACAGAAAATTAGTTAAGTTTTCCCCTTCCTTCAAAAAATCTATTTAACCAATAGTGTTTAATCTGTACCTTATTCATAATTTCTCTGAATAATTAGGAATTACAAATAGGGGCACAAATTCCTTCATCTGTGTACAAACAACACACCCAATTCTTTCAGAATTGCAAGTCTGCCCACTCACCCCAAATATACTAAGAGATAAATCCTGATAATATTGTCAGTAGGATGAGTAAAGTAATTCCAGCAAAAGCTAAAACTGTGTGAAGAAAAAATCTTAAGGCGTCTTTTTTCTTGCCATCTAGATAAAGCTGCAGAGGTTGTGAAAGAAAAATATAACCCATTACTGCAGCAGAAAGGGTAAAAATAGATATTACCGCAATTGGAGCTAAGACTCCTTTGGCCGGCGCTGAGCGTTCAATAATGTTAAACATTACCGAAGCAATAAAGACAATATAGAGCCCGGCTGCTCCCGCATTTATTAATGGATTTCTACTCATAAGAGTATTCTACCACCAAAAAGTGAAGATTTGATAAAATGAACTATCCCGAAGCAGAGCTGACGGGTATCAAAACAAGTTCTTGTCATAGGAATTTGTTACCGCGCAGCAAGCTGCTCGGTATTATGTGACAATAAAGTAAATATGTCGACAATCCGTTTTCGCGCTCCCCTGTTAAAAATTGGCTCTTGGATCCTGCTTAGACTGCCTAAGAGCGAAAGCGCGAAGCTTCCATCAAAGGGCATGGTAATGGTTAATGGAAACTTAAATAATTCCTCATTTCAAGCCCCGCTCGAACCAGATGGTAAGGGCAGCCACTGGTTAAAAGTTGATGAATCCATGCAGAAAGCTGCTAAAGCAGATGTTGGTGACACTGTTAAACTAGAAATTGAACCAACAAAGCAGTGGCCAGAACCTGTGGTGCCAAAAGATTTGAAAGAGGCTCTTGCAGCTGCCCCACAAGCACATAAACTCTGGATGGATATCACGCCAATGGCGCGCTGGGACTGGATCCGCTGGATAGGTGCAACAAAAAACCCGGAAACACGTAAGCGGCGGATCGATGTGACATTCTCAAAGTTTAAGGCCGGAAAACGGAGGCCTTGTTGTTTTAACCGTACCCAATGTACTGTACCCGATGTATCGAATAATGGGGTTCTCCTCGAGCCGAAGGTTTAGCAGAAATTATGGATGAGTCTGCCTATGTTTATAAACTAGATATAAGGAATGAGTCAGAGGATCCAGTATTGGTATTCCCAAGAGAAAAATATGCGAGAGCATCTGGGTTATATTGGGTACCAAATTTGAGTGAGCTGGTTAATTAGGCTATGGTTTTCCAGAATTTATTTAAAAGGGTAAGGACTTTTAATAAATAATTATTTGTTTGTGCGGGAGTTTCTTTGACCTCAGTTATGAATTCAAAAGGTTCTGAATCAAACTGTTTGCCTCCAGAATAAAGATTTAAAACTGTTTTGTATGAACCTGACTGCGGCGCTTTTAGGACTATTTCAAAGGTGTAGGTTTGGCCTGGCTCAATTTTTGTGTCTGCAGGGATTTTTACAGAAAGTAAGCCTAACTCTTTTGAGCCTTCCTGGACAAATAACTGGACATTGTCATACTCATTCCAGATAGACTGGCCTGTGTTTTTAAAAGTTAAGAGGATTTGATAGGTTTCCCCTGAAACCACTGTTTTATATATCTCACCCTTATTAAGCTCTGCTTTATTTTCCTGGATGGGTCTTCCAGACTGTTTTGGGATAGACTGCAAGGCAAAATAGTGGGGGTGGAATCCTACATCTTCCTGTGTGGTAAAAGAAAAATGGTCAAAGGGGTAGGACTGGTAGTTTAATAAAAATGGGGTGACAGTAATAATTTGAGGGGTGTTCCAGGCATCTGCAAAAGCTTCTTTATAGTATTGCCCTATTGTTTCAGGGGAGGGAAGTGAGTTATCTATCTTATCTCCTTGTGAGTGCTTCCAGCCTGTTTCTGTAATAAAGACAGGTAAATTTTTAGTGACCCCAAGCTTTTTTAGGGTATCCAGTTCCCACTGCCAGGTTCTAACAGTACCTCTGCCTTTGTCAGCGGGCTTACCTAAGAAGCCAGGGTTAGGGTAGGAGTGGGAGACCCAGCCATCAAGTTTATCAAATATTCCAGGGACTGATTGATTCATTTCATTTAAATAAGTTTCTTCATTATAGTAGGCTGGAGTTTTTTGGGGAGCTGAAGCATCAAGACCTGCATTTAGGACAAAAAAATCTGGATTTTTCTTTTTTAGGGCATCAATAGTTTTATCCAAAACTTTTGCATATTCCTCAGGGTCAGCAGAACCGCCCCATTCAGTAGCATGGTTGGGTTCATTATAGATGGTGACATACCTTAATTTTGTGGGCCAATTAAGAGAATCCAGAAAATCTGCCCAGGCAGTCTCTTCACCCTCATAGGGTTTTTTCCAGGTATCCCCATCAGGTGAGGTAGCTAACCTGACTATGGGGATTAAGTGGTAGTTTCTTAATTTATCAAAGAATTTCTGCCATTTTAACTGGTCCCTGCTGTAGCTTTCTATAATGATTGTGACATAGCCCCAATCTCCACCTGAGGAGTTAACAAGCTCCTTTGCAGAATCTATCTCTTTGTCATTAGTTGTGATAATGTGGATGCCATATTTATTATTTGGAACTGAGGCAGGGTCAGTGATTGCCCAGGCAGTTGAGGGTAATGTTATAAAGAATATGAGGGTGAACCACCAAAACATCAGTAAAAACTTTAACATTGGTATGGGTCGAAGTCATTTAGACTTCGAAAACATCATGGAAAATAGATTTTACCACATTATTACTTGACTTCGGGTATTGTTTGGGTTAATAATGATAGTCTGCAATGTTAGAACTTTCTGAGTCAATCAATGTCTGGGCACTTTTTGAAAAAGCTTCTGTCAGGCCCTTTGTTTTTATCTGGAATAATAGAAAGATAAAGATAGAAACTATTAACTTTGTCCACACAACCCATGAGGGAAGTGCTTTGATTTACCATTTTTCTGTTTCTGCAGGAGGTAATTTCTATAAATTGGGGTTTGACTGCTCCAACCTAAAGTGGATTTTGGAAGCAGTAGAAGACGATAGCTGACCGACTACAGACTTCCGACTATAGCAAGACAGTTTTGCGGTAGACCTGCCTGTCCGGCAGGCAGGCCGTAGACGGTAGTCAGAAAGCATTTATGCGCACAATTCTTCACATTGACTTTAACTCATACTTTGCCACTGTAGAGCAGCAGGCTAACCCAAGGCTTAGGGGTAAACCTGTTGGGGTAACAGGAGGAGACAGGTTCAAGAGGACTGTTTTAGGGGCTGCTTCTGTTGAAGCAAAAAAGTTTGGGGTTAAAACCGGGATGAGGATTCCTGAGGCTTTAAAGCTTTGTCCCAGGCTTATCTTAGTTAAAGGAGACAGCTATAAATATTTAGAGTCTACAAAAAGGTTTTTAAATATTTTAAAGGACTATTCACCATATGTAGAAGTTTTTTCTATTGATGAGGTGTTTTTAGAATTAAGGAATTTTTCTTGGGGTCCTGTCAGGTCGCAGCCCCAAAAATGTCCTCGCTCATTACCATTCGCTGCGGGCAGTTTTTGGGGCGCCCCGCTTCCTGCCACCCCTGCGAAAAACTATCCTCTGTCGCCTCTTGAAACCGCCTTAGATATTAAAAGAAGAATTAGTGAGGAGGTTGGGGAGTGGGTTAAGTGCTCTATTGGGATTTCCTATAACAGGAGGATGGCAAAATTGGCAGGCAGTTTGTACAAACCTGATGGGCTGGTGGTTATAGCAGACGAGGAAGGTGCAAGGTTTATATTAGACAGGGTTGAGCTGGATGAGATATGCGGGATTGGGTTTGCAATTAAAAAAAGGCTTAATAATATGGGGGTGTTTAGTTTTAAAGACCTAAGGAAAGTACCTCTTGAAGCCTTACTGGCCTCTTTCAAGAGCTATGGGAAGGTTTTATTTGATTTATCCAGGGGGATTGATGAGACTTCTGTTCTGCCTTTTTATGAAAAGGAGGAGGTAAAGTCTGTTGGGCACAGATACACCATTGACCATGATACTAAAGATTTAGCAGAAATTAAGCAGGTTTTATTAAAATTAGTTGAACTTATAGCTAAAAGATTAAGAACTAAAAAGTTAGTTGGAAAAACTGTTAGTATTTGGGTAAGAAATGCATTTAAGCCCCACCTCCGAGGTGAAGTCATTGCTAAACCTGTTGCACACCTCGGAGGTGAATTTGCTCACCCCAGGGGTGAGCTTGGTGGGGGTGGATTCCAAGGGGCAGGGATGCAGGCTACTATTGCTTTTACAGACTCTGGTATGGAGATATTTAATGGGGCCTGGAAAAGTTTTTTAAAGATTTGGGATGGGAGTGAAATCAGGATGGTGGGAGTGTCTGTTTCAAATTTAAAGCCTAAAAATCCTGAGAATCTAACATTTTTAGAGGATAAGCTAAGGATTGAAAAATTAACTAAAATTATGGATGAAGTTAATAACAGGTATGGGGATTTTACCCTTCAGAGAGGGGTACTTTTGGGATCCAGGAAAGTAAAAAGAATGCCAAACCCGTTCTTAGCAGATTACAGGTTTAAGATCTAAGGAGAGCGGCAGCTTAATTACATATTTATTACAAAGTTGCCTATTTAATTCTTACTTTAGATACATAAGATTTTGTTAAGGAGGTGATTAAAAGAATGGGAGATTTATACTGGGTCTGCCCCACATGTGGAGAAGAAGCCTCTGATGAAGCAGATAGAATTTTACATCTTAGGCAAACTTTCTATGATTTAGACCATGTCAGGGAACAGGAACTTTTATATGGAAATGACATAGAACTTTTTGAAAACCAGAATTTGTATTCTTAAAAAAACTGCCATATACTAGTTACAATGAAGATTGTTGTAACCGGTGGAGCCGGGTTTTTAGGTTCACACCTTTGTGACAGGCTAATTAACTCGGGCCATGAAGTTGTAGCTTTAGATAACCTTTCAACTGGGTCTAAAGAAAATATTATGCACCTTTTAGATAACCCCAACTTTGAATTCATTCAAATAGATTTATCAGAAAAACTTCCTGAAGATTTAAAGGCTGCACAAATCTATCATTTGGCTTCTCCTGCCTCACCAAATGAAGACAGTCCAAAGTCTTACCACAAGTTAGCTTTTGAAACTATGCAGGTTAATACTTTGGGGACCTGGAATATGTGTGAGTTAGCCCAAAAATTGGGTGCTAAAATTTTATTTACTTCCACTTCTGAAATTTATGGTGAACCTTTGGAACATCCCCAAAAGGAAAGCTATAGAGGAAATGTTTCTACCACAGGACCAAGGTCTGTATATGATGAATCAAAAAGGTTTGGGGAAACTATAGTAGCTGCTTTTGAGAGATCAAAGGATGTTGATGGAAGAATTGTCAGGATTTTTAACACTTATGGACCAAGGATGGATGAAGATGATGGCAGAGTAGTGGTTGAGTTTATTACTGCAGCTTTAAGAAATGAGCCATTTCCAGTCTTTGGGGATGGGGAGCAAACCCGCTCATTTTGTTATGTTTCTGACTTAATAGAGGGGTTAGTTTTAGCTATGAATACTGAAAATACCAGAGGAGAGGTAATAAATTTGGGAAATCCTGATGAATATACTATAAAAGAGCTTGCCCAAAAAATTAAGGAACTAACTGAGTCTGAGTCTGAGATGGTGTTTGAAGGGGAGAGGCCTGAGGATGACCCATCACAAAGATGTCCTGATATCTCAAAAGCAAAAGAGCTACTTGGTTGGGAACCTAAGATACCTATTGATGAGGGCCTGGAAGAGACTATAAAGTATTTTAGGAATTAATTTTTTGTTCTGCGCTATAAATTTTAGGGATTGTTTCTAACAATGAGTCTGGGTTTAGTGAAATACTGTCAATTCCTGCTTCAACTAAAAATTTAGAAAACTCAGGATAATCAGAGGGGGCTTGTCCGCAAATTCCAATGTATTTTTGTTTGGACTTGCAGACTTTGATGACCTCCCTTATTAAATCTTTTACTGAATCATCATTTTCGTTACTTATATTTTTAATCCTTTCATTACCATCACGGTCTATGCCTAAGGTTAGCTGAGTGAGGTCATTTGAGCCTATGCTCATGCCATCAAAGACCTCCAGGAATTTTTCAGCCAAAATTACATTTGAAGGGATTTCACACATGACATAGACTTTAAGGGTTGGGTCTTTTTTGCGGGAAAGCCCCGAAGACTCCATAATTTCTATGACTTTTCTACCTTCCTCTACAGTCCTGCAGAAAGGGACCATAACTACAATATTTTTAAGGCCAATTTCTTCCCTTACCTTTTTTATGGCTTTTAGCTCAAGTTTGAAGGCTTCTATAAAGGCAGGGTGGTAGTAACGGGAAGCGCCTCTCCAGCCAATCATTGGGTTTTCCTCTTCAGGCTCATAATATTGCCCTCCAAGAAGGGACCTATATTCATTAGTTTTAAAGTCAGACAGCCTGACTATAACAGGGTTTGGATAAAAAGATGCTCCAATCCTGGAGATGCCATAGGCTAAATTATCTATATAGTAGTTAAGTTTATTTTTGTAACCTTTGGTAATTTTGAAAATCTTATTTTTAAGGGCAGGTTCAAGCTGTTTAAAATTTATTAAAGCCATTGGGTGAATCCCAATTGAGGCAATTATGAACTCTTCACGGGCCAGGCCCACTCCTGAGTTGGGATAAAAGGATTTTTCAAAGGCAGTTTCAGGAGTGGCAATATTGATCATGACTCTTGTGTTAGTTTTTGGGAGTTTTCTAATATCTTTTTGGATTACTTTAAACTTGATCTCACCTTCAAAAATTATTCCCTCTGAACCTGTGGTATCTACTGTTATTAAAGTGCCATTTTTTAATTTTTTGGTAGCATCAGAGCATCCCACTACTGCAGGAATCCCAAGCTCCCTTGAGACAATGGCTGCATGTGAGGTCCTGCCTCCCTTATCAGTGACTATGGCTGAGGCCATTTTCATGATTGGCTCCCAGTCAGGGTCTGTAATGTCTGTTACCAGAATTTCACCCTTTTGAAAACTGCCAATGTCTTTAACATCCATGATGATCCTGACTTTGCCTGATACAATTTTTTCTCCAACTGAGGCTCCTTTGATAAGAATTTGTCCTGAACCCTGCCTTTGGTACTGCTTTACAAGGTAGAGATCCCTTTCAGAATGGATAGTCTCAGGGCGGGCCTGGACTATGTAAAGGTCACCATCTTGTCCATCTTTTGCCCATTCTATATCCATAGGAGTCCATTTGCCTGACTTTTGGGTGTAGTGGTCTTCAATTTCAACTGCCCATTTTGAAAGTTTTAATATTTCTTCATCTGTCAGGACAAAGCTATCACGCTCAGGTTCAGAGTTTTGAATAACTTTAGTGGGATTTTGGTCTGAGTAGACCATTTTTTCTAATTTTGCTCCTAATTTTTTGCTGATAATTGGAGAGAAGTGGGATTTTTTAAGAAGCCTTTTTAAGGGATGGGAGGTTTTTTCTTTCCCGAGTGTTTTTTTAAAGACAACAAATTCATCTGGGGTAACTGAACCCTGGACAACCATCTCACCAAGTCCATATGAACCATTTATCAAAACTATATCTTTAAAGCCTGTTTCAGTGTCCAATGTGAACATGATACCTGAGCAGGCAAGGTCTGAGCGGACCATTTTTTGGACTCCAACAGAAAGTGAGATCTTAAAGTGGTCAAAGCCTTTATCTGCCCTGTAGGAGATTGCCCTGTCATTAAAGAGTGAGGCCATGGCTTTTTTGATGGCCTCTAAAAGGTTTTGTTCTCCTTTTATATTTAGGAAAGTTTCATGCTGGCCTGCAAATGAGGCACCAGGCAGGTCTTCTGCTGTGGCTGAAGAACGTACAGCAAAAGTAGAATTAGATCCATATTCTTTTTGGATTTGTTTATAGGAATTTAAGATTTCCAGTTTTAAATCTTCAGGAAAGGTAGATTCTACTATTTTATCCCTGACTGTTTTGGCTTTTCTGGTCAGGCTTCCCAGGTCTTTTACTTTTAAATCTTTTAAAGTATCTTTAATGAAATATTTTAACCCTGTTTTATCAAGGAAGTGCTGATAGGCTGAGGCTGTGACCACAAAGCCTCCAGGGACCTTTATATCCTTTTTGGAAAGGGCCTGGATCATTTCCCCAAGCGAGGCATTTTTCCCGCCCACTTCTGACAAGTTTGAGAGGTTTACTTCTGAAAGTTTCTTTGTGAAGGAGTTGGGCATTAAATTAATAGTAACAGAAAAGTGTTAAGTTAATCCAGAAATTATGACTTTAGCTTTAAAATTGATATAATAGCTTGTGCATCCGCCCCCATAGCTCAGTGGATTAGAGCGGGACGGTTCTAACGTCAAGGTCGGGGGTTCGAATCCCTCTGGGGGTGCAAGATTTAAATTTCGGATTCATTCGGGATTTAAATCTTTCTCCTCGTTTGGAATTCTAAACTAATCTCTGATTTGGTTCGTTAATCCGAAGGATTAGGACATATCCCTCTGGGGGTGCTCACTCTGGGGGTACAAATTTGACAAGAGTTATATCTATTTGTTAATGTATTTTTGATGCAAAAAAGTATTATTGCCCTTATTCTTTTCGCACTCTTCTTAATACCTTTGTACCCTGTATATGCTCAAAGCATTGCAACTCCGGCTGCAGGCAAACCTACTACAGCAATCCAGAGAGCACAACTTCTAAAAAATAACCTTCAGGCTAGCCCGGGCACAGTTGGGGATAAGATTGCCTCAAAGGGAGCTCAGCTTAAAGAAAAACTCCTTAGATTCAGGGACCAAAGAAAAGCCAAGCTTGCAGAAAAAATAAATGACAATTTAAATAAGATAAATGAAAGAAGAACTAACCAGATGATGGACCATGTTTCTAAGCTTTCAAATATTTTATCAAGGCTTGATGAAAGAGTAAGCAATGCAGAAGCAAATGGTAAAGATATGAGCAGCGCAAATGCTGCAATAGCTGATGCAAATGCAAAAATTGCATCTGCTGAGGCTTCTGTAAGTGCACAAAAACTAAAGGATTATACAATAGAGGCAACATCTGAGGCTACAATAAAAGCTGATGCAGCTGCTATGAGAAATAAACTTCACGATGATTTACAATCAGTGCATAATTTAATTGTTACTGCAAGACAGGCTGTAGCAAATGCTATTTCAACTGCAGTATCCAGTGCAAAGGGAGGAGGCACACCATAATATGGATTCTAATATAACACCACCAGCCGGAGGAGGGTTACCACCAGTGCCTCCAAATCCAATCCCATCTCAAAACACTTCTATGCCTGCACAACCTGCTGCAGCCCCTGTTGTTGCACAAGCAGGTGGAGGCGGAGATTCTTCTTCTAAAAAATGGATATTTATAATACTGGGTGTAATTGGACTTTTAGCAGTTGTTGGAGGAGCATACTTCTTCCTGATGGGAAGCCAGACAGCTCAGCCCGCGCAGCAAAATGTACAGGTGGATACAACTGAATTTGAAAGCCTAAATGCAGAGACATCCCAGATTAACTTAGGAGATATTCAGTCTGATTTTGTTGAAGTAGATACTGACCTGCAAAGTTTATGACGCTTAAGATTTGGCTATTTGGATTTATATTTTTATTTATTCTTACTCCGGTTGTAAGTGCGGTTGATTTAACCAGACCTACACCTCCACCAAGACCTCAACCACTAACTGAAAGACCTGAAGCACCTAGAGCACCTGAGCCACCTCAAGTAAGCGGTGACTTTGAGGTCCCTGAGGTCCCAGGACTGCGTGTTAGGGTTTTTGCCCATCCTCCAAAGCCAACCCCTCCACCAAAGCCTGGTACAACCCCTAAACCCACTCCAACCCCATCACCTGTTCCAGTTGAAAACACTTCTTTGGTTTGCGGTTTATTAGACCCAGATACTCAAAATGTTGTAACTCCAGCAGGGTGGCACATAATACCTGGTTCAATAACTTACAGATTAAATGCAGCCAGCGTACCAGCAAGTGTTGGGGGGAGCAATTTGGATGCAATTGTCCAGAATGGGTTTAGCCAGTATAACCAGGCAACGGGTGGAAAAGTAAATTTTGTTAAGGGGGTAAATACAAGTGTTAACAGATCAAGGTTTGATGGGCAAAATGTAGTAACCTGGGGAAGATTAGGAGCTGGATCTTTAGGAATCACCTATGTTTGGTATTATCCTTCTAGCGGGAATTTAGCTGAGGTTGATACTGTTATGAATACCAGGTATAAGTGGAGTTTATCAAGCCAGGATTCCTGTGCTGACAACAAAACTTATGATGCAAAAAATATTATGACACATGAGCTGGGCCACTGGATGGGGCTTGATGATATGTATAATGCTGGAACCCATGGGGATGCAACTATGTATGGATATGGGAGTTTGGGTGAAGTTAAAAAGAATACACTCACCACTGGAGATAAGACTGGATTATCTTCGATTTATACACCTTTATAGTTTTACAAAACTAAAGTAGGTTCCAGAGGTTGGTGAAATTTCTTATTCCAGCTATTTTCTAAATCTGGTATAACATTTACCATAACACTCTCTCCTGTAATTTGATTAGTCCAATTTACAATGTCAGGGTTAAGTCTGTGATTTATGGGAAAACTTTTGAACCTTGATCCAATATTGCCAAAAAATCTGTCTGGGTCTGTATTTATATAATGCAACAGTTGAGATTTGTATTCCCCGTTAAAATAAGGAATTAAAATTTTGTTATTATATGCTTTAACTTGATCTGGATATGCAGGTGAATTGTAGTTAAAACCATATCCTTTCATCCACTCAGAATTAGCTTGTTCAACAACAGCTTCTTCATATTTTGCTCCAATTATTCCCATGCAGCTTGCATTTTCATCCATATATTGAGAACTAGAAAAAACTAATGTAACACCGCTCCTCATGTGTGCCTTTACTATCTTGCCGTTTTCAATAGGAATATCTGCAGGGGGGGTAAGTTTTACTTTCTTAACTTCCTGGTGTAAGGCTTCATGCATACAGATTGCAAGTGTTAATGTGGCAACTCGGTCCTGCCAGCCACCCATTTCCCTGATGCTTGTTAAATTTATAAAAGCTTTATTGGAATTTGGTAAAACAATGCCTTGCCCAATATTGTAATTTTTTTCAGTTCTGCAGCCATCTTCTTCATTCAAAGACCTTACAAACCTTTCCTCTTCCGATAAATACTGTCTCTGGGCTATTTTTAACCCATCTGTACCAATTTCTATGCCAACTTTTTCGCATGCAAAACCAGAAATTTCACTGGCAACCTGGTTAAGTCTATTAGGGTTTCTGGCAATTTCAGAATCTAATTTTCCGAACCTATCTACCGGGCTGCTTGATAGAGCTGGGGTTTGGAATTTGGGAGAAGATAATTTACTCTCCTGTGAGTGAATAACTTGTGGACCAATCGCTGTAACCAGCGCAAGTTCAGCAACTGCTGCAGAGACCAGTTTTATAAAGTTTCTTCTTGGTATTTCATTCATGAGACCAATTATACATATATAAAAAAACCAACCACAAGGGCTGGATTTATTTTAGTGAGCGCTCAATGCACTTCTATTTGAACCGAAGGGAAAAGAGCTTTGCTCATTTGAACCACTACTTGCTCATTTTAATGATTTGATGGGTGTGTATGAAAGTTGCGTGGAATAATTTGTGTATTTTCATTGAAATTCATATAATTTATCCTATAATTTCAAGTGAAATTAAGTAATAAACCATGGAAGTACCTTCTGACGGAAATCGTTTTATTGATCAGATTAATAAAAGGTCATCGATGCCTGAAGTTGAATTGATTGTTCCATTAAGTGGTGCAGCAATTATGATGCTTCATCCGATTGGCAGAACTATCGCCGAAGAGTTAACCACTTCCAATCCTATAAGGGATTACTTGCTTTACAACACAGGAGATTTTACAGATGCATTTATAATAACTTCGTTCGCAGACATAATTCTAAGAATTGCCAAGCCTGAAATACCCGACAGAATTAGCCGATCAATTGGATTAGCATTTGGAAGCTCAGCAGTGATTTTTGCAGAAACTGTTCAAACTAACATACGACAATTGGGAACTGCGCAGATTGACGATATACCTTTTGGATTATTGGGTTCAGTTTCAGCGGTATGTTTTAGTGCCTGGTATGAAAGAAAGTTTAGGACTCCAAAAAATTTAGAGTCCAAAGTTTGAAGGAATGGGTTTGAACCAACTTGAAGCTAAGTTAATTTAAAAACAGAGGTGGGAGACGGGACACCCTATCAAAAATGAAAATTTTGAGGCTAACTTTGAACCAAAATGCATTAAGAGCGGGTAACGGGATTCGAGGCGTACTCCAAACTTTGTTTAATGATAACTCTGAACAGGCTAAATTATTGGCTTTTCAATTAGAGTTACTCAAAAACCAGAGCCTATTCTCTAAAACTTCCTCTAGTGTGCTTTGACGATCGAAATTAGTAAAATCTATTTATGTTTGGCATTTTTAACAAGAAAAACGAGACAAAAGGAGAAATTGGCTACTTTGGACTTCAGGACTGGTGGCTTTCAGCTTTTACCCAAGATGAACGAAATCATATTGAGGAGGTATTTCATCCAATGGGTTCAGAACCCAGCTCAAAACCTCTAACTCAGGGCGATATTTCTTATACCTCGCAAACTGCTGCAGGACTTCTCCAAGCACTGGCTGGGTGGTTTAATAATCCAAGAGATCGAGAAATCGCCAAAAAGATTATTCAAAAGGCTGAGGAATTAGCTCCTGTTGGCGGGAATATACTTGACCAGCACTTTACTCTTTCAGAGAAAATGGTTATTTATTATCGTGAGCGAGAGACAAGCCCCGAAGCTATGGAGACTGCAATAACGACATGTAGAGAGCAAATTGCTCTTGCTCCACAAGCAATCAAAGCTTTTCTCAAAGAATACCCTCAACAACCACTCCCTGCCCATGCAGGGTACAGACAGCTCAGGATTATCCTAGAAAAACAAGGTAAATATGACGAGGCTATTGAACTCTGCTTGCAAGCAAAACAGCAAGGATGGACTGATGATTGGGATAAACAGCTGGAGACTCTGAACAAAAAGAAAGAAAAAGTACACTAAATCGTACGACCTCACATTAAGACTTAGTTATCCATCTAATAAGACAAGTTTTAATACAACCAGCTCAGCTATTTGCTATAATCTAATTGCTGAATTAAGCAAAAAATGGATATGTATATTTATATTGCCCTTGGGGTTGCAATAGGATTTGTAGTTGCGTTAATTGTATTTCTATTGACTAAAAAGCAGTTTTCAGGGGATTCTTCTCAGCTCGAAGCTAAACTCGCCGAAATTTTTCCTAAAGTTCTGCAGAATGCAAACGAACAATTAGTTTTGCTCGCTAATGAAAAGCTACAAGCAGAAAAACAAGATATTAAAACCGATCTTCAGAATAAAAAGACCAGTATTGAAGACTTAATAAAAAGAATCCATCAAGAATTAGAACAAAGTAACAAGAGAACAGAAAAAGCAGAATTAGAAAGAGTGGGTTCTTTTCGTGAACTTAAACAGGAGATGGAGAATAATAGACGAATTACGGAACAACTTTCAGCAACAACAGAGGGTTTAAAGAAAGTCTTATCAAATAATCAGTTAAGAGGGCAGTTCGGGGAACAAGTAGCGGAGGAATTATTAAGAATGGTTGGGTTTGTGAATGGAGTAGATTATCAGCACAATAAAATTTTAGTGGGAGCAGAAACCAGACCAGATTTTACCATTTTCTTGCCTGATGGAGTAAAGATAAATATTGATGTCAAGTTCCCTTATGCTAATTTGCAGAAGATGACTGAAACTCAAGATGAGGGAATGAAAAGAGAATATGTAAAATTATTTGAAAAAGATATTAAGGATAAGATAAAACAGGTTACCTCTCGTGAATATATTAACCCAGAAGATAACACCGTGGATTTTGTAATAATGTTTATACCCAACGAAATGATCTTCTCTTATATATATGAAAAAATGGGAAGTGTTTGGGAAGACGGAATGAAGCAAAAAGTAATTTTTGCAGGTCCTTTTAACTTCACTGCTATCTTAAGACTCATAAGACAATCTTACAGCAATTTTAAATATCAGAATAATGTTCGGAATATTATTACCTATATAAAAATATTTGAAGAGGAGTTCAGAAAATATAATCAAGAATTTGTGAAAATCGGAGATAGATTAGAATCTCTTAATGACCAATATGCTAAGGTGGATTCTACTCGGACGAAACAGTTAATAAGATCTGTTGATAAGATAGTTTCTGAAGATAATAAAGCAGATGATGTTTCATCCGCAATTCCAGCAATGATGGACCCACTTATATCTCCTGCCGCTAATAAAATAGTAGCTGAAGAAGAAATAATATAGTTTCTACTTACTAATTTTCTTTTCTAATTCACTTAAAAAACTTTTATAAATTTCTATGGGTAATCTAAAACCACGCTTAGTAAATCCTGTATAACCAGCAGATTCTACATAGTGTCTAATATCAATTACTTGATTATTTGATGGTTGGATCATTATCTTAGAACTACCCTTACCTTTCCATTGAACAAATGTGATTTGATTTTTATCAATCGCTAAACGGGATTGGAGGATGAAATTATTTGCATCATTTGTTCCGATTCCAATACCGTTGTCAGTAAATCCAATAAAAGACCCCTCTTTAATATATTCTCTAATCCAGAGAGATTCTCCTTTTTCAATAAATGTAACGACTAAGTCCCTGCGGTTGTCCACAGGAAATCTCAAAACTTCTTCAAGGCTATTTTTGTCATTATTGTTGTTTTCCGTTAAAAAATCTTCTTGCTCGTCTTGATTGAGTACGGCAGAATCTAGTATTACCTTGTTTTGTAAAGAGATTTGCTTAAACCGACCTAGAAGTTTCTGAGGCTTTTCAAAGTAATCTTTTATGTCATCAATTACCCCTGTTCGACTAGCGTCTTCATTTATCCATTCTGAGTATAATAGTCGGTAGAAAACCCATCCTGCTTTCTCAAGTATAGATTGTCTTTCGATATCACTACTTACATATATATCACTTCCCTCATCTTCAAAATGTGTAGGTCCATCACATTCAATAGCCAAGCTTAATCCTTTACTTGGATTAGTAATTACAAAATCAAGTTTAAAACCACAACTCTCCACCTGATTTTGAATAATGTAATCTTTCCCAAGATTAGTACGAATAAAATAATAAAATTCCTCTTCAAAATATGAGTCGAAAGGTTTTATCTGCTGATCGTAGAAATTTACTTCCCCATTTTTTTCAACATATTCAAGATACCTCTTTATCCAGATACCATCAGGCCATTCTTTAGGTGGCAAGGAAGTCACACAATGCACTTGCAGTTTTGATCTGGAGAATGCAACATTAATTCTTCCCTCATTCAAACCTTTATTTATTTCTCCCTGCTCTCCAGTTAAAGGAATATATCTTTTCTTACCATCAATATCTGATATAACAAAAGAGTAAATAATAATATCTCTTTCATCTCCTTGTATGCCCTCAATAGTGGATACTTTTATATTTTCGTCAGCTATTGTCTCTTCCAGTAAATAGGCTTGTTCATTAAAAAATGTCAGGACAGCTATTGACTTATTTTTTGTTTTTTCATCTGATTGTAAATCTTTAATTAATTTTGCTATATATTTTGCTTCAGAGATATTAGTTTTTTCAGATAAATCCTCTGATCTGTCCGTTTTAATAATGTGATTGACCATTATCCTATTAGTATTTTTGTATGTCACATAATTGGAGTTAATAACCTCCATCCCTTTTCTTTTAGGTTGATAAATATATTCATTGGAAAATCCTATAATTTCTTTTGGAGATCTATAATGATAGCGAAGTATTTTTTCCTGAAATCCTGAATTCATACCAATATCCAAAACTGATTTCACTGAATCAGACTTGCTTTTAATCTGTAGGTACTCAGGTATATTAAACTTCCGAGCTAAATCCTCCATAGATCTATTAGTTTTAAATTTAATAGAGTCGTCTCTCATTTGCTCACTATCCCCGAAGAACAAAACATGTTTTGATCTATACATAGCTGGCATGGCATAAGCTAAGTTGCACTGAGATGCCTCATCTAAAATAATATAATCAAACATATTTTTATTTAAAGGAATAAGCCGACTTGCATCTTCTAAATCCATAATCCAAACAGGTATTATTTCTTTAAGTGTTTGGAAATTAGAAGAATCACTTTTTAAGTTATCAAATGTTCTATACGCTTTCTTACTTTTTTGTAATGCCTTAGCAATTCTAGCGAGAATGCCCCTTGTTAAAGCAGTTAAAGTTGCGTCAATAACTTGTTTTTTTACACGATTTCTTAAAAAGATTTTTACCTTATCTTTTCTATCAGTCTTTGCCTTAACAAGACTTTTATTAACAGCATTAGGATTGGTTAATTCCAGAGTTATAAATTGAGTCTCAATTTTTATTCTTGATTTAACTGCATTTGCAGAAATTTCAAAACCCTCTTTGGATATAAGTTCCTCCAGTCTTTTAAGACTGAGTTGATCAAGACCTAGTTCAAATATTTTAAGATCGAGTTCTTTTTTAATATCATCAATTCTTAAAATACATTCGTTATAATGAAAATAATTTCTTACAGCAGCTAGTTCTTCTTTCATTTCAATTTTAGAATGTCCTGAATTAAGAGTTTGCTCAAAAACCTCAAATATTTCTAAAGGCAATTTATCTGTAACATTTTTATGCCTTATTTTTAGTAGGGTATTATTAAAAAAGCGACCAATCTTATTTTTTCGATCATAACCATTTTTATCAATTATATTTATAAGATTTTCCATTATTTCTGAATAGTTAGTGGCTGAAGTTAGGAGTCTATTGAATTTAGCATTCAGTTTAGTTAAGCGACCATCTGTTGCGTATTCGCCACACAATGTATTTAATTTTTCAAGTTCGATTTGTAGGTCCTTTATTGTTTTGTACTCAGTTTCATTAAATCTTTCGTCAAACCTCTCAGGATCAAGCAATTTTATGTTATATTTCTCTGAACTTATTAACTCGTTATATAAATAATAAGCAGTTCTTTGCTGATCAATAGAACTATTAAATATATTTGAAACTTCGACAATACTTTCTGTTTGTAATTCTTTTTCCAATGATCCTCTATCATGAATAAAATTTACATATTGCTGAACTCCCGCAAGGGTATATGCTGCTCCATCTTTTTCTTCTTCCTCGTTATAAAGTGCGGAATATCTGTTAGGTATGTACCCATAGAGATACTCAACATCTAGTGATTTTAGTTTATCTTTTACGACTTTTAAGGCTTGTGGTTTTTGACTGAGAAAAAGAACTCTTTTGTTTTGAGCAGCTAAATGGCATAGCACATTTGCGATAGTTTGTGACTTACCCGTACCAGGAGGACCTTGAATAATCGCTGCCTTATTATTAATAATTGATAAGACTTTTAATTGGTGTTTGTCATAATCAAAAGGGAAAAATAAATCATCACTATTCTCGCCAATTTCTTCAATTAAAGATAAGTCTTCATCAGAAATCCAACTACTTAAAGAGGTATCTAACATTTCTTCTTCGTTCATCTCAGCAAGCTTCTTAAGGTCTTGTACAAGGAAATAATTAGACTTTGAAGAGATGGAAACTACAATCTTATTAATATCAAATGAATTTTCATCAAACTGAGCCTCGGAGAGTTTTAATCTGCCTTTAAGTTCTTCCCATATTTTATTAACTGTATCTGGTTTTAAAGGTAAGTTAAGATTGCCCTCGATCTCAATTTGATTTACGAAGTCAGCGAAATCGTAGTAACTCTCTTCTCCTAAAACTTCTTGAAGAAAGCCTAAATTGGGAATTATATTTTGATCTAATATGTGGAGATGATATTTATTGTTTATTAGTAGAATTTCAATAGGAACTGTAAAAAGTGGGAATTGATTTTCTTTTTGCTTTTTAGGTTGATCTTCGGCATCATCTATATCTGTTGTTTCTGGTACTTCTACTTTAAAATATCCAAAGTTAAGAGTAATTTGTTTTGTAAATTCATCAACTTTATACTTATTCTTAATTTCCTCCAATTTAACAGCCATACTTTTCTGTTTTAAATATGTAGATTCATTTTCTTCAGTTACATCTTTTGGATTAAGTTCATAGAATTCTTTTAGATCTATCAATAAGTTTTCATCCTCCTCAGGATTGGTAATAAACATGAAGTCCAAATTGAAAATAGAAGAGTCCAGGGGATCTGTAAAAATTCTGGAGCGAGAAGAAGATGGATTAACAAGCTTAATGTAGCCTAAACAGTATTTGAGGATATCGGTTATATTCAGGGCGTTCTTGTTAATATCCATCTTAAATAGTCGTCTATTAAAATTATAACCTAAAGAACTCTATAGTATATAACCTCTAAAAAAGGAGTATTATACAAAATATGTTTATTCGTGAGGGGTTAAAAAATAAAAAGACTAAAATAAATATTTGTAATTACCTAAGGGGCGGGTTATATAAAAAAGATGCTGCGATTATGGCTGGAATTAGCGAGAAAACATTTTATCGGTGGGTAGAAGAGGATGACAGTTTTGACAGTCAGGTGGAGGCTAGTATTTTGGAGTATAAGCACTCTTTAATTCAGACTTTAAATCTAAACGCAGAGAAAAATGGAATGTTAGCTCTACAAATTCTTAAGATCAGGTGGCCTAAGGAATGGACACAACCACAAGATTAGCCCATTATATCAAGCTATTCAGGACACTCACAAAGGGGGTGTCCCATTGGGAGCGGGTGATCGGATTCGAACCGACGACGTTCACTTTGGAAAAGTGACATTCTGCCACTGAATTACACCCGCTTAAGGAATCTATTTTACCAAATTCTTTGAAAAATCACATCTAAAGGATTAAAGGTCGTTCTTAATTTTTTCCTGGGCAATTAGAAATTCTTCTTTAGAGACATTGTGCATTGAGTTTCCAAAGTTTAAGTCTTCCATTTCATCCATTGGAATAAGATGAAGATGGGCGTGGGGTACCTCTAAGCCTGCAACTATTACACCAACTTTTCCTGATTTAGGATTAAAAGCTTTTTTTATAGCATTTGCCAGCTTTTTTTGGACAGCCACCATTTCTTTTAAGGTTTCTTCAGGTAAATCAAAGTAATATTCAGTGTGTTCTTTTGGGATTATAAGTGTGTGGCCCATCCTGTGGGGACCACTTGAGAGAAAAGCCAAAAAATTACTGTCCTCATAGACCTTATAATTTGGGATTTCATCCCTGACTATTTTGCAGAAAATACAGTTATCCATTAAAAACTTTCTTTAACTTTATTAATATCACCTTTTTTTAGTGCGTCAAAGACTTTTTTTAGGGTGTCTATTATGACCGGGACTTCACCATAATCAATTAGGATTGCAATCCAGGCAAGCCAGTGGGGCAGGATAGGAGCATTGGAAACATGGGCAAACTGTTCAATTACATATTCATCTGTAATCCAGAAAATATGCAGAAATTGTGAGGCTAAAAGAATAATAAAGAGGACATTTTTAAATGAGTAACCTTTTTTCCTCAGTTCATTGACATAAATTAACCCTGTAGAGATTAAAGCAGGAATTTCTGTGTAATCTACAATTAAAATCAGGGTGTACCAGACTCCTGTTAAGTGAAAAAAACTTCTGCCAATAAGCTTAAATAAAATTACATCTGTAAAGAGCCAGTATAAATGGATAAGCTGCAGGGTAAAAAGAACTGCGGCTATAGAAATATTTAAAGTGAGGTGTCTGTTATACCAGTTAAAAAATCTGTTAACTTGTGAATTTAGAGCCATCTTCTTTTGTAAAAGATTATCAAAAGTATAACAGAAATTATGCCCAAAAAGGCAATAATATAGCTAAAGATATGGGGTGAGTGAGCGAAAGGAAGATCTACATTCATCCCATAGATGCTGGCAATCATAGTTGGGATGGTCAGGATAACTGTCAGAGAGGTAAAAAGTTTAATAACCCTGTTTAAGTTGTTGGTCATTATGGTTGAATAAGCTTCCCTAATGTTTACAATTGTCCTAAGATTTGTTTGTGAAATTTCAATAAGCTGGTTGTTTGCAAGTAAAATATCCTCTAAAAGGTCTTTGTCTTCCTCTTTTAATTTAATAAATTTTCCAGTAAGTATATTTTTTAAAATGTTGCTGGTTGGAATAAGAGAGGATAAAAAGTCATTTAAAACAGATTCAAATGATACAAATTGAATAATATCCCTGTTTTCCAGTTTTTCAAGCTGGATTGAGATACTTCTGATTTTTTTGCTGATGTTATTTAAGTAAAGATTATAGGTTGAGTTAACCTGAAAGAGGATTTGGAAAAGAAGGTTAGTGGTTAGGGTAGTATGGAAGTCTAGTTTTGATTCTGTAAACTTTTTTATGAAAGGTAAATCAAGGGTGGAAATAGTCATAATAAAATCATCACTTCTGACTATTAAAACCGGGCAGGTTTGAATTTGGCCGTCCTCAATATAGGCAAAGCGGGTAAAGACATATAACTTTTCATCTTCAACTTCCATACGGGGAACCTCAAAAATGTCTATGGCATCGTGTAATAAGTCTTCCTCAAGATCATAGTTTTGGGCAAGCATTTCAATTTCTGAGCGTGATGGGTCTTCCACATAAATCCAGGAACCTTTTTTAAACTGGTCCAGAATTTTTAAGGATTTGCCTTTTAGGTTGTTGTAGTAAATTTTAACCATGTTAAGCCTCCAATTTAATAAAAATAGGATTTAAGGTAAGGAGGTGAAAATATTATACTCTACAAACCTATAGTTTGTAAATATGCATAATATATAGATAATTTTTAGTTAATTTCACCTGCTTAAGTTAATTTTGAACCTTTAAGGAAAGGATTGCAACCCTGTAAATGAATTTTACTACTACTTACTAATTGAGCTTAAGTTTGGTAAAATATTGTGTGCTTGCTGGTGTGGTGGAATGGTATACACGTTGGACTTAAAATCCAATGGTCTTAGACCTTGTGGGTTCGAGTCCCACCACCAGCACACAACTGTTATAATCAGTTGGCACTGGGTAGGTGTCATAACCTGCCTGCTAGTAGGTAAGTCTACCTTAACGGGGTGTAGTTCATCGGCAGAACGCTTGGTTTGGGACCATGATGTAGGAGGTTCAATTCCTCTCACCCCGACATAATTTAGGAAGCTACTGGAAGTTCAACTATAAAAGTTGAGCCTTTGCCCTCCCTGCTTTTGAGATGGACTTTTCCATTATGGGCTTTTACTATCTGGTTTGTAATATAAAGTCCAAGTCCTGAACCCTGGAATTGAGAAGAAGTTACTGCCCTTTCAAATTTTTCAAATATCTTTTTCTGAAGCTCAGCGGGAATGCCTATGCCCTGGTCTTTGACATGAATTTTGCCAGATTTATTAAAGTTTATTACCCTTACTTCTATTGGTTTTTTATCCCCATACTTAATAGCGTTTGTTAAAAGGTTAGTTATAACCTGTTCAATCCTTAGTTTGTCCCAGTTGCCTAAAATTTCCTTATCTGCTTCTAAGCTCAAAGTATAGCCTTCTTTCTCAAGTTTCTCTACAAACCTGTTGACAACCTCCCTGACTGTTTTTGATAAATCAAAGTTCTCTTTTTCAAGCTCTAATTTACCTGTAGTGATTAATGAGACATTTAAAAGGTCATTAATCATTTTGGATAACCTTTCAGTTTGGGTTTCAACTGATTCAAGCATTTTTAGAAGGTTTGCTACAGAAAAATTAGCCAATGAAACATTTTTAATATTGTGAAGAGCTGATTGGATTTGCAGGAGCATTGAGGTAAGCGGGGTTTTTAGTTCATGTGAAGCCATGGATAAAAATTCATCCCTTAGTTTAATTTCACTTTGGGCAGAAGTAAGGTCTTCTTGGATCTTTATAAGTTTTTTTGATAAATTTTCTGCTTTAGTTTTGTAGTTTTGAAGCAATTCTGAGTGGTAACCTTGTGTTATAAATACTGTTACTGCAATGCACTCAAGAATATAAAAAGTAAGATTTAAAACTTGCGGTATTTCAAGAGAGGTAAAGTTAGGCACAATAAACAAATAGTTCATGCCTAGTGAAGTTAAAGTAGTTGCTAGAATTCCACCTTTAAGGCCTCCGAAGTAGCTGCTTACAGCCACAGAGGGTAAAAGGAGAAGATATAAATTAAAGGGCTGGGCAAAAAGGTTTAGAGAGTAGATTAAAATTAAGGGAGATAAACTGAAAAATAATGGGAGAATATACCAATAAAAATATTTTTTATATTTTTGCATATAATTTTATTGGAGGAATTATTATACAAGATTTTATGCAAAAAGCCAAGTTTTAAATCCCGGGAAGGTTTATTATAACCACCCGGGATAGAAAACTTTTAATTAATTCTCCCTTGGTCTAGCTTCGTTAACAACAATATTTCTACCATCCATATCTGCACCATTCATTTCCTGTATAGCTTTGTCTCCATCTGCATCATTGGCAAATTCAACAAAACCAAAACCTCTAGATCTACCTGTTTGTCTGTCTTTTAAAACTGTTGCCTGAATTATTTCTCCATATTTGGAAAATGCTTCACGAAGTCCTGAGTCATCAACTCCCCAAGGAAGGGAACCAACAAATAATTTCTTTGAAATAGTAATCACCGCCTATCTAGTTGCTAGAGTAATTGGCCTAGGAACTAGATAAACTATCTAACTCTGTACAACATTACTTACTTAAACTATGTATATAGTATCTTAGTTTGAGGCTAAATGCAAGACAGGTTGAAATAGCGCAGAAATCACGCAATAAATAGCGCATGATATAATTTTGCAAATGACAAAAGAAGAAAAAGTTAAAGATATTCTTAAAAGGCTTAGGAAGATTTGGCCAAAGCCCAGGACTGCTTTGGAGTACAAAACCCCTTTAGAACTTTTGGTGGCAACAATTCTTTCTGCACAGGCAACTGATAAGCTTGTGAATACTTACACCCCAGAGTTATTTAAAAAGTTTAAAACTGCGAAGGATTATGTTAATTCTGCCCCTTCAGAAATAGATAAATACATCTCTAAGATTAATTTCCATCAAAATAAAGCCAAATCTATTCATGGTGCAGCAGTGATGATTGTTGAGAAATTTAAGGGAAAAGTCCCAGACAATATGGAGGATTTAGATAGTTTACCAGGTGTTGCCAGGAAGACTGCTAATGTGGTTTTGGGTAATGCATTCAAAATTGCTGAGGGGATTGTGGTTGATACCCATGTGATGAGGCTTTCTACAAATTTGGGATTAACTGATAAAAAAGATCCAGAGAAAATAGAGAAGGATCTCATGGAAATAGTACCTAAAGAGGATTGGATAGACTTTTCCCATTTATTAATTAATGTAGGAAGAGAATACTATCCTGCGAGGATTAAAGATTTAAACACAGGACCTTTGCAAGGACTATTCATTAAATAGCGCATGAAGCGCGCAAAGGATTGCGCAACAATCACTCTTTTACCACATAGTATGTGCTTGGGCCACGGCCTTTGGGCTCAATCAGGTCTTTATCAACTAAATTTTTGAGCTTTAGCTGGGCAGTTCTTTTGGCTACTTTTATGGTGTCTACTACCTCATCAGAAGTTATTTTAAATTTGCCTGAGAGCATATCCAGGATTTTTATTTCATCAGTATCTAAATAAGTCTGCTCTTTTGGACTGTCTTTTAAATTAAACCCCAGGGAATTTATGACATCCCTGGCTTTCCTGGCTTCAACCAGGAATCCTGCAATAAAGTATTCAAGCCAATCTGTAAAATCTGCACCCGGGGCATATTGAGTTTCCCAGTTATAAGCTAGCGCATTATAATAATCCTGCCTGTTTTTATTGTAAAACTCTTCTAAAACTATGACTTTCCTAAAGTCCCAATCATCTGAATATAAAAGATAAGTGGTTAGAAGCCTTGTAACCCTACCATTTCCATCAGAGAAAGGATGGATATGGACAAACTGGGAATGGAAAAGGCCAGCTTTTAAAACAGGGTGAAGATTATCTTTTTCTGCATGTTTTAACCATTCTAAAAGCTCTTTTATTAGTTTTGGGACATCTTTAGCATCAGGCCCTTTGAATCTCAATTTTTCTTTGCCTCCGCCCATTTCATCAATAATGTAGATATCAGCAGGTCTGAAACCACCTGTTTTTTCTTTTTCTAAAAGCCCTTTCATGGTTATTGCATGAATTTTTAGAATTAAATCTAAAGTTAATTTTTCTTTTCTTTCTGCCAATTTTTCTACCTCTTTTACAGCTTCCTGATAATTTTTGACCTCCATTATAGATTTGTCATCAGCTGCTACTGACATGCCAGATAAAACCCTGTCTACCTGGTATTCTGCAAGTTTATTTCCTTCAATAGATGTTGAAGTATGCACCATTCTTATTAAGGCCTGGCGTTTTAAGTGGAGTTCATTTAGGGGTAAGACTCTTGATCGTTCAACTATAACTTTAGTTTCTGTAATCTCAGAAATTGCTGAGAGTACATCAGGGGATATAGTAAAACTTGGTTTGAACATAGGTTAATTATAACACAATTTGCGTGATTTATTGCGCGATTTTTACGCTTTTTATCTATTGCTTTTTACTGGTCTTATTTAATATATTAGAGATCTTATGGCTGATCAAGATCTGGTAATTGAAGGTGAGACAGTAGAAGAGTCTCCTGGAACTGACAACTCATCATCCCAAATCCTTCTTAATATGGAGGGTTTGATAAAAAACCATATTACAACTATTGATAAACTGTCCGAGGAATTAAAAAAGCACAAAGAGATGCTTGATGATATCTTTTCAAATGATAAAACTTACCAGGAGCATTTAGAAAAAGCTAAAGAGGCAAGCAAGATTAAACAGGTAACCAGGCAACAAATTCTAAGGCAGCCCCAGGCAGGAGAATTGGATAAAAAAGTAAAAGAGATGAAAGCCCAAATTAAGGAAAACCAACAGTCTCTCTCAGATTATTTACAGGAGTATGCCAGAATGTCAGGTGTTTCTGAAATTGAAGGGGACGATGGGGAGGTCAGGGAAATTGTTTATAGTGCAAAGCTTAGAAAAAAATCCTCCATTTTTGCGCGCTGATTGACACAAATATTAAAATCTGCCACCATAAAGCTATAGTCTGCCATGGATACTGATAAGGATAGTCCTCTAAACCACAGCCTGCCTACCTCTGAGAGAAGAAGACAGTTTTTTAAATCTTTTGAGGCAAAATCTTTAAGATCCCGATCACTTTTAACCCAAATTGCTGATGATTTAACAGAAATCTGCGGTTCAACAGCTTTTTTAGTTTTCCATGTAATCTTTTTTACAGCCTGGATTTTAGTTAATACTGATGTAATAGCGGGGACTATTGCATTTGACCCTTTTCCATTTGGCCTTTTGACCATGGTTGTTTCGCTTGAGGCTATATTTTTAGCCATTTTTATTTTGGTTTCCCAAAACAGGTCAGCTTTAGTGAACACTTTAAGGGAAGAGGTGCATTTAAGAGTGAACTTAATAGCTGAAGAAGAGATTACAAAAATATTGGATGTGCTGGCTGAGATGAGAAAGGAGATGGGGATTAAGACAAAAGATAAGGAATTAGAAGAAATGCTTAACAGGATTGATACAAATTATATAGAAAGGTCAATACTTGAACAGATAGACAGGGCCAGACCATCATTGGCAAAGAAACTTAAAGAGGAATTTCCATATTTAATAAGTTACCCTATTAGGAAGCCTATTGAGGTATTTACCAGTGCTGTGTCTACTGAAGCTGCGCCTGCAAAAAAGTAAGATTAGTCATATAATACCCAGATGGAAGATTTAACTAAGAAAAAATGTGTGCCCTGTGATACAGGGGAAGGCAAGCTGGAACAGAACAAAGTTAAAGAGTATTTAAAGGCTGTACATGAATGGTTTTTAATTGGGGATACTATTGTAAGGGAATATAAATTTAAGGATTTTAAGGAAGCCATGAGTTTTATAAATAGAGTTGCAGATTTAGCAGAAGAGGAAGGGCATCACCCTGATATTTTTGTTTCTTACAACAAAGTTAAACTAACGCTGATGACCCATGCAGCTGGAGGACTGACTGAAAATGATTTCATCATGGCTGCTAAAATAAACAACTTCTAAATATTGTATCCAATTATGCTGATAGATGAAGTAAATATTATTTTAAAAGGAGGGCATGGAGGAGCTGGTAAGGTTTCATTTTATCCAGGGGAAAAATCAGGGCCAAGCGGAGGAAATGGAGGCAAAGGAGGGGACTTATATATTGAAGCCACAACAGATTTAACAGTCCTAAATCAATTTAGCAGAAAGAGATTAGTATCTGCGGAGAATGGAATGCCAGGGGGTTTAAGCAGAAAAATAGGGAAGGATGGCAGAGATATTGTAGTTTTTATGCCTGTTGGGACTGTTCTGATTGAAAAAAATACTGGTGAGGTTATAACAATTGATAAAGGCGGGCAAAAAATATTGGTTTGTAAGGGAGGGCTTGGTGGTTGGGGAAATTATGAATTTAAATCCTCCAGAAATACTACCCCTGAGTATGCCCAAAGTGGGCTTGATGGTGAAGAAAAACATTTTCAGGCTTCATTAAAGTTGCTGGCTGACTTTGGGTTAATAGGCCTTCCAAATGCAGGCAAAAGCAGTTTATTAAATGAACTCACCTCAACTTCTGTAAAGACTGCTGATTATCCTTTTACTACATTGGAGCCAAATCTGGGGGTATTAAATAGAAAAATAATTGCTGATATTCCAGGACTGATTGAAGGTGCCTCAGATGGCAGGGGATTGGGGGTTAAATTTTTAAAGCATATTGAAAAGACTTCTGTGCTTCTTCACTGTATAGCTGCAGATTCACCGAATTTAGAAGAAGATTATAAAGTTGTAGTAAATGAACTTGAATCTTTTAGTAACGAACTTATTAAGAAACCTCAAATTATTCTTTTAACTAAATCAGATTTAGTAGACAAAAAACAATTAAATGAAAGGATTAAAAGGTTAAAAAAGTTTAAACATAAAATTTATCCTGTTTCTATCCACGACTGGGACAGTTTAGAAGAATTAAAAAAGGCTTTAACAACTTCTTAATCACTGTATAATTAGTTTAAGTGAAAAAATTTCTGCCTGTTGCTATCCTGGTTCTTATTATACTTTCTGCAGTTTATTTAAACAGGTCTTATGCATATTTTTTTGACTATATTGGAAGTCATTTTGTGGGAAATCAAAATTATATAAGGAAAAGTGAGGTTGGAAAAGGAGCTCATGAAATTAAACTTATAACTTTGGGGGACAGTTTGCTGGCAGGGACATGTACTTCAGATTCTTCTAGTGTACTGGCACATCTTATTGCTCAAAGCTTTGTAGGGGGTGATAAAAAAGTCAGTCTTCTAAATTTGGCAGTTCCAGGAGCAGGAGTTAAGGATGTTTTAGAAGAACAGGTACCTGAGACATTAGAGCAAAATCCAGATTTTATAGTTTTAATGATTGGGGTAAATGATGTCCATGATTTAAAAATGGCAAGCTATTTTAGGGAATATTATGCCCAAATTTTAAAACAGCTCAGTCAGACTAAAGCGCAGGTGACCTTAATAAATATTCCATATTTAGGGTCAGATTTGGTATTATTCCCTCCCTGGGATATAAATATTGAGGCTAATACAGATAATTTTAATCATATAATTGATTCGCTGGCTAAGGAAAAAAATCTTAAGGTTGTAAATTTACATGACAAATTTAAAAATGAGTTTAAAAAGAAATCAAGTCTTTATTGTTCTGACCAGTTTCACCCATCAGATAAGGGCTATAAAGCCTGGGCAGATTATATAAATGCAAATATCACCAGATAATCCACAATTTCAGACCATAATTTTTGGAATAATTTTTTGCACAGCATTGTTTTTTTCTATAAGGAAAGCAGAGCGGGAGAGGTTTTTTTCTGTTTCCAGGACAGAAGAGCTTAAAGGTTTTGCAATTTTAGCTATAATACTGTCCCATATTGGTTATTTTTTAAGCTCTGACCAAAGATTTTTATGGCCTTTTTCCATTTTAGCAGGAGTTGGTGTAAACCTATTTTTGTTTTTATCAGGTTTTGGCTTAACTTTATCTTCTTTAAAAAAACCTTTAAACATTTTTAAGTTTTATTTAAAAAGGTTAAGAAAGTTATTTGTGCCCTTTTGGATTGTGATATCAGCCTTTTTTATGGCTGATTATTTTATTTTAAACAGAAGTTATTCATTAGAAATTATTATCCAAAGTTTCCTGGGTTTTTTCCCTGTTGCTGATCTATTTTTGAGCCTGGATTCACCCCTTTGGTATTTTTCAATGATACTTTTCTACTATCTGCTGTTTCCTTTGCTTTTCTGGAAGAGGTTTCCATATCTTTGTCCGCTCCTTTTGGTCATTGTCAGCAATTATTTTTTGAAAAATCCACCTCTTGAGATAAATAATGATGTTTTAAATTTATATAAACTGCACTATTTATCGTTTCCCTTAGGTGTATTTTTTGCGCTTTTAATTTCTGAGGGTAGCTTAGAAGCCTTTAAGATTGGGTTTAAAAAGGTGTTTTTTGAAAGGAATTTAAAGGATCTTTTAATTTTACTTTTTATAATTTTATTTGCTTATACATCAATAAATTCAGGGGTGGGATTATCTAAAGATATTGAACAAACAAGAAGCTTAATAACAATGTTTTCTATAATTTTTATATTTATTGCAAAATCATTTGAGTTTAAGCTTTTTAATATATTTGGGCTTTTGTCCTATGAAATTTACCTGATCCATTGGCCAATCCTTGCAAGATATGACTTATTTTATAAATATTTCCCAGCTTCAGTTGCAACTATTTTATATTTAGGGATGTTTTTAGCCTTGGGAATGCTTTTCAACAAGTTAACTGCGAAATTAAAAGTTTAATCAACAGTTTGTGGTGAATAAGCTCTATTGTATTTAAAATTAGATATTTCTGCTAAAATGCTTAAACTTTATGATCAAATCAGTTTTACTTGTTCTAAAACCATTTAATTTAGCGGGCTCAGAGAGAAGTGCCATGAATTTGGTAAAACCTCTTTCAGAAATGGGAATACATGTTTACTTAGTAGCAGAGCGTGGTTCTTTTGCACCCTTTATTCCCAAGAATATAAAGGCTTTCTTAGTTCCTGTAGAAAAAAATAAAAGCAATAATGTTTTGTTTGAAAAAAAAGTTTTGGAGGTGGTAGAAAAATACAACCCTGATTTAATCCATGCACATGGAAGGAATGCCCTTTCCTGTTGTCAGCTCGCCAGAGACAAAACAGGTATTCCTGTAATCAGCCATGAGCATATGGGATATAAAAAAGAAGAGTATGACTTTGTTGCTTTACAACTTGGAAATTATGCAGACAGGACTATTACTGTGGGACCCAAATCTACCAGGAAATTAATTGAGCACGGTTTAGGTATAAACAAAGTCATTTCAATTCTAAATGCGGTTGATGTTAAAGATTTTCCAATAGTTAAAAAGAGTGACAGGAATTATTCCAGAAAATTTTTGAAACTTAAAAGATCACATAAAGTTATTTTATGTTTATCAAGAATTGTTGAAGGAAAACATATAGATAAACTTATAAAAGCTTTTAAACTTGTGTTAGCTGAAGTTGATGATGCAAGGTTAGTTATTGCAGGAGATGATGATTGGGATAATACTAAGCCTAAAATTGAGGAGATGCTAAAACAGGAGGGACTTTGTGAAAAAGTACTTCTGTTTCCTGCCCAGTATGATATTTATAAATTTCATTGCGCAGCTGATGTTTTTTGTTATCCTCCCATAAGTAAAGGTATGTCTGTTATGGAGGCTATGGCTTCCGGGATACCGGTTGTAGCTACAGAATCTAAAGTAAAACCATTTTTAGTGGAGCATAATATCAGCGGATTGCTTGTTTCAAGCCCTGATCCTTTTAAATTAGCTGAAAATTTAATCTTTTTATTAAATAATCAGGAAATTGCCAGGAAAATGGGTCTTGCAGCAAGAGAAAAAATTCACAAGCAATTTAATATTGATAGAAGAATTCCTAAACTTTTAGAAGTTTATGAACAAGTTACAGCAGATAAACAATCAAAATATTCTAAAATTATTCCATATTTAGCTGCTAGTAACCTTCCTGTATAACTTAGTTTCTTTTAATTACTATTAATTCAACATCGGAGGTTGAATAAGTTTCAACCTAAGGATTTTAGGTATTTATTCTAATACCAAGTGTTTCAGCCTGGATAATTCCTTTTGATAATCAGCCTGGTTAAAAACAAACTCTTTATATTTATCCTTGTTTTTAAAAAACCCCATTACAATCTCTGTATGTGTAAAGTGCGCGGAGTTGTCAGACAGGTAATCTTTAAAGGATGACCAAGGATATTTTTCCAAGTTTTCTATTTTAACTAAAAAACTAGTTGATGGATTTAGGTGAATATACCTTGAGAGGTGGACTAATTGCTCATCAGACTCTACCCTGACTGATTTAAACATTGATTGGAATAAGGGACCTACTCTGTCCTCTTTTAGGTTAAAGTATTTTACATATCCATTTTGTAAATTCCTCATGAAAGTTGTGATTCCAAATTCACTAACCTGTTTTAGTATAAAATGA
This sequence comes from Candidatus Daviesbacteria bacterium RIFCSPHIGHO2_12_FULL_37_16, assembly GCA_001776785.1. Taxonomy (GTDB): domain Bacteria; phylum Patescibacteriota; class Microgenomatia; order Daviesbacterales; family UBA10151; genus GWB1-36-5. Next base: position 48,954 of record MFDF01000016.1, read on the forward strand.
AAATGGTTAGGCATTAGGCAAAAAGCTAAAATTTTAACATGCAACTTTTTTTCTTTTTGCATGGAAGCCATAATCTCTTCTTTCATTTCTTCTGGGAGTTTGTTAAAGTGCGAGTAGCTGGTAGGAGTTTCCTCAAATCTGTAATAATCAACTAAACTTAGGAATCTTTGATAATCTTTTGTTCGGGAGAAGATAGGTAATCTGGCTACTCCCCTGTTAAAAATGTGGTATATTTCATCAGGAGCTAGGACAAGATTTCTTGATGGCATTATTCTTAGTATACTACAGTATATTCCTTATGTTTGAAGCAATTTAACACCTGGTGTTGATTTATAGAGGACGGATTTTCGCTGAGCTGCGGGACTAGGGCTCGAACCTAGATAAACAGATCCAAAGTCTGTTGTCCTACCATTAGACGATCCCGCAAAGTTGATAAATTTTAACAAACTTAGGCTTAAATTGAAAGCATAACCTATAGAAATATTTAAATTTCTGTGTATAATACGCACTATGGCAAATGAAGTAGAGGGCGCATATGTTTTTGATTTTGATGATACCCTAATCAAAAGACAAAAACTTGCGAGATTTTTTGGACTTTTAGGCGGTATCAAAAGAAGAACTCAGATTATCCAAGGACTTACTCTTGAAGAAGTTGCTCAGCTTAATATAAGCCATGTAAGAGTAAATGAACATATAAATGGGTTACTAGAAGAAACAAATTTTGAATTTCATGCTAGAAGAAGTGTTTTCCCTTGGGTTAAAAATTATCTGGAGAAATTAGCAGAATCTGGAGTTCATATTTATGGTGCGACTGGAAGATCAAATAAAGCTGAATGGGTTGATATGACTGAAAAGACTTTAGAAGTAGGCGAGGTGCAACACCTTTTTATGGATATCTTTTATACTCCACATGGTGAAAGTACTTCGACATCAAAAATTCATGTACTTAGAGAATTAGGAACTAAATATAAGAAAGTTAAGTTTTTTGATGATGATCCAAGAACAGTTTTACGTGTTGCTAAAAGCCTTTCAGGAGTTGAGGTTGAATATATGTTTCACACACTTACTTCACTTTTGGTGCCTGCGGAATCACTGGCTAATCAGCCAAATGTAAAATACTTTAATTCTGGTAGATAAAATTTATGATTGAAAATCCACAGTATACAGGAGTTTTTGTAGGAATACCTTTACCTGATGTATTTATTGGGGATCTTGTTTGTGTACAAGATCAAATTGTACATGTGATACCTGGACTTCGGATTGTAAAACCTAAATATGCTCATCTTACTGTATTTAGAATTGGATCATTAAGTAATAGTGAGCTAATAGCGCTTGAAGATTCTTTGAGGGCTTTTCTCACAAAGAATAGCTTTCCAGATATTACAGTTAAGGGTCTTAAGGGATCAAATCAAAGTAGATTTCTATCTTTAGAGGCTTTTCCTGATGACTTTTTAAGAGGTCTTAGGCTGAAAATTGTTGAAGATTATTCAGGGAAAAAAGTATCTTTTCCAAAGAAAAGTTATCCTCATTTAACGCTTAGTACCTGGATAAGAAAAGATACATTCAACCTGATTTTAGATAAATTTGAAATAATTGAAGATATTACAAGCTCAGTTGATTGGACTTTTCCAATTCAGGAGATGGCTATTTATGGTAAACCATTAGCTAACCCAAGAGTAACTACTATAATTGCCAGAGTTTCAGCTCCATAAATTCTATTTAGCTTCACAAACACTTAAGTTCTAAAAACTTTTGAAATAGCCTATAATATTTGACTATTGTTGACAAAAGTATTAGAATATACATAAATCTTACAAAACTCTAACAAAGTTTTTACAAAATGATAGAAGCAGGTAGAGAGATCCTAGAACCCTTAATCAGAGAATTTGATAAACCCCTATTGTTTGTGGATATCCCTTCGTATTTGATACCGGCAAGAAAGCCCAATGAAGCAATTCACTCCTACATTTGGAATTTTGATAATGCAGTTGAGTTCCTTAGAGACGAAGTTGAAAAGAACGATAAGATACTGGCCAGCGCTTTTGACTTTCAACTTAATAGATTCCAGCGTAGAGATTATGTAATTGGAAGTAATTATCTTTTTCGAGGCAAAGTAAGGAGGAGTAATCCATCAGAAATTTCCAACCCAAGATATCAACACAGTACTTTAGCTGATACTTTAACAAATTTAGCCAGATTTGGAACTGATAAAACTCCTGATAGACCAAATTGGTACGCAATAGACCCAAGGGTGGCTCTTGTGTATGCTTTGCCAATAATGGAGGAACAAGTTGGAGTTTTTATGATTTCTAGGGGTGAAATGGAGTGTCCTACAGATGCTTTTGAAAACGATGGTTTGCTCCCTAAGGCCGGGAGAAGCTATAAAGAACTTCATCTTGGAACTATCTTAATTGATTTAGTGTAAATTCCCCAAAACTCATTTTACTTTGCATTTAAACCTATAGTGTAGTATAATATTAATCATATTTAGGCTTAGAGATTTATTCTCTAGGTTATAAATAAAGTATGTTTGCAAGCGTTCTTTCTTCAGTACTAATTTTCTCACTTATTTCCCTAAACACCATAGGGGTACCAGTTTCTGAACCTAAAACTGTACTTTCTTCCAGGTCTATCTCTTTAGAGCAAAGACAGCCAGACAGGTATATTAATTCTGTATTTAAAGATAATATTTTACTTAACATGGCTTATTTGAGGGGAAGTGTGACTTCAAAAGAAAACCTTAGTTGGGATGAAGTCAGAAAACCTTTTGAGTATGAATTTGTTTTAGAGCCAGGCCAAACTTTTGCTTACCATGATGATGTATTAGGCAGTTACCAGGGAAGCTTGGTTAAAACAACCAGAGCCCATTTTAATGGTTCAGAAGGATTTAAGTCTGATGGATATTTAATGGGTGATGGTGTCTGCCATTTAGCCTCAGTTATTAATTATGCAGCCAAAGATGCGGGTTTGGATTCATATGCCCCTTCTAACCATAATTTTGCAGCTATAAATGAGGTCCCTAAAGAATATGGAGTTGCAATTTATAATATGCCTGGAAACAGGGCAGTTGGAGAAAGACAAAACCTTTATATAACTAATAATTTTGATTCAAAAGTTACATTCAGGTTTGATTTTGATGGAGATAACTTAAAAGTTGAGGTTTACAGGTAAAGGTAATATACTCGAGGAGAAATAGCGGATGAATAAACAAAGTGTTGAAAAGGTAATTGTGTTGGCAGCTGGAGAAAGTTCCAGATTCTGGCCCCTGGCTACAAAGGTGCATAAATCTTTTTATAAAATGGGTTTGGGAGCAAGTCTTATTGAGGTGACAATCTTTAACCTTTTAAAAAATATCAAACAAATTAAAGAGATCTACATTGTGGTTTCTCCAAAGGATAAGGATAGGGCGGTTTCATTATTTTTAGGGAATCCGAAAATAAAAATAGTTACCCAAAACCTGCCTAAAGGACAGGGTGACGCCATACTTTCTGCAAAAGAGTTTATATCTAAAGATGAAAAAGTCTTTATAACCTCTGCTGACAAGATTAACGCTTATAAGTTATTTCAGTCTCTACAAACCAGGGAAAATGAGTCTATAGCTGTCAGAACATCAGACTCTGCAAATTTATATGGAATGGTCAGGCTTAATATAAACAGAAGGGTTGTGGATGTATCTGAGAAACCTTCTAAAAAAGGTGAGTACAAATTAAGGATTACCAGCGGGTATATTTTAGACTCAAGATTTTTTAATTATTTAGATAAGGTTAAAAAGGAGCATTACAGTTTAGAGATAGCCCTTAAAAAGTATATTAAAGATGTTGATGTCGCAGGGGTTTTGGTTGATGATATAGAAGAAGTAACTTTAAAATTTGCCTGGCATTTATTAAATATAAATGCACTTTTGTTATCTGAGCTTAAAGGTACCCACATAGCTCCAAGCGCAAGCATTTCCCCCACAGCTAAAATTGAAGGTCCAGTAGTTATTGGGGCAGAGGCTAAGGTTTTAGATTTTGCCAAAATTTCAGGTCCTGTTTATATAGGTAAAAATGCTGTGGTGGGAGATTATAGTTCTATCAGAGAAAATAGCTTCATTGATGATGAAGTTTTGGTGGGGAGCCACTCTGAGATTAAAAATTCAATTATTTATAAAGGTGGACACCTTCATAGAAATTATGTTGGAGATTCCATCATTGATGAGGGTACAAGAATTGGAGCTGGGACTGTATTTGCTAACAGAAGAATTGACAGGGGAGAAATCCAGAGCAAGATTAAAAAAATTAAGATTTCTACCGGGCTTACCTCATTTGGGGCAATATTAGGAAGAGATGTAAAGCTTGGGGTAAACTGCAGCTTAATGCCCGGGGTAAAAATTGGTGAGGGGTCTATGGTTTTACCTCAAACTTGTGTTTTTGATGATATTGAAGATAAAGGAGCGACAAAGTAATGGCTAAATATATTATTGAGGGTGGAAAAAAGTTAAAAGGAACAATAAAAATTGGAGGGAATAAAAATTCTGTTTTTCCTGCTTTTGCAGCCTGTTTACTGACTGAAGATGAAGTAGTTTTAAGAAATATTCCTGAAATTGAGGATGTTAGGGTCAGTATTGGGATTTTAAAAAAATTAGGTGTTAAAGTCCAAAGATCTGATGATATTG
>MFDF01000016.1:53635-62932 GCA_001776785.1 Candidatus Daviesbacteria bacterium RIFCSPHIGHO2_12_FULL_37_16
ATCTACATTGCCACCAGAGTTAACCTATAAATTGAGGGGTGCAGTTGTTTTTGCCGGAGGTGTATTGGGAAGGATTGGAAGGGTAGAGTTTACCCATCCCGGAGGAGATGTTATTGGAAAAAGGAGTATCCAGACACATCTGGATGGGTTTGAAGCGCTAGGATATGAAGTAAAAGTAGATGATTTAAAGTATTTTATCCAAAAGAAAAATAATAAAGAAAATTATATTGAGTTTTTTATGGAAGAATCTTCTGTGACTGCAACTGAAAATTTAATTCTAGTATCTGTTTTAGGTGACCAAAAGATTGTATTAAAAAATTGCGCAAAAGAGCCTCATGTTGTTGATTTGTGCAAACTTTTAATCTTAATGGGGGCAAACATTGAAGGTGTTGGAGGGTCCAGATTAACAATCACTGGTGTACAAAGACTAAATGGTGCCCAGTTTAACCTTGGTGCTGATTATTTAGAGTTTGCATCTTATGCAATAGCTGCCCTATTAACAAAGGGTAAAATTAAACTGGAGGGAATAAGTTTAGAGGATTTGGAGCCAATTGTTTATCCTTTAATAAGAATGGGAGGTAAAATTGAGGCTTCTGATACAACTGTAACAGTTAAAGCAGAAAGAATTAAAAATATAGAGAAACTGACTGTGAATGTTTGGCCAGGGTTTCCTACAGACTTAATGAGTTTATTTATAGTGTTGGCAACCCAAGCGCAGGGAGCATCACTTTTGCACGACTGGATGTATGAGTCAAGGATGTTTTTTGTGGATAAATTAATTAGTATGGGGGCACAGATTGATATTGCTGATCCTCACAGGGTAATAGTGATTGGACCTACTAAACTTTACGGGAGGGATTTGGAAACCCCAGATATCAGGGCTGGAATGGCTTTAGTTTTAGCTGCTTTGGCAGCAAAAGGAAGTTCAACCATTAATAAAGCAGAGTTAATTGAGAGGGGATATGAAGATGTGGTTGAGAAATTATCCAGTTTAGGTGCCAAAATAAAAAGGGAAGACTAGGTCAATTAAATCTGTCAATATAAATGAGCAACGAGAGGACGGATTTTAACCCTGCCAGACGGCTTTTATTAAAACAGATGGCTGTTGTAGCCTTAGCTGCATCAACCGGAATAACTCCTGATAATAAATCTGCAACCGCTCCATTTTTTGATCCATGGCGGATTGGACTGAATATTAATACTTCTGCAATTAGATGGTACAACCTTGATATTACAGAAACAATAAAAAGACAGTTAGAACTACCTGTAGGGCGGGTAAGATTGCCTGTGAGATTTGATGAAGTTTTCCCTGAACCTGGCGTTAGCAAATTTGATGAAGTTCATAGAAATATCGATCAGATTCTGAATGCTGACAAGGAGATCGATATACAGTTTGGCCCTAAATCTGTGGGAGGACGAGAAGTTAATTTGGGTTATTGGATTTATGAAAAGTTTCCATACTTGAGAGAAAATGGAGTGCTTTTGGATAAAGACCCTGATGCCAAAAAATTATTTCTTGATTTAACTTATAAAGTGGCAGGAGAACTTTTGCCCCAGTATCCTGAAATTGTCAGTATCCAAGGGTCCAATGAACCGCTTTCAAAGCGCTTAGACGTTGCAAACTACCGTCGTTTTTCACCTTCCTATGTAGATGATGAGATTGATGTTATACGTTCTGTAGAACACATTCGGCCAATGGTCACGAATATCCCCTGGGATACACCGAGTCTTGTCTCTTGGGTGCTAAAAAATCCAAAAATAGATATAGCGGGTTTAAACATTTACAATAATATTTATCCCGGAATAGTAACTGAATTTCTATGGAAGTATTTTGAAGCACTTTTTATCCTTTCGAGGATTAACCACAAGAGTGTTTTTGTGACTGAGTACCAGACTGCACCATGGTTAAACAATGATAAGACTGTAAGATTTAGTTTTAATCCCGCAAAAAGATTAGATGGTTTTAGAAGAATCAGAAAACTAAATCCAGGCTGTACTTTCCTTTGGGACCTTGAACAGCATATATTGCTGGCGGACAACGGTAACAATGAGTCACAAAGGTTTATTTCAAGCCTCAAGGAAATGGTTAATACATAATTTCCTAAATTTGCAGCTTAATACTTGACTAATAAGCTTAATTACCTGTAAGCTAGAGCCAGTTTCTAAAAACTTCAAAAGGGGGTGAATTTTAATATGAATCCAGATGATCCAAATGCAGGTGCAGGCGGTGGTGCCCCAGCAGCTGACCCAAATGCGGGAATGGGGACACCCCCAGCTCCAGCAGGAGATGGTGGAATGGGTGTTCCTATGGGAGACCAAACACCTCCTCCAGCACCTCCAGCAGGTGAGGAACCAATGGCGCCTCCTCCAGCCCCAACTCCTGAGCCAGGAATGGGAGGAGGAATGGGTGATACACCCCCAGCAGCACCTCCAGCTCCAGAACCTCCATCAGGAGGTGAGACAGGTGGCGGTGACCAACCAGGCGGTATGGGCGGTGGAATGCCCCCAGCAGCTTAAAATTAATCTCCCTTTATGAGTCTATTTGCCTAGGCTAAAGTCATAGAGGGAGATTTTTTAGTGGATTCTGGACAAGCCAGAATGACAAGTGGTAAAATTCCAGCATGCCGCAGTTGCCAACGTGGTCAAGGCGCTTGTCTGAAGAACAAGTTATCGGTGTTCGATTCACCGCTGCGGCACCCAAGCGGGAGTAACTCAGTGGTAGAGTGCCTCGTTGCCAACGAGGATGTCGCGGGTTCGAGTCCCGTTTCCCGCTCCATCTATTTTCTAAGGAAGTTTAAAACTAGAGTTAAAATTACAGAAATAATTATTGCGGAGGTAAAAGGGATATAGATTTTGAAGCCTCCTTTGTCAAAATACATGTCTCCCGGAAGTTTGGGCCAATTAGGAAGTATATTTGAGACAAGACCCATCAGAAGAAAAACAAGAGCTAGAAGATAGAAGATTCTTGAAATATCAGGCATAAACCTATCTTACCACAACAGATTTGGCTAAATTTCTGGGTTTATCAGGGTTAAGTCCTAATCCTGTGGAAAGGTGATAGGCAAGCAGTTGGGCAAAGACCACTGAGGGTAAAATTGAGCTTGCTCCTACATCTTTTACTTCAAAATAGAAATCAAAAATTGGATTATTTTGGGCTGCAGCGCCTATAACATAAGCTCCTCTGGCTTTGACTTCCATAGCATTAGCTAAAATTGAACCTTTTGTTTCATCCTCTGGCACATAAACAATCACAGGTGTATCCTTCTCAATAAGGGCAATAACCCCATGCTTAAGCTCACCTCCTGCAAAACCTTCTGCATGGATATAAGAGATTTCTTTAATTTTTAAGGCAGATTCTAGGGCTATTGGGTAATTTAAACCTCTGCCTAAAACATAGATATTTTTAGATTTTTTAATTTCATCTGCTAATTTTTTAATTTCAGAAGATTTTTTAAGAATTCTTTCTATCTCTTTGGCAGAATCTAAAATAATTTTTTTGGCTTCTGTTTGTTTACCAACCATAGAGAGGGAAAGCAGGATCATATGGGCAACCATGGAGATAAAGGCTTTAGTAGAGGCAACCCCTTTTTCCACCCCTGCATTTAATAAAACAGGTTTGTGGGACATCCTAAAAAGGGTAGAGCCTAAAACATTTACCAAAGATACAACTTTAGTACCTTTAGCTTTGGCAGAGGTTACAGGTTCAACCACATCTATACTTTCACCTGACTGGGATATAGCAATTAATAAGCTTTTATCATTTAAAAAATCCTGGGAAAAATTAAACTCAGACCCTGCTGCAAAATTAACATGGAACTTTGCATATTTTGAAAATAGGTAAGTTCCAGCTATGCAAGCATAGGCTGCAGTACCGCAGCCAATAAGATAGGTGCCCTGAGCCTTTTTAATTAAATCAGATACTTCCTTAATTTCAGCTGTATTTTTCAAAACCCTTTTTAAGACCTCAGGCTGTTCATTTATCTCTTTGAGCATAAAATGGGGATACTTACCCAGATCTGATTTAGTGTGTTTCCAATCTACTGTTTTAAATCTAGGGGTAATTTTCTGCATTTTAGGAAGAGAAAAAAGTTCTATTTTTTTATTTAGTACTGCCATCTGGTTATCTTCCAAGAATAGAAGCTTGTTTGTATGAAGCAGGAGCGCATTTGGGTCTGAGGCTAATAAAAAGCCATCTTTGTTTTTACCTATTACCAGCGGTGAGCCTATTTTTGCAGCTACAATTTCTTTTCCATCTGCAACTACAATTGCATTTAAACCATCCAGTTTATTAAAAACATTTGCTACTGCAGTTTTAAACTCCTTAGTTCTTTTAAGCTCATCTTCTATTAGGTGAACCATAACTTCTGAGTCTGTTTCTGATTTAAATTTGTGTGAAGTTAGGGATTTTTTAAAGTCTAAATAGTTTTCTACAATGCCATTGTGGACTAAAACAACTTTACCTGTGCAGTCTGAGTGGGGGTGGGCATTTTCCTGTGTAACACCACCATGGGTGGCCCAGCGGGTGTGACCAAGAGAAAGTGGAGAAGGGGGTAGGGAATAGTGATTAGGGAGAAAACCTGTTTTTTTTATAACTTTAAAGTTTTTACCATTTGGGAAAGCAATTCCCCAGGAGTCATAGCCTCTATATTCAATGTCTTTTAAGCCTGAGAAAACTTTTAAGGGAGCATCTGAATCAGAACCAATAATTCCGAAGATTCCGCACATAATTTATTTGACAGATTATGTGGGCACTGAGGGGATCGAACCCCCGACATTCGCAGTGTAAATGCGACGCTCTACCAGCTGAGCTAAGTGCCCGCGTTTGCTATTATACCCTAATTTTGTGCGGATGAAAGGAGTCGAACCTTCACACCATTTCTGGCACTACCACCTCAAGGTAGCGTGTCTACCATTCCACCACATCCGCTTGATGTGCTAATGAGAGGATAATACACCCATTCGCCTTCGGCGAAAGGTGAACCAGATCAAAGATCTGATTAAATCCCCAAAGATCCGCAAGAGTTAATTTTGCACCTTCGGTGCAACTAAACTCTTGGTGCCGATGAGAGGATTTGAACCTCCACGAGATTGCTCCCACTGCCATCTGAAGACAGCGTGTCTACCATTCCACCACACCGGCGTAAATTATATCCCATATTGTACTTCAAACAAACCATTTTTGCAGGGGTTTTGTATTTGTGGTATTCTACCTTGTATCTTTTTTTAAATGGCAACCAATGACGGAAAGAATAGGCCTCAGAAAATTGTAACCTTAGGTGGTGGCACTGGCCATTATGCACTCCTTAGAGGTTTAGTTGAAAATAACCACCCTGAAGATTTAACAGCAATTACTGGTACCTGGGATAGTGGTGGAAGTTCTGGCAGATTAAGAGTTGAGATGGGTGTTTTACCTTCTGGAGATATCAGGCAGGTTTTACTGGCCTGTATGGAAGAGGAGGAGCAAAGACAGGTAGCCCAAAGGCTTTTTAATGAAAGGCTAAAAGAGGTTGATGGACCCCTAAAGGGCCATGCCATAGGTAACCTTTTGGAATCCCAGCTGCAGAGGCTCTACCAGGGCCAGGACAGGGGCATAGACGCCATGAGAGCCCTTTTTAGGGTAAAAGCCCATATTGTGCCTGTCAGCCTGACTGACTTAGAGTTAACAGCCCAGACTTCAAAGGGCAACACTCTAGAAGGAGAAACAAAGATTGATACCAGGGGACAGGAAGCTAACTATGATCCTCAGGACAAAATCTCAAGAATTTATTTTGATACAACTGCAGATCCTAACCCGGAAGCGCTAGAGGCAATTTCTGAGGCTGATAAAATTATTTTAAGTCCTGGGGATTTATACACCAGTATCTTACCCCATCTTTTAGTTAAAGGAGTTGCAGAGACAGTTGTGGCCTCAAGTGCAAAGGTTATTTTAGTTTTGAATTTAATGACCAAACAGGGAGAGACTGATAAATTTAAGGCTTCTGATTTTTTGAAGGCATATAATTTCTATTTGGGCGAGCCAGATAGAATACAGCTCATGATAGCCAATGATGCCCATATTGAAAGAGAAGTTTTGGAGGCATATAAGAGTGAGGGTCAGGAACCTTTGGAGGTTGATGAAAAAGAGTGTTTGAGAATAAATCCAAAGCTTAAGATTATAAAAGCCCCACTGGCAAAATACTTTCCAAAAGAGCATCTTTTAAGACACGACCCTGATAAATTAGCCTCATTTATCCTAGAGGTTTAATATTTAACCTCCTTAATTTGACTTTTTGAACCCTATAGTATATACTTAGCAGCTATATCCTGGAGTATGTCCCCTCATACCCCAGGATTTTTTTATGCAAAAAATATTTGCAAGTTTGTTTATATTTATTACTCTAATAACCCTTAACCCATCCAGCGCTTTAGCTGAGGATAAACCTGTACACCTTTTGACTCAAACTCATCAGATAGAAGCAAAAGCTCTGGATCCTAGGGCTATTGTCTTAAAAGACTATTTAGCTAAGCACAACTCTCCAATGCAGGATAATGCCCAGGACTTTATTGATGCTGCTGATAAATATGGTGTGGACTGGAAATTAGTTCCAGCTATTGCCGGTGTTGAATCTACTTTTGGTAAAAGAATTCCCGGAGGTTACAATGCTTATGGGTGGGGAGTTTATGGTGATAATGCAATTTATTTTAAATCTTGGAAAGATGGAATTTACACTCTAAACAAGGGCCTTAAAGAAAACTATATTAATAAAGGTTTGACTAACCCATATGCTATGAACAGGGTTTATGCTGCTTCACCAAGGTGGGGTGGAAATGTTTCTTACTTTATAGCTGATATAGAGAGATTTTCTCAAAGCTATAACCTTAACATTGAGCTTCCTGAAGGAAAATCTGAGGAACTTTCTAAGATTTATACATCTTCTGCCAAACTTGCTTTAAAGTAAAGGCTCCAAACATAGTATAATTTTTCAGTGCTCAGACTTTTTATTGCAATAGTTGTTGGAAAGACTATTTTATTTCTTACAAGGTTTTTAAAGGTTGGCGGCGGTAGTGCAGCTCCAGGGCTTTATGGATTAAAGATTTGTCCTGATCTTGTTTCTATTTTGGCCAAGCAGATTCCTATAAATGTAATCATTACAGGAACAAACGGTAAGACCACAACTTCAAGGATGCTTGCCCACTTTGCTAAATCAAATAATCTTAAAGTTTTAAGAAACTCCACAGGTTCAAACCTGGAAAGGGGTATTGCTTCTGCCCTTATTTCAAGTTTCCACATTCTAAGTGGGAAGCTGGAAAAGTTTGATTTAGCTATCTGGGAAATGGATGAGGCTGCATTTAACAGTGTTGTTAATAAAATTAATCCAAGTGTTATTGTTTTTTTAAATTTATTTAGGGACCAGCTGGACAGGTATGGGGAGGTTAATACTGTTTTAAAAAAATGGACAGGGACTCTCAAACTTTTAAACCCAGACTCTTTAATAATTTTAAATGGTGATGACTTTAATATAGCTACACTCAAAGATGATTTTAAGGGCAAAACTGTGCTTTTTGGACTTGATGAATTCAAGGTTACAGGAGAAAACAGAAAAGGAAAAGCCCAAAAACTGGACTATGAAGCTGAAAATATTAAAACAGAGGGTTTAGAAGGATGCAGTTTTCAAATAACCATGAACCATGAACTATTAACTATTAACCTGCCTCTTCCAGGCATTTATCATATCTATGATTTTTTGGCAGCATTTATTTCAGCTTATCATTTGAATTTAGATATAAATATATCTATTGAGTCTTTAAAAGACTTTTCACCTGCTTTTGGGAGAGTGGAAAAGTTTGAGATGACACACCCGGTGTGGAAAGCTAAAAAAGAGGGGTACATTTTTTTGATAAAAAATCCTGCTGGAGCCGGGCATGTGTTTGCAACTTTAAAAGAACATATTAAAAAAGAGGATACTTTGCTTTTGGCTTTAAATGATAATTTTGCTGATGGAAAGGATGTATCCTGGATCTGGGATGCTAATTTTGAGGAGTTCAGAGTTCAAAATTCAGAGTGCAGAGTTATTTGCTCAGGTACAAGAGCTTATGATCTGGCTGTAAGGTTAAAATATTCAGGCGTGGAAGCTAGAAATATAGAGGTTATTCCAAGCTTAGATAAGGCCTTTCAAGACTCAAAAAGGGGTCTAAATGGGCGTCTTTATATCTTGCCTACTTATACCGCGATGCTGCAGCTTCAGGATATATTAGTAAAAAGTAAAATAAAGAAGGAATATTGGAGGGAGGAATGAAGTTAGTAATTGGGTATTTATATCCTGATTTAATGAATATTTATGGTGATACTGGAAATATAATTGCCTTAAAAAAAAGGGCGGAGTGGAGAGGTATAAAAGTTTTAATTAAGAATATTTCTCTTAAAGACAAGTTAAAAAGTGGAGATGTGGATGTATATTTTTTTGGAGGGGGACAAGACCAGCAGCAGGAATTAGTGGCCGGGGATTTAAAGGTTAGTGATAAGGGAAGAGTGATAAGGGAAGAGGTGAAGAGAGGGGTGCCTTTACTGGCAATTTGTGGGGGATATCAACTTTTAGGAGAATCTTACCAGCCTTTTGAGAGCCCTAAACTTGAAGGAGTGGGTATTTTTCCAGCCTTTACTATGGCAGGTGAGGAGAGAATGATAGGGAATATAGTGATAAAAATTTCAAATTTCAAATTTCAAATTTCAAATTATTTGGTGGGGTTTGAGAACCATTCTGGAAAAACTTATTTAAAAAAGGGTGCAAAAGCTTTGGGCAAAGTTAAAGCTGGATTTGGAAATAATGGGGAGGATAAATTTGAGGGATGTATTTATAAAAATGCCATTGGGTGCTATATGCATGGGTCCCTTTTGCCAAAAAACCCTGAACTTGCTGACTGGTTATTGCAGAAGGCATTGGAAGTTAAATACGGTAGGAAAATTGAACTGGATGAGCTTGATGATGAATTAGAAAATATTGCCCATAGAGCTGCAGCCTCGCTCAGTTAGACTCTTAATTGTTATTCTGTTAAAATCCAGATATGCCCAAGTGGTGGAATGGTAGACACGATAGATTTAGGATCTATTGCCAGAAATGGTGTGGAGGTTCGACTCCTCTCTTGGGCACATAACAGTAAACGGATTTTGATTAATGAGCTTGGTATGCGTTCGAAGTCTACTAGACTTCGAAAACATCTCTTGGGCACTTAGCACTTATTTAAGTTATTTCATTGCAAAAGATGAGATACATCGGTAACACTCCTGAGGTAGAATTTTTACCCAGGGAGGTGATTACA
>MFDF01000017.1 GCA_001776785.1 Candidatus Daviesbacteria bacterium RIFCSPHIGHO2_12_FULL_37_16
TAAAGCGGTCTAGTTCATTCATATAAATATTTGCAAAAACCTGTGAAGTTAAATTTCCAAGAGGTATTCCTTTATGATTATTGTCATTCTGAGCGACAGCGAAGAATATATGCCTAGAATTATACCCTTCACTGTGTTCAGGGTGACACGAACAAAAACTATTAATTATCTGTTTTAAAAGCCCCAAAATCTCTTCATCTTTTACTTTTTTCTTTAAAAGATTAAAGAAAATCTTATGGTCAACTGAAGCAAAAAACTTTTTAATATCCAGCTTTAAAGCCCAACATTCTCTTGAGTAATTTTTAGAAACAATCCTTGTAAATTTTTCCAGTCTCTTTACCCCTTTATGCGTGCCTTTTTCTTCCCTGCAGGAATATGAATCATAAATAAAACTTTTATCAAATAAATTATAAAGATATTTGTATAAAAGGTGGTGGACCACCCTATCTCTAACCTCTGCCTTGTGGATGTGTCTTTGCTTAGGGTCCTGGACATAAAAAGACCGATAAGTCCCATGTCTGTAAGTTTTGTTTTTCAACTGCTCATAGAGTAAAAACAGGTTATCTTCTAAATTCCTCTCAAACTCCTGCACATCTTTTCTTCTTCTCTTACCTTTTTTAAATTCACTCCAGGCTTGAAATATATTTTCAAGAGAGATAATATCCAAGTAACTTAGATTAGGAGCCATAAATTTTTAAAAATGAGCACACACACACACAGCCTAAATTTGAGCCTGACATCCCAATTTTTACCAAACTTTATGATTTTTACAAATGTTTAAGTCATTCTCTTACTACTTTTCCTAAAACAAAAAGATACACCTTAGGCCAAAAACTTGATAATTTAACCCTGGAAATGTTTGAATTATTATTTTCGGTTTCCATCTCCAACCAAAAACTCTTATTACTTCAAAAAATTAGCACCAAATTAGATCTTCTAAAAATACTTTTAAGGTTAAGCAAAGATTCTCAGAGTCTAACTGATAAAAAATATCTAGAACTTCAAGCTTACTTACAGGAAATAGGTAAGATGCTTGGCGGCTGGATAAGGTCCACCAAGCAAAACTTACCCTAAACTTTTTACCAGAAACTATCAGGCGGACAACACGAATGTTGTCA
Source organism: Candidatus Daviesbacteria bacterium RIFCSPHIGHO2_12_FULL_37_16 (assembly GCA_001776785.1). Classification (GTDB taxonomy): domain Bacteria; phylum Patescibacteriota; class Microgenomatia; order Daviesbacterales; family UBA10151; genus GWB1-36-5. Next base: position 1,119 of record MFDF01000017.1, read on the forward strand.
TTACCATTACCGCGGTTCCAGTCATTGACGTTAAGCCCGTTATCAGGGTTGGCATTGCCAACATTGGCAGCATTGGAACCGACGCTTGTGTATACTTTTCCGTAAACATTCACCACTGTGGCTCGATTACTCTTACCACTGTATTTTATCCGTCCTGAACATAAACCCAAGGACAAAAGAAAAGTAAACGTAGTGTCTAGTAATTTTTCTTTTTAGTTCACTCCCATACCATCCGATACAGGACTCTGACTTTAGAAGATTCTAGAGAAAGGCGGAGATTAAAAACTTGTTTAATCCCTCACTGCCTAACTATTTATATTATAAAAGTGTAAACTTTTTAATAGAGGGTTTCCCTCATAGTTTAAAAATTTGGAAACCAATATTCAAGAAGACAAAATTACCAAAAATCCAACTCACTAGTCTTTTGGCACTACCAGGCGGACAACACGAATGCTGCCATCACCATCACCGCGGTCCCAGTCAACGACGCGAAGCCCGATATCAGGGTTGGCAAAGCCAACATAGGCAGCAAGGGAACCAGATTCATTAGTTGGGTTTTTAGTCCTGCCAAAAAGATAATCATAGTTTTCACCAAATAACCAAACTCCTGTTTCATCTAAATGTTTAAAGGTTAATTCTGTTAGTGTAGCTGCTTGCTCAGGAATAACTACATCCATTCCATTCTGTTTTAGTCTTTTTCTTAATTTATTTGCATCTTCTGCAGCTAATGCTTCCTGGGTTTCCAGATCTTTACCACCAGTATTGGGTATAAAAAACTTCTTTGGGTCAGGGTATATTGCAACTTCAGAAAGCCTTGAGGGACGCCCTACTAACCTTTCATCACCATTTACAACATAATAAAAAGAGGGTTTTCCTTTTTCTCTCTGCATTTCCCTTTGGGTTTCAATAGTTGATCCTCTCAAAGGATAAATTACTGCACCATCTTTTATTAAAGCCTGTCTTGCCCCATCAGAAAATGTTTTTAATCCTGTGGGGAAAGCTTCTATCCCAAGCTGCCTTGAAATCTGGGCTAAACCCATCAGGCTATCTGCTATGCCTGGCTGTCCAGATCTACTATATTCTTTTGCTAATATTTCTAAATTCGTTGCCATAATTTAGGGTATATTACTACTCTATAGGTCATTTGTCAAATATATTTGGATTTACTATACTGGGCACCTGCTTATGAAGACTAAACTATTTTTTCTTAGAAGACTCGATGTCTTTCCTAAATACAGTAAAAATTAAAATAGCAGCAATTACAGTAAAGATAGTGGCAATTATATCAGTACTAATAGTTGAAATAGAATAAAACATACTGCTATTTTTTAGTAGCCTTTCTGCCAAAAAAATGAAAAGCAATCACAAAAACTATAATAAGAATCGCACTTCCTATCTGGGCTCTGTTAACTATTTCATTAAACTGATCCAAATTCATCTTGAACTCCTTTCAAGGAATATTGCTAAATATAGGTATATTATAGTTGAAAATGCCCTTAGGATCAAATCAAAAACTGAGCTTGAAATAAAAATAGTCAGGAACAAAGCTGCTGAAATGTTAATTAAAAAACTAGCATATACTTTTAGAGCCTCTTTCGAGAAGAGTAACTTTATCACTAAAAATACTATAACATGATACCTGTTAAATTAAATTTATCAAACTTCACAAGTTATGGAGAAAATACTCCTGAGTTGGATTTTACTAAATTCAAGCTTGCTGCCATTTCAGGCCTAAATGGTGCAGGCAAATCCTCCCTTTTAGATGCTATCACCTGGTGTGTCTGGGGCTCAAGTAGGGCTGGAGACTCCTCAGATGATTTAGTCAGGCTTGGCCAAACTGAAATGCAGGTTGAGTTTATATTTGAATTGGATAACCACCTCTATACAGTAAAAAGAAGAAGGTCTAAAAAAGGTGGTGGTTCAACCTCCCTAGAACTTTGGTCAAATTCCCACAACTTAACAGAGGGCACAATTAAAGCCACCCAACAAAAAATTATCCAAACCCTTCACCTCTCTTATGAAACCTTCACAAACTCAGCTTTTCTAAGACAGGGGCATGCAGATGAATTCACAACCAGGGGCCCAACAGACAGAAAAAGGATTCTGGCAGATATTCTAGGTTTGGACCACTATGATAAATTAGAAGAAAAAGCCAAGGAAAAATCTAAAGAGGCCCAGACTAAATTAACTTTACTTGATTATCAACTCTTAGAAATAGAAGCAGAGCTCTCCCAAAAAGATGAAAGGGAGAAAAATTTATCAGTAATTAAAATCGAGGGTGAAAATACCCAAAAAGAGATAAAAAAAGAAGAATTAGAGATTAAAGAAATTGAGGAACAAAAACAATTCTTACATACTAAAGTAAAATCCCTGGAAGAACAAAAAGAAAAATATTCCTCTTTAAAAAATGAGCTTACAGATCTAAAAATACAGCTACAGCTAAAAGAAGAAGCCCAAAAAGAATTTAAATCTATTTTAGAAAAAAAGGATGAAATCTTAGAAAACTATAAAAAAATAGAAAAACTGGATGAAGAAAAACAGGATTTAGAAAAAAAGCGCTCACAGCTTTTAAAAATAAAAGATGAATTATCAGATATCCAAAAACTTTTATTAGAAAGAGAAAATAAAAGAAAAGATGCAATCAACACCCTTGAGCTGGAAGCAAAAGCTCTTCAAACAGAAGTTGAACAAGCAAATATTCAAATTAATAAATTAAAATCACAAAAAAATATTTGTCCTACTTGTGGCGGTAGTATTAGCCAAAAAGAGGCTAAAATAATTATAGAAAAAAATCAGAAAATAATTATAGAAAATAATAAAAAATTAAAAGATATAGATGAAAAAGTTAAAAAATATCAGACTATTGTCCTCCCTGAACAACAAAAAGTGGATATCTTGCAAAAAGAAATAGCCCTTTTAGAAAAAAAGACTCAAAATTACCAAATTATCTTAGAAGAATTAAATAAATTAGAAGCATATAAAAGCTTTTATCTTAAATTAACCCAATCAGAAGCAACTTTAAAAGCCCAGACAGAAGCCATCTCAGACCTGCAAAAGATTTATAAAGCTAAGCAGTTGGAACTAGAAAAATCCTCAAATTATGCAAATGACCTGGAAACTTATTCCAAAAAACTTCTGGAAACAGAAGAAATACTCATCAATAAAAATAATAAAAAATCAGATCTTACAGAAAAATTAATGGAGTTAAGGTCAAAGTATGGGCAGGCTATTACCCTGGTATCAAGGGTCACGCAGATGGAACAGCTTTTCAAACAAAAAACTAATGAAAAATCCTCACTCACCAAAGACAAAGAGGTCTTTGAAGAACTAAGCTTAGCTTTTGGCAAAAAAGGCATCCAGGCCATGATTATAGAGGGAGCTATCCCTGAAATTGAGGATGAAGCCAACAGATTATTGGATAAATTAACAGAAGGCAGGATGAAAATTTCTCTGGAAACTCAAAAAGAAACCAAGACCAAAGTTTTAACAATTGATGGCACAAAGGAGCGCTCTTTAGTAGAAACCCTGGACATCATTATCTCAGATGAGATGGGTGAGCGCTCTTATGAGCTCTACTCTGGTGGTGAAGCTTTCAGGGTCAATATTGCCATCAGGCTTGCTATCTCCAAGCTTCTCTCAAACAGGGCAGGTGCCAGACTTCAGTTTTTAGTCATAGATGAAGGCTTTGGTACTCAGGATGCCCAGGGGCGCACAAGATTAATAGAAATTTTAGATGCTATCAAAGATGATTTTGAAAAAATTGTCATTATCACCCACCTTGAGGAATTAAAAGAAGAGTTCCCAGTCAGG
>MFDF01000018.1 GCA_001776785.1 Candidatus Daviesbacteria bacterium RIFCSPHIGHO2_12_FULL_37_16
ACTGGTGCCTTTTGTAAAAAGGCCTTTAGAAGAAATTAGGGCAAGCCTTGAAGCTACTGGTAAATATAATAAAAAGTTTATTGACAGTGTGATTAAAGGACTTAAGGAAAACTCATCCGTTTATGCAGATAAAACCTCTAAGTCCTAAACTAGTTAAATATTTAACTAGACATAACCTGACTGATAAATTTAATAAACAGCTGGGACTCTTTAAAGAAAATTTTAACCATCCGTCTTTAAATACAGAAAAACTTGCACCAAGAGAATTAGGGTTATATTCATTGAGAATAGATAGAAAATATAGGGCAGTTTTTCATATATTGCCTACTGGAGAAGTGCAATTTGTTGATATTAATGATCATTACCAATAATTATGGTTAATATTTTGGTGTTTGGGGCCAGTACAACTTATGGAGCATGGGATAGTGAGGGGGGATGGGTTAATAGGCTTAGGAAGTATATTGACCAAAAGATTATTGAATCTAAGTTTGAGATTGATTATTTAATTTATAATCTGGGGATTTCTGGGGATAAGACTGGGGATTTATTTAAAAGGTTTGAGGTGGAGACTGAAGCCAGGAAAGGGAAGCATGGGGAGGAAGTAGTAATTTTATTTCATATAGGGATAAATGACTGTATTTATAATGAGTCTATGGGAAGAGTTGAGGTGTCAGGGGATGATTTTAGGAAGAATTTAGTAAAACTTGTTGAGATGGCGAAGATTTATTCTAAAAAGATAGTAATAATTGGATCTATGCCTGTTGATTCCAGGGTGAGTCCTATTCCCTGGGCACCTGGGAGATATTATAAAAATGAATATGTGGAGGAATATAATGGGATTTTAAAAGATGTAGCAGAGAGTGAGAGGGTAGAGTTTTTAGAAATTTTTAAGGAGTTTATAAATAAAGATTATTCTAGCTTGCTTTCAGATGGGGTGCATATGAATGATGAGGGGCACAGATTAATGTATGAGAGGGTTAGGGATTATTTAGAAGATAAGGAGATTATTGATCTAAAGGTGGAAGGTTAATTAACTGGACTTCGGGTTCGAGGGAAATTCCATATTTATCCCTTACTTTTTGCCAGTATTTTTTGGCTAAATCATAAAAGTCTTTAGCCTTGCCTTCACCTTTGTTTATAAATAAATTAGCATGGTAGTTGGCAATTTCAATATCCCCTTGGGAATCCCCTTTGGCGCCTACTTCTTCAAGTAAAGCTCCTGCTGGGATTTTGCCATACATTATTTTTTCCTCAGGAATTTTTTCTAAGATTTTTTTAGGAAGATTATCTGCTACTAAGTTTTTAAAGAATGAGCCCGGGCATTTGATGCCTTTGGGGTATTTTACTAATCTTTTTTCCAAGGTCTCATCAGCTTCTTTTTGAAGTTGACCAGGGTCCGCAGGGGTGAGTTCAAAAGTAGCTTCCAGGATGATGAGTTTGTTCTGTTTAAAGGAGGAATCCCTATATTTAAATTTACACTCTTCGAGTGAAATTTCGTTTGTCTGAGGAGTTTTAGGATTCAATGTTTTAACTTTGGTTAAATGATCTGAGATGGTTTGGCCATAGGCGCCTGCATTGCCATAGATTGCACCTCCAAGGGTGCCTGGGATGCCTGTTAGTTTTTGTAAACCTGATAAGCCTTCTTTGATTGAAAAGTCAACAAGATCTTGTAAGGTTGTGCCTGAATTGACTACTAGATTATTGCCATTTCTTTGAATGCCTTTGATTTCATTTTTGATGATAGTGCCAGGATAGCCATCATCTGAGACTAGAAGGTTGGAACCACCGCCAATGATGAGAGGTAGTTGGTAGTTGGTAGTTGGTAGTTGGGAAAGAATGTCTTGAAGCTCGTTTTCTGAGGTGATTGTGATGAGCTGTGAGGCTGGGCCGCCGATGCCAAGGGTGGTAATACTAGATAAAGGAAAATTGGATTGTTTATTCATATTCTATGGTTGAGGGGGGTTTTTGGGTGATGTCATAAACTACCCTGTTTACCCCCCGTACTTCATTGACAATTCTAGAGGATATTTTTTCTAAAGCCAAATTTGGGATTTTGGCCCAGTCTGCGGTCATGCCATTGTCTGAGGTGACAGCACGCAGGGTAATAATATATTCATAAGTCCTGTTATCACCCATCACACCTACAGTTTTAACAGGGATTAGGGCTGCAAAGGCCTGCCAGATTGAGTTGTAGAGATTCTGTTTTTTTAACTGCTCAATATATATAGCATCGGCTTCTTTGAGGATGTTTAGTCTGTCTTTTGTGATTTCACCCAGGATTCTAATGCCTAAACCAGGGCCCGGGAAGGGGTGGCGCTCCAGGAAGGATTTAGAGAGACCAAGCTTTTTTCCAAGGGATCTTACTTCATCTTTATAAAAATCCTTTAGGGGTTCTAAGATTTTTAAGTTTAGCTTATCAGGAAGAGTTAAATTATGGTGGGATTTTATTTTTTGGGCATTAACAGATGAGGAAGCTGATTCAATCCTGTCAGGATAGATGGTGCCCTGGGCTAAGAATTTAATTTTTTTATCTTTTTTTAATAATTTGGAGATTTTTTCAAAAGTTTTAATAAAAAGATGGCCTATAATTTTTCTTTTTTGCTCTGGATCAGTTATGTTTTTTAAAGCCTTAAAGAAATTAGCTGAAGCATCAAAAGATAAAAAATGTTTAAAGTTTAATTCTTTGTAGATTTGTGCGACCTCACTTGCCTCACCTTTTCTCATTAAGCCTGTGTCTATAAAAACACAGTAGAGGTTATTTTGGATAGCTTTGTTAAGTAAAGCTGAGGCTACCAGTGAGTCTACCCCACCTGAGACACCAATCAGGACATTTTCATCTTTGACCTCATCTTTAATTTCATTAATTAAGGTTTGGATTTGATCTTTTTTATTCCAGGTGTTTTGGGAAGAGGAGATTTTAATAAAGTTTTTTAGGACTTTTTGACCATTTTGGGTGTGGTTGACTTCAGGGTGGAACTGGACCCCAAATAGATGGCCATTTTCAAAGCCTGCTATGGTTTGGCCTGAGAGGGCAGTGACTTTAAAGCCTTTAGGTAAGCTTGTGACATCATCAGAGTGGGAGTACCAGACAGTTTCAGAAGGATTTAGGCCTTCTAAGAGTTTGCTTTTTTTAATTTTTATCTCTTTTTTGCCATATTCCCTAACTTTTCCGGGTTTTACTTCTGCACCAGAGAGGTGGGCAATGAGCTGGTGGCCATAGCAAATGCCTAATATTGGAGTGTTTAAATTTAGAAGCTTTTTATTAAAGGAAGGTGAGGAGTGGTCATAGACACTGGAGGGGCCACCTGAGAGGATAATACCTTTAGTTTGTGGTGGAATTTGGGAGGGGTTTAAGTTTGAGGGGAAGATTTGGGCATTGGCCCCAAGTTCCCTTAGTTTTCTGGTTATAAGGTGGGTGTATTGGGAGCCAAAATCCAAGACTAAAATCATTTTACTATTTTACACTATGTGATAGATTAGCAGAATGGAGAAGGCAATTTTAAAAACTTTAGTTTATGGGGATTTATTTGATTTTCCAATGAAGGCCTGGGAGATACATAAATGGTTGGTTAATAAAAAAGGAGGTTTACGAGAGGTTGAGAGGAGTTTAAACAAGTTAAGGCAAAAGGCAAAAGTCAAAAGTCAAAAGGAATATTACTTTTTGGCAGATAGAAAAGGATTGGTTAACCAAAGAATTAAAAAAGAGGAGGTGTCAAAGTGGTATTTAAAGCAGGCCTACTTTGTAGCAGCGCTTTTTAGAATAATTCCCTGGGTAAAACTGGTTGGGGTATCCGGGAGTGTAGCTATGGAGAATGCTAAGAAAGTAGATGATATAGATTTTTTTATAATTACACAAAAAAACAGGCTTTGGATTAGTAGAATTCTACTTCTTTTAATACTTGAGCTTTCAGATAAAAGAAGAAAAAGAGGGGAAGATTTAAAAAAAGTGAGTGGGAAGGTTTGTATAAACTTAATAGTTGATGAGGAGAGAGTGGGGATTTCTAAAAAAGATATATATAGTGCACATGAGATTTTGCAGATGAGGGTTTTATGGCAAAGAAATGGGGTGTATCAAAAATATTTGGAGGAGAATGAGTGGGCTTTTAAGTTTTTGCCAAATTGGACAACTAATCAGAGATTAATGATGAAAGATGAAAGATTAAAGAATAAATCATCAATCATAAATCATAAATCTTTAATCAATATTATGGAGGGAATATGTAAATGGGTACAGCTAAGATACATGGGAACACCATCTGGTAAGGAAAAAATACTGAATGGGGCTTTGTTTTTCCATCCTCAGGATTACAGGGAAAAGATTTTAAAAGAGTTTAAAGAGAGGTTAGCTGATTTCTCCTAAGTGGGCATGATCATTCCAGATTATAAGCTGCCAGCCTTTTTCATCTTTTTCTAAAAGGGTGATGCCTGTATTGCTCATTTTTAAAAAGGAGTAAACCTGATCAAAATTTTCCGGAGTGAGTTTATCTTTAAACATAAGCTTGGAAACTATCATTTTAATTGCTACTTCATGGGAGACTGCTAATATATTTTGAGCCTTGGATGATTCCACTCTATCTAAAAAGCTTTGAATTCTTTCCTCAAACTTAAAGAAATTTTCCTCATCAGAGTGTTTATATTCTCTATTTCCAAAGTTTGACCTTACTTCATGGATGATTTTTTGAGCATCCTCATCTTCGTAATGTTTTCCTTCAACTACGCTGGGGCGTTTTATTTCGCTAATGGAGTCTAAATACCCAACCTCTTTGTTAAGGGTCTTAGATAAGATTTGAGCTGTTTGTTTAGCCCTTTGAGCAGTTGAGGAAAAGATTAGATCTATTTGAATACTCTCAAACCTTTTTGCGACAAACTCTGCCTGTTTAAGTCCGTCTTCTGAGAGGGCTGACTGCGAAGTATGGTAAAGATTTTTAAGCCTGTCTGAGGTTTGGCCGTGGCGGACTAAGTATAGTTTCATAGAGAATATAATATCACAACCCTTGACAGCTGGGGAGAAATTATGTATAAATCATCCACGAATTCTGCTCCACTAATTATTATGCCTAAGACTAAAACTGAAGATAAAAAATCTGAGAAGAAAATTAATATCAAACCCCTCATGGGATATATCTTAGTAGAGCCCTCAGAAGCTGAGAGTAAGACTGCCTCAGGGCTTTATTTACCAGAGACTGCACAGGAAAAACCAGCCCAGGGTAAAGTTGTAGCAGTTGGAGATGATTTTTTTCTGCCAAATGGACAGGTTTTGCGGGCTCCAGTTAGTGTAGGACAAAAGGTGATTTATAAAAAATGGGGTGGAGATGAAATAAAAGTCTCTGGCATTGAATACAAACTAGTAAAATTTGAAGACCTAATGGCAGTAATTGAGGATTAAAAATATGGCGAAAAAAATATTGTTTGATTCAGAAGCAAGAGAGAAATTATTAAAAGGTATAAATACCCTGACTGATGCTGTGGCTGCAACACTTGGTCCAAAGGGCAGAAATGTGGCACTGGATAAAAAATGGGGTGCTCCTAATGTAGTTCATGATGGAGTGACTGTAGCTAAGGAAATTGATTTAGAGGATCCATTTGAGAATATGGGAGCACAGCTTATAAAAGAGGCTGCATCTAAAACTAATGATGTAGCTGGGGATGGGACAACTACTGCAACTGTTTTAGCCCAGGCTATGGTAGTAGAGGGGCTTAAGAATATAACTGCTGGGGCAAACCCAATGATTTTAAGAAAAGGAATGGAAAGGGCAGTAAATACTTTAGTAGATGAACTTAAAAAGATGAGCAAAAAGCTGGTGACTTCTGAAGAGATCCAGCAGGTAGCAACAATCTCTGCCCAAAATGAAGAGATTGGAAAGATAATTGCAGAGGCTATAGGTAAAGTTGGTAAAGATGGGGTAATTACAGTTGAGGAGGGACAGAGTTTAGAGATGGGGGTAGCTTATAAAGAGGGTATGGAGTTTGATAAGGGATATGCTTCTGCTTATTTTGTGACTGATTCTGATAAGATGGAAGCTAGTTTAGAGGATCCATACCTTTTAATAACTGATAAAAAGATCTCTTCTATGGCAGAGCTGATGCCATTTTTAGAAAAATTTGTACAGACCAGCAAGACTTTAGTAATTATTGCAGATGAGGTTGAGGGTGAAGCTCTGGCTACACTGGTTGTAAATAAACTGCGGGGCTCATTTAATGTGTTAGCAGTTGGGGCACCTGGATTTGGGGATAGAAGAAAAGAGATGTTAGAAGACATTGCGATTTTAACAGGAGGGACTGTGGTTTCTGAGGATACAGGCAGAAAGCTAGAGAGTGTAGAGGTTGAGGATCTGGGAAGGGCAGGCAGGGTAACTTCTGATAAAGATAATACTTTAATTGTTGATGGTAAGGGAAGTAAGAGCAAGATTGATGGAAGGATTGCCCAGATAAGAAAAGAAATTGAAGCTTCTGATAGTGAGTTTGATAAAGAGAAACTGCAGGAGAGATTGGCAAAGCTAACAGGCGGGGTAGCTGTTATAAATGTTGGGGCTGCAACTGAGATTGAGATGAAGGAGAAAAAAGAAAGGGTAGTGGATGCAGTAGCTGCAACTAAAGCTGCAATTGAGGAGGGGATAGTAGCTGGTGGAGAGATTGCACTTTTGAGGGTGGCTAAAGCGCTGGATCAGTTAAAATCTGCAGTTGATGAGGAAAGAGTTGGGGTAGAGATTGTGAGAAGAGCTTTGGAGCAGCCATTTAGGAGACTTATCCAGAATGCAGGGCTGGATGAAGGAGTAGCTTTAGCAAAAGTGCTGGAGGCTTCTGGGAATTTGGGGATTGATGTTAATGATGGGAAGCTTAAAGACTTAGTGAAAGCTGGGGTTATTGATCCAGTTAAGGTAACAAGGAGTGCTTTGCAAAATGGTGCATCTGTTGCAATTATGGTTATGACAACTAATGTTTTAATAACAGATGCTCCTGAGAAGAATCCTCCTGCAATGCCTGTAGGTGGTGGTATGCCTGGAATGGGTGAATATTAAAGAATTTAGAGTTTAGAATGCAGAATTAAGAATATTTTGGGAGCTTCCTGAGGGAAGCTTTTTTTATGGAAATACAATATAATCTTTTGACTTATGAGTGAAGGGTTAATTGAGAGAAGACAGACAAGAGCTGTGAGGGTTGGGGAGGTTTTTATTGGTGGAGATAGTCCAATTCTAGTGCAGACTATGGCTAATGAGAAAACTTATGATGTCCCAAAGGTTGTTTCCCAGATTGTTAATTTAAAAAGAGCCGGGGCTGAACTTGTACGGGTAACTGTTGAAACTATGAGGGATGCTAAAGCTTTACCTGGTATTAGGCAGGGACTTAATGATTTAGGAGTAGGCGTGCCCCTTTCTGCAGATATTCACCATAGGGGGACAGGGTTGGCATTAGAGGCTGTTAAGTGGGTTGATAAAGTGAGGGTAAATCCTGGACTTTTGGCTTTTGGGGATGGCAGGACTGAAACTAAAGATGAGTATACCCCTTTAGAGATTGAGCAAAGGCATGAGGAGAATAAAAAAGCTTTAGAGCCAATTATTAAATCCTGTAAAGAGAGAGGAGTGGCTATGAGGATTGGGGTAAACCATGGTAGTCTATCCAATATGATGATGGTTAGGTTTGGAGATACACCATTGGGGATGGTTGAGTCAGCCTTAGAGTATATTAAACTTTGTGAAGAATTGGATTTTAAAGACATAATTGTTTCACTTAAAGCCAGCAGAGTTTCTGTAATGCAGGGTGCAAACAGGTTGATGGTTAAGAGAATGGATCAGGAATCTATGGACTACCCTCTTCATTTAGGTTTGACTGAGGCTGGAAATGGACAGGAAGGAAGGGTTAAATCAGTGGCTGCACTAGGGCCACTTTTACAGGAAGGGATTGGAGATACTATAAGAGTATCTTTGACAGAAAACCCAATTAATGAGTTGTCAGTATGCTTTGATCTTTTACAGGCTTTGGGTATTAGAAAAGAGAAGGCTGAGATTATTGGTTGTCCCAGCTGTGGAAGAACTAAAATTAACCTAGAACCTCATTTAAATGAATTAAAGAAGAGAGCCGCGCACTTAAAAGATTTAACTTTGTCTGGGATGGGTTGTGTGGTGAATGGTCCTGGGGAATCAGCTGATTCAGATTATGGATTTATTGGATTAGGGGAAGGAAAAGTTGCAATTACCAGGGGCGCAGAACAGGTATTGGCTGGGGTAAACGAAGATCAGGCAGTGGAGAGTATTATTGAATTAATAAAAGCTGATGGAAGATGGGTGGATCCACCTAAAGATGTAGTATGATAAGTTTATGGCAAAGAAACCAAGGTATGAGGGGGCTACTTCTAAGGATAAAAAAAAGTTTGCACCTTTTTTGTCAGAGGATGAAGAGTTAGTTATTGCCACAGGATATGGGAAGACCTACATGAGGCATAGGTTTTTTTACTATATTTTATTTCCAGGGGGAGTATTTTTTTTAATTTTTGTAGCATGGGCTTATTTTACTCAGGGTAATTTAGCATATGGAATGCTTTATGGACTAGTTGCAGCGTTAATTGCAGCCTATATTAAAACTGTTTGGACTTATCATTCCCATAGGTATTTGCTGACAACAAGAAGGGTAATTATCAAAAATGGCTATTTTTCTGTAAAGCTATCCTCTGCTTTGTATGACAAGATTACCCATATTGAAGTGATCCAAAGCTTTTTAGACAGGATTATTATGAAGCATGGGACAGTGGTTGTGAATACAGCCGGAGCAAATAAAGACGAGCTTAAGCTTATAAATGTTGATTCCCCAATTGAGTTTAAAAATATGCTGGAGAGGCTTATAAATAGGGAGAGGGAACAATTTGGCAGGCCAACAGGGTCTGTGGTGACCTTAGAGGGTGAGTTAGTTGAAGAGAGATAGTTTTTTGGTAATGTCTGGAGCCTTGGTAGTTTTTGCAGGTAAGATGTTTAGATCCAGTGGAGCAGGAGTTGGGGCTGGTAATTCAACTTTTGGTGTTTGGGTAGGTTTGGGTTTTTGAGGGAAGAAAGAAGCTGGACCTCCAACTGGGGCCTGGGTTGTAGCAGTACCATAAGTTTTAAAATCTGCTTCTGCAGGGTAATTTCTAAGGGTAGGGAGGAAAGCTACTGGGTCAATCTTTGAACCTTCTTTGGTGACTTCTAAATGGGTATGAGGGCCTGAAGTATGGCCAGTTAAGCCAATTTCTCCTAAGATAGATTCTTCTGAAACTTCAGCCCCTTTTTGGGTATAGATTTTTCCCATATGGGCATACAAAGATTTATAGCCATATCCATGGTCTACTTCAACTACAAGTCCTAATCCCCAAAAATTAAAGCCTGCATTGGAGACTATACCTTTAGCAATTGGTTTGATAGGCATACCCAGTCCTGAGGCAATATCAATTCCAGGGTGAAAGCTTGAGAAGTGGGTAGAGAGATAGCCTGGATGAGGTAGCTGAAAGGTTAGAGGAGACTCTGTTGCACCTACAGTTTGGGTTTGAGAAGCAGAGGTTGCTTCTGGCTGCTGTTGGGCTAAAGCTTTAGATTGGGTAATAGGTGGATAGCCAAATTGAGGCTGCAGATTTAGCAGAAAGGTTGCAAGAAATAACCCCAAAGCAATTTTGTTTGAAAATTTGCTGAAGTGCGGGGATGAGGGCAGCCATTTAGATGGTCGTCCTTTTTGCATCAAAAATCCTGCATAGAGCAGGACAAGTGCAAATATTAACACAAACTGGTCATTAAGTCAAATGAAGAAGAAGGCAGACAGAGGTTAATTTTTAAATCCTGTCTGCCTTACTTTACTTAAATTATTACTTTTTTAGACAGTACTTCTTGATAACATTCTGCCTATAAAGAGGACTGCCAGTGAACCTACAACTGCAACTATAAAGGAGCTTAGGTTAAAGCCTGTGACTCCAACTCCAAATATTAGGTTGCCTAACCATCCCCCAACTAATGCTCCAACAATGCCTAAGACAATTGAACCTAGTATTCCTCCGCGGGAAGGCCTGGGGTCTAATAGGTTTGCTATTATTCCTACAATAAGCCCAAATACTATCCAGGCAAGTATATCCATAAAACCATCACCTCCTAATTTATTGTTTATACTAAATTAACTAAATTAAATAAGATTAAAACAAATTTTAGGTAAGGAATAAGAAAGACAAATTGGTAATGGTACAATGGAATTTATTATGAAAAAGACTTTGGTAACAATACTTATTTTTTTGAGCATAATAGCTTTAATTTTGCAGTTTGGGATAAGACCTTTAGAAGGGCTTTTGAATTTAAAAGAGCGGGCAGGGTTAAGAGTTGAATCAACCCCTAAAACAAAGATTTTTATAGACAACAAAGAGGTGGGGGAAGTTCCATATCAGGAGGAGAATTTTTCAGAGGGTGAGTATTTAATTAGTCTAAAGGATGAAGCAAGCGGGTCTGCTACTTTGTGGAGTGGGTATGTCAAGCTAAATGGGGGGACTTTGTCTGTAGTTAACAGGGATATCCAAAAAACCCAGGCTTTATCTTCAGGTGAGGTGATAACTTTAGAGAAAGGAGCGGGAGTGACTATAATTTCTAATCCATCAGGAGCAGAGGTTTTAATGGATGGGGTGATAATTGGCAGAACTCCACTTATATATACAGAGATCATTTCTGGTGAGCATCAGTTTTTACTGTCTAAAGACAGCTTCTTAAAAAGGACAATCAGGGCTACTTTAATAGATGGATATAATTTAACCTTGAATGCAGATTTAGCAATTTCTGAGGCTGAATTAACTAAGCTTCCTACTCCTCCAGTAACTGCTTTGCCACAGGTTTTAATTAAGCAGACTCCAACTGGGTTTTTGAGGGTGAGGGATAAAGCAAGTTTGAATGGGAAAGAGATAGCCCAGGTTAAACCTGGGGAGAGTTTAACTTTGCTTGAAGAGAGTGGAGAGTGGTTTAAGGTCAGGTTGCCTGATGGACAAGAGGGATATATTTCTTCCCAATATGCTGAAAAAAAGAATCAATAAGAGTGGTATAATAAGCACTATATGGGTAATATAGTTGGAAATGTAGAAGAATTATTAGAGGATAAAAAGAAAACCCGTTCTAAAGAAGAGGTAGATAAGTTAATGGCGGAGATAAGAAAACATGCTAAAGAAAATGCAAAGCATCTTAAAGGCTGGGATTCACTTAAGGCTTTGAGAGAAATCCGTTATGGTAAAGGATGATAGTTGTTGATACATCTGTAGCCTTTAAATGGTTTGATCCTACTGAAGATTTTAGTTTAGAAGCAGAAAAAATCCTCAAAGACCATCTTGCTGGGAAGAATATTATTATAGTTCCGGACTTATTCTTTTATGAACTAGCAAATAGTTGGGCTACAAAAAGTGAATTAACACTAAATAAAATTACACGCAATTTTAAGGATTTGGAGAAAATTAAATTACTGGTAGAGATAATTGATTTAAAATCTGTATCCAAAGCAGCGAAGATGTCCAAGAAATGTCGAGTATCTGTTTATGATGCTATATATGCAGTTTTGGCAAAAGAAAAGGGTTGTAATTTAATAACAGCAGACTCAAGATTTGTTAAACAAGTTGGTCTGGCTTTTGTGAAAGATTTGGGTGAGTTTGGCGAGAGGAAGAATTAATGACAGTAATTAAAAGTAAATTATTAAGTCATAAAGCAAAAAGAAATTTAGTCTTCAAAACTGGAGAAGAAATATTAGTGGAAAAGAAAAATGGATGGCTAAAAAATCTAGAAAAGAAGAGGTGTTAAGCTAATTTACCCTTTGAGGGTACTTATTGAGTACATAACAAATTTTTCTAGGTGGAGTAAATTGTTATCTAAGATAGATGTAGCTACCTTTTCATGAGTTTAGGAGGTTTGTTTAAGCCACCTTTGCGAAGCCATTCTGCTTCATTTGGAAATTGGTCTAGATGATAGATGACTGTAGGTGGGAGTTGAGCTTTATAGAGATCATACAAAGTTATTGGTGTTCTTTCGCTACCATGTCCAGGAAATCCTCTGGCACCGATTGATTCTTTTAATTCAGGTATTCTTGGCATACAAAACGATTTGTACTCTTTTAATAAGAAATTGTCAACTCAGGCTCCTAAATAATAAATAATTCCGATGACCATGACTAGCCAGAGGATGACTGTAATTAATAAAGGTTTATCTGTTAAGAGAACTCTTTCTGGTGACTCCCCTTCTTTTTTCTCATAAATAATATAGAGGTATCTCATGACTCCATAGATAACTACTGGGATTGTGGCCATTAAGTATTTAGCCTGGGTGAAAGGTAGGGAGAAGTTGTCAAATAAATATAAAAGCCTGGGGCGGGCAAAGATTGGAGGCTGAAGAAAGGTAAAAAAAGCATAGGCAAGCCAGGTTGAGTTGGCAAACATAGCTGTTAAGATATCTAAAAGATTTTCTGGGTAGTGAAGCAAAGTTTCCCTGTGCTTTGAGGCCTGAGCCTGGAGTAAAGTTAGCTCTGAGCGCCTTTTTCCAATTGCCAAAAAGAGGGCAAAGGAGATAACAGTCAGTAAAAACCAGACATTAAGGTGGGCATTAACTGCCCAAACTCCTGCATAAATTCTTAAAACAAATCCTGCTGCTATGGCCATGACATCAAGTAAAATAATTTGTTTGATGTAGGCTGAGTAAAAAACCTGGAGGATTATATAGGCTACTACTGCTAAGAAAAATGAGGGCGAGAGCTTGTACGAGAGGGGGAAAGTTATGACAATTAGCAAAAGCGCTATGATCAGCGCCACATTGACAGGGATGGCACCTGAGGCAATAGGGCGATTTTTCTTGAAAGGATGAAGCCTGTCTCTTTCAATATCAAAGATATCATTTAATAGATAGGTAGCTGAGGTAGCAGAGCAAAAGAGGAAAAAACCTGCAGTAGCGCTCATGACTGAGTAGGGGTTGTCTAATAATCCTGAAAAGATAAGTCCTGCAAAGATAGCAAAGTTTTTAATCCATTGTCTGGGCCTGACAGCTTTTAAAAGGGAATATATAAATGTTAATCCTTTTCCTGTTTGTAAAAATGAAGCCATAGAATTAGGCCTAATATAACTACCCCGGCTGTGAGTACTGTAAAAAGCTTACCCTGACTAGAAAGGGTAGTTGATAACAAGCCCAGAATAGCACAAGATATTAGGTAAAACAAGGAAATCCTCTGATGAGACCAGCCTTTATTTAGTAAAAGGTGGTGGAGGTGCTGCTGGTCTCCAATAAAGGGCAATTTTTTTTGTAGTATCCTTCTGAAAAATGTATATAGAAAATCAGTTGTGGGGACAAGCAAGACCAAGAGTGCTGTTGCCAGTTTGGCCCCTGAAAGGATAGAAAGGGTGGCAATCATAAAGCCTAAGATGGTTGAACCTGAGAAGCCTGGAAAGATTTTGGCCGGGTACCAATTGAAAAATAAAAACCCCAAAGAGGTACCAGCTGTGATTAAAGAGAGGGTTTGGATGTATTGCTGATTTGTCTCACCCCTTAAAATGAGTTTGCTTGATAGTAAAAAAATGGTGAGTGAGGCTACTAAGATTATTGAGGGCATCTGGCCATCCACACCTTTGGACCAGTTAATAATATTCATCATCCAGACAATCCAAACCAGCGCTAAAAGGTCTGCAAAAAGAAGGATTTGGTGGGAGCCAAAAAAATTAACAGGGATAATGAGTTGGTCCAGATGGATAAACCCGCCAAAAGGGTTGGTCACAAAGGTAATCCCTACACCTGAAATGACCACAATTGCTGCTGCAATAATTTGGAAAAAAAGTCTGGAGATAGGACTAAAGTTTTTTAAGGCATCATCCAAAAGGCCAATTGCTAAAAGTAAAAGCATGGCAAAAATGATGCCTAAGATATGTTTATCCAGGGGGACAAAAAAAAGAATTGAAAAAAAGATAGCCAAGAAGATAGGCAGGCCTCCTGCCCTGGGAACTACCCTTTTTTGGATGTGGGCTGGGTGAGGACGGGTATTGGGATCATCAACTAAGTTATATTTCCTGGCAAAGATGATTGTAAAAGGGATTGTAACAACTGTTATTAAAAGGCTTACTAAAAAAGGCAAATATGTATCCATTAGATGAAGGTAAATATTATCTTAAGTGAGGTTAAAAGGATCAAAAATGAGGTAACGGTTGTGGTTATGCTGAGAATCCTTTTTAGAAGGATTTGGGAAGGGTGAAGGTGCCAGGAAACAATTGAATTGATAAGCATAATCAGGATCATGATTGAGACTAAAATTAAAAACTGGGTTAATGTGGCAAGCTGAGAGGTTCCCCACGAGAGGGAGTAAAAAAGCGGCAGCTGGGAGGGAAGATAAGGGTAGCTTATTACCCAGGTAAGAAGGATTAATAAGGCCATAGATAAAATTAAAGTTATTGAGATAAAGGAATATTTATCCTGAGAGTTATAGAAATTGCTAAATTTTTTTAAAAGGCTTGGCATGTATTAAGTTAAACGGGCTTTATTGGTTACCCTAAATTCCAAGTACCTGCCAAACATTAATGAAGTCTGGGCATCAATTGCAGGAATAGTGGAGATTGTTACTAAAACTACTGGTAAGAGAAGCCATTGGATATAGGACCAGGCTTTTTTAAAGATAGACCAGTTTTTAGGGCGGGGAGGGACTGTTTTTTCATGGACAAAGATAGTAGCAAAGAGACCCATGAAGGCAATGGTTAGAATCCAGGAGGAAACAATTGGTAAGTTTATAGCAACTGCTGACTCTGAGTAAGAAGGATTAATATAGGGAATAATAAGCCCTGCAAAGGTAACTAAAAGTGCCAATGTCCCCCATTTTAGATTTGCCCAGACTACAAATAGAAGTTTGTCAGTTTTGTTCCAAAAATCTATATCAGTACGTCTAAAGTATTGCTTAAAAACATAAGGGATGTGTTCTACACCATAAGCCCATCTTTTAAGCTGTAAATACTGGTTTTGGAAGGTTTTGAAAAGGGAAACATCCAAATTTGCGTCAGCTGTGATAGGTAGGTAGTGGGGAATGACTTTATAATCCCCATTGAAGTGGAAGTAGGCTTTCCAGTAAAAACCTGAGTCATCATTGACTTTATCAGGCATCCATCCTCCAATGTCTATTAAGGATTTTAAGTTAATAGATAAAGAGGAGAAGTTTTGATATTTATCAGAGCCAACCATTTCTGCCAGCTGCCAGAAAGCAGTGCCTGTGGCAATAAGACGCATAGGGGTGGGGGCCTGCCAGTAGTTGTTGTAGTATAAAAATGAACCAGTGTAGGTCCTTTTATCCCTGATATCCTCTGGTGTTTCCAAGTATTTATATAATGCCCCTGCTAAAAACTGGGGGTGGATAACAAAATCTGCATCCAGAGTGGTGACAAAGACTTTTTCAGGAGAAATCCCTAGCTTTTTAAACTCCTCAGAGGCATTTTTAATCATCCAGTTTCTGTTTGAGCCTGGACCTTTAACTTCACCGCTCTGGAGTTCATGAATTGTAGTAAAAACTCCACCAATGGATTTTTTATATCTTTCCAGAAAATCAATAATTTCTTTGACCTGGTCTTTATCTGCAAAAGCCTCAAAACCTACTGCTAAAAATATTTTGTCTTTGGGGTAATTTGAATTAGCTATGGCCTCAAAAGCCGGGGCTAAAACTTCTAAAGACTCTTTATATGAGGGTAAAACTAAAATGTGATAATACTCTTCCCAAACTTTGGGGTAGTCTTTTTTAATTTTTTCCAGCCAGGGCTGGGCTTTTGCCCAGATAAGTTTTCTATAGCCTACAATAATTAAAATTGAGATCCTTAAAGCTGAGATTAACCAATAAACATCTGCTATGACTATAAAATAAGCTACAGCAAAAGGGAGGGTTAGGGATAACCAAAAAGGAGAAGTGAGGGCAATCCAGGTCATGGCACCTGGGAGAATCTCTAAAGCCCGCTCAATTTTGGTCTCATGTTTTCTGACAAAGTTTAATTCAGCGCGCTCTGAGATGATGTATCTTCTGGACATTAAATGGTGGAGGGTTAAGCCTACACCTGAGCCTAATAAGAATACTCCCAGGAGAGTATTTAGGGGTTGGGGCATAAAAAACTGGCCCAGAAAACCAATTATGAAGCCTGAGATTATTAAAAATATTCCATAAAGGGAGTGGAGAGGATTTTTAAAAAGTCTGTTGAGGGCTTCTCCAATAAAGAAAAAGAAGACAAGTCCTGCTAGAAATAGTACAAGAATTCTCATCTATAGATAATAATAGCTAAATTTATGATTAAAAGTTAGTAGTTTATTCCTTGGTAAGTTTAGTGAATTTGAAGGGTGATTGCAAATTAAGATGGGCTTTGAGGAATTACAAATTCTGCTCTAACATAAGGAGGTTTTACAAACTCAGCAAGTATAAGTTCCTTATGGTTTCTAGCTTCAACTCTATAAAAGGGTTTTAATTCTTCTTTTTCAGGGATTTCACCCATGTAGGTATGCCATCCTGGGAAAAACCTCTCACGAGCTTGACGGGCATCTCTAGCAGAGAAGGTATAAGGACCAGCCATGAAAGCTGGATTATTGATAAGGAAGGTTTCAAATTTGTTCCTCCATTCTAATGGAGTGAGGATTTGACCTGGATTTATTTCTGATTCAGTCATTCTCAGTCAATTCTATATAAATCAGTTAGATTGTCAAGATAGTCTAAAAACTTTTTTTACATTCTCTGTAGTTTGGTTTGCTACTTCCTCTAAAGAAATTCCTTTAATTTGAGCAATAAGCTGGACTATTTCTCTGACTGTTTGAGGTTCATTTCTTTTTCCCCTATTTGATTGGGGAGGTAAGAAAGGGGAGTCTGTTTCTAAACAGATTCTATTTAAGGGTAAGTCTTTAGCAACTTGTCTTAGGTAGTCATTTTTGGGATAGGTTATTGG
Organism: Candidatus Daviesbacteria bacterium RIFCSPHIGHO2_12_FULL_37_16; assembly: GCA_001776785.1. Classification (GTDB taxonomy): domain Bacteria; phylum Patescibacteriota; class Microgenomatia; order Daviesbacterales; family UBA10151; genus GWB1-36-5. Next base: position 16,904 of record MFDF01000018.1, read on the forward strand.
AGCTGCGAAAGACACAAGGAAGTCTTTGAACTCGTTACTTGTTGCTCGTTGACTAGTTGGCTCGAGGCCGGAGTAGCAGTGGAGGATGCCTTTGTAGCCTGAAACCATATCCAAAGCTTTGGTCCAGCACTCCACATTTTGTGGGTCTTTTGACCTGTCATCTCTGACATGGATTATTAAGGGAAGGTTTAGTTTTTTGGCTAAATCAATTTGAGATTGGAAAAGTTTAACCTGTAAATCTTTCAATTGGTCTTCTGAGTAAGTAGAGGGGATCCAGTCAGGGTTTAAGCCAAAGAAGAAATCCAGGCCGCATTCACCAATTCCAATTACTTTTTGAGGGTTTTTCTGGTAAATTGCTTCTAATTTTTGAATTGCAGCTTCAAGTTTTTGCGGGGTGTCATATTTGAAAGCATCATGGGGATGGATTCCTGCAGTTGAGTAAAAAACTATTTCATTTTCTTTGAAGTGAGTAGATAAAGTATCCAATTGGTTTAGGGACTCTTCTGAGGTATCTAAATCTGTACCTACATTAAAGATAATAGAGATTCCAGCCTGCTTTGCCCGATCTAAAACTTCTTTTAGATCTTCTTTGAATGAATCCCAAAAAAGATGAGCATGAGTGTCTGTTAGCATAAATTAAATATAATCTTCAACTAAAGGCCAGAATCTTGGGTGTTGAGTATGGAGTGGAGTGGGAAGATTGTCTTTGGTAAACCAACCTATTTCATCCATATATTTAGGTTCTCCAATTTTAACTTTTTTTGCATCAACTCTGGCTACAAAAATAAGTGCTATCCAATGGGTTTTCTTGCCTTTGTTTTTTCTTAAAACATTGTGGGCTCCTAAATATTTTAGATCTAAAACAGTGGTGCAGTACTCTTCTTTAATTTCTCTTCTTACACCTTCTTCAAACTCTTCCCCATGTTCTAAAGAGCCTCCACCTGCATCCCAGTTTCCCTGTTCATCCTGACAAAGTTTGCTTCTTTTATGAAGCAGAAATCTGCCTCTGCCGTCATGGCAAAAGAAAACACATGTCACTCCAATATAATCTACACCTTTTTTAAGCTGAGGTTTTTGTTTCATTAGCTAATCTTGGGAAAAGGGGAGGGCCTGCTTTAATTTTTCCCTGGTATTGGGTTAATATTTTTTCTGAAGTTTGGGGTAAAAAGGTTTGTAGGTTAAAACCAATCCTTTGAATTAACTTTACTAATTCATCTAAAGTTTCTTTTAGTTTATCCCCTTTTTGCTCCCAGGGCTTTTCCTGGTTAATCCTTTGGTCTGCAAGAGAAATTGTTTTCCAGATCCAGGCTAGAGCTTCATTAAATTTATATTCTTCTAGCAGTGTTTTTACTTCAGGATCAAATTCTTCTATTGGCCTTCCAGCTTCAAAGCCTGAATTTTCTGCAAGTTTTGCAACCCTTGCAACTAAATTACCCAAACCATTTGCTAGATCTGCCGTGTAGATTTCTTTAAAGCGCTCTTCTGTAAAATCTCCATCAGAATCTATAGGGATTTGTGAGAGCAGGTAATATCTAAATGGTTCCAGACCATATGTATCAATCATTACAAATGGGTCTATGACATTGCCTAAAGTTTTAGACATCTTTTGTCCTCCTGAGGTAATAAAAGAGTGGATTAAGATTTGTTTGGGAATTGGTAACCCTGCTGATAAAAGCATTGCTGGCCAATAAACTGTATGAAACCTATTAATATCTTTTCCAATAATATGTAGGTCTGCAGGCCAGTATTTTTTCCAACCATCTTTATCTGTTCCAAAACCAATGCCTGTCATATAGATATTTAGAGCATCAAACCAAACATAGATGATTTGGGAAGGATCATCTGGAACAGGGACACCTACTCCTTTAGCTCTCTCTTTTGACCTAGAAACACTGAAGTCTTGCAGGCCTGATTTTATAAAAGATAGAGCCTCTTGTCTTTTATTTGCTGGGGTTATTTTTAATTCATTAGATTCAATAAGTTTAGTTAGCTGGTCCTGATATTTGGATAATTTGAAGAAATAGTTTTCTTCTTCTACTAATTCTGGTTTTTTTTGATGGATAGGACAAAGACCATTTTCTAATTGGGTTTCATCCTTGAATTCTTCACAGCCGACACAATAAAGACCTTTATAAGATTTTTTATAAATATCCCCAGATTCAAGACATAATTTCCAGAGTTTTTGGACACCTGGCCAGTGTGTTTTTGGGTCTGAACCTCTTTGAAAAATATCTAAATCTATGCCTAAAGTTTCAAAAGCAAGTCTAAAAACTTCAGAATTTTGATCCAGGAATTTTTGAACTTCTATACCTTCTGCTTCTGCTGCCTGGACATTTTTAAGGGCATTTTCATCTGCACCAGAAAGTAGAAGAGTTTCTTCCCCTAAAGCCTGGTGAAACCTTTTGACTGTGTCAGCCTGGAAATATTCCAGTGCATGGCCAATATGAGGCTTGCCATTTACATATGGTATAGCTGTTGTTAGGTAAAATTTGTTCATCTTTTATGCCTTTGTCTTAATCTTGCAAACTTATTTTGTTTTATTGCATGGGTCAGTTTAGGGATTTTTGGGCTTCTTGTCAAACCCCGCGGGTGCCGGGGTAAGCCTTTTTTGGGTATAAAGAAGAATAAAAGGATAGTTAAAAGGACAATCAGGGCATAAATATAGGGAGATTTTTGGTTTAGGGCAAGCTGGAGTGAGGCCATAAGTACTCCAAGACCTATACAGAAGCTTCTGGGGATATAGTTTAAAAAGATGTTTACAAAAAAGGTGGGGATAAAAAGGATGAGGGTAAAAATTAAGATAATTTGCCAGGTTTTTGATTCAATCCAGGATTTGGGAGCAGGGGTGAAATAGATAAAGAAAAAAAGGATTAAGGATAAAAGAATGAAAATTAAGAGGTTTCTTAAAGGGGCCATTAAGTAAATTGTAGCCTAAATACCTACTACTTCAAAGGTGGAGCCAGTTGGGCCTTTT
>MFDF01000019.1 GCA_001776785.1 Candidatus Daviesbacteria bacterium RIFCSPHIGHO2_12_FULL_37_16
TTAATTTCCCTGCTAAGGATTTTAACTAGATCTTTGATCTGGTCCGGAAATTTCTTGAAAAGAAATTAGGACATATCCACGCGGGGGAGCAAAATTGTCTTATTATAACCTGCCAAAATATGGACAGGTTTTTATTTTTTTTACTTCTAATATACAGCCTCTTTTGCTATTTATTGGGCGTTGTCTTTGGTCATAGCTCTTTGTCTAGAGTTTGGCGCTCCCAAAAGGACCACTTATTCCTTGCAATTGTTATAATTGCCCCATTTCTAGGCCATTATTTCTTGTCCCAAACAGGTATTCTGAAAAATGATGAGTTCATAGAATTTCTGGTTGCACTATATGCTTCGCTAGCCATAATATATTCACTGGTAATAAAGGATGACGCTAGTAAGTATAGAAATCGTCCAATAATCAATACTCAGTTTGATCAAAAGGTTCCTGATCATTTCCATTTGACCAACATGAACGTTACCGACCTGAGGAGCGGTAATATTATTGCTTCTTTACCAACCTTTTACGCGCGTTTAAAGATCGGCAACGAAGGAACAGAAGCCCTAGAAAATGTTGAGGTTATTTTGGAGGATGTAGAACCTAGGCCAAAGAAATTTATGGCACTCAATTTATCTTGGGCTGGTTATCAGGTACAGAATGACATCAAGCGAGAAGTTAGGTTGTCCCAAGGACAATATCGACCCGTAGATCTAATTGAGGTAATTGACCCTAAAAGGGCTAAAGACTTCGCCGAATTTTTGAGACAGATTAAAAACACAGACTTTGAGCGTTACGATGCTTACAGTAAGGGTTTTAGAACCTGCACAATAAAACCAACGAGCTATTCTGATATTTTTGATGCTGGAAGTTACATATTTTCCATAGGTATCTATGCCGATAATGCTGAACCAAGACGAATTAAAGTAAAAGTCAGTTATGATGGAGAATGGATAGATGACGATAAAATAATGAGAGAACGTCATTTAACAGTTAAACTATTTGACCATTAAAGCAGTTTTAATTTCATTCCACCTTTCTTTCAAAATCATCATATTATTTCCATGCTCTATCGTCTTAATTACTTCTGGAAAGTTGGGTATGGGGCGCTTAGGCGTGGGGAGCTGAGATGTTGTGTTATATTTGCTGAATTAATTCTTTCGGATATAATAAAGTCCAATCAGGTAGCTTATTAAAGGAGGTGATTAAGTATGGCAAAATATGTAGATGGGTTTGTGCTTGTAGTTCCAAGAGACAAAGCTGAGGAATATAGAAAAATGGCAGAAGGCGGTCGCGATATGTGGATGAAGTATGGCGCGCTTGAATACTATGAATGCCGTGGTGATGACCTTGTCCCACAAGAAATGGGCGGTGAAAAAGCACGTGCATTCACTGAAATGACTGGAGCAAAAAGTGATGAGACAGTTTGGTTTTCTTTTATAGTCTTTAAATCCAAGGAACATCGAGATGAGGTCAATGCTAAAGTGATGGAAGAAATGAACAAGCAGATGGAAGAAAACAAAGATATGTCCATGCCTTTTGATATGAAAAGAATGGCTTACGGTGGTTTTCAAGTTGAAGTAGTAGGATAGAGTAAATTTAACATCACTACTGATCAAAGAGAGATAAAATAGGTTCTAGCATCTTCTATCAGGTGGAACCAATTATCACTTGCACGAACCGAAATATGAATAGTACGAAAAGCATTGAAAAGAAAGTTTGGCCGGAATACTTTCAAAAGATATTGGATGGTGTCAAAACTTATGAATTAAGATTGGCTGACTTCCAGTGTAACCCAGGTGACACCTTGGTACTGCAGGAATGGGACCCAAATACTAAAGAATATACCGGTAGAAAGTTGGAAAAAACGGTAACGTACGTTGGTAAAACAAAGGACCTTTCGTTTTGGTCTAAAGAAGAAATTGAAGAATACGGTTATCAAATCATTGCATTTAAGTAACGCCACCTAGTTAAATTTGTATTCTAAAATATCTCCAGGCTGACATTTTAACGCTTTACAAATCGCCTCCAATGTCGAAAAACGGATAGCTTTGGCTTTACCATTTTTTAAGATGGAAAGATTAGCCATCGTGATGCCGACTTTTTCAGTCAATTCTGTAACACTCATTTTTCTTTTTGCTAACATCACATCAATATTTATTATAATGGCCATACTGCTCCTTTAAGAACTTGCTCACAAGTTCGCAAGACCTTGCGACAGCAAGCTGTCTTAGACCGTTAAGTCATTCTCCGATTTTAAATCTACCGCATTTTGCAGAAGTTTTTGAAAAACAGCGCTTGCTGTTGCAATAACAGCGGCTGCGAAAGATGCAAGAATTCCAAGCGCCGTCGGACCTGCCGGATCATCACCCTGCGCAAAGAAACGGATATAAAACAATGCTAATGCAATAAAACCGATAAGGCTGAGGGAAGCAAATTTCATATTCCTGAGTGTATTAACAGCACCTTGGGAAAAGGCATAACTTCCATCAATGAAGTTTAACAATTTGAATGCCTGGTATAACCCAACAAAAAATGGGGTGGAAGCTATATAAATATAGATAATAAACGGATCTGTATAAATACTGATTAGATCTAAGTTAGCAGCTCTTCCTTCAGTTTGAGGAAACCAAATCATACCGGCAAGCGCTCCGATTGCGATAAGACAAATTACGACCTTTAGGAATAAAGTTGAACCTTTTTTCATAAAAATACCTAATTTAGTATTAGATAAGAGCATCTTACCATGTTATTTATCGTTTGTCAATATATTATTATCGTTATTCGTTGTTATGCTGAGGATTGAGGTATAATTAACAAAGGTTTGCTTTGTAATTTCTTAATTTCTTCCCACCTTACCCTTATCAATTCAACCTGTACTACATCCTTAAAAGTTAGTACAATATCAGTATGTTTATAACAATAACTACAAGCGAGGTTACCCCTGACCAATTAGTTCAAGTTGAAGGATTCCTTAAAGAATTTTTACCCAGAATGGAAAAGCAGCCTGGCGTACTTGCGATTTACCACTACAATAGGCCTGAGATAGGTAACGAGTCCACTCTGGTCATTTGGAAAGACCAAGAGTCGTTAAAAACTTATCGTGAGGGAGACTTAATTAAAGAAGCAATCGCATTTGAAAAAAAGATGGGACTGGAAGCTACTACCCGAGAAGGCTATCCTCTAGTCTACCCCAATAAAGAACAGAGATAAAGGAATAAGTGAACTATAGCTTAGTAGGATTTACTTGTAACCTTTTTATTTCCTCCCACCTTACTCTTATCAATTCCATTTGAATAACGTTCTCAAAAGCCTTTAACAGTTTATCAATCGTAACTCTAAGAATCTCAGGATTAGGGAGCAAGGTTTAAAATTGTGACCCCTAAAACTCTTTAATATAGCTACAGGTTTTATTTTTTTCCGGTCTATGAGATGATTAATTTATGGAACAAAAAACGAATTCAAACAAAGCGTTGTGGGAAAAAGGTGATTTTACCCAAATTGCAGCCTTTATGCGCCAATCTGGAGAAGAGATTGTTAAGTCTCTTGAGATAACGCCGCCACTGCGGGTCTTAGACCTCGGTTGCGGAGATGGCACTACCGCGATCCCTTTAGCTCTCTTGGGTGCTGAAGTTGTTGGAATCGACATTGCCAAGAACCTCGTTGACGCCGGGAACAAACGAGCTGCGGAGGCAGGTCTCAACCGACTGACATTTCAGGAAGGGGATGCGTGTAATTTGCAGGGAGTTAGTGATCACTCATTTGATTTGACCATTTCTATATTTGGTGCCATGTTTGCACCGAAACCTTTCGATGTAGCCCGTGAAATGGTACGGGTCACAAAGCCTGGTGGCCGCATTGTGATGGGTAACTGGATCCCAAATGATCCGACTTCATTTGTCTCGCAGCTTTTAAAAATAAGCGCAGAGTTTACACCTCCACCTCCGGAAGGTTTTATTAGTCCAATGACGTGGGGTGTTGAAGATCACATTATCGAGCGTTTTGGTCAGGCTGGAGTACCCAAGGAGAAAATCTCGATGGTTAGGGATACGTACTCTTTTATATCAGATGATAAAAGCCCTGCGCAGTTCATAGAATTATTGGAACGATTCTACGGACCAACAATGAACGCAGTAGCAGCAGCTCAAAAAAATGGGCGGATGGCGCAACTTCATAACCAGCTTTTGGAGTTGGCGAAAGAGCAAAATAAAAGTACTGATGGTAGTACTTCAATACCTGCAACTTTCATGCGGGTGACTATTAACCTCTGAATTTATCCCTGCTTAATCCACGCGGAGGAGCCAATCTTTTGTTTTATTGGCAAGAAGGATAGCATCAAATGGCATTTGGAGCGTGGGATAGAGTTTCTATCTAAGTACAAAGAGGCCTCTTTTGCACTACTCTAAATTAATAGAAACAGATACCGGATTTTTAATAATATCCAAAACTGGGGAGGTTTTTTGAACATACTCACAAAGCTTAACCAGTTTTTCCCTTGGAGCATCTGCTTTAACTCTATAATTAACCTTAATATTTTGGTATCCAGGCCTTGTATTCTCTGATAGACCTAAGAATCCATGTAAATCTAATTCACCCTCCAGATCAAACTCCAAACTTTCTACCTTTATTCCCTGAGCTGCGCCGTTATAGACAAAACCAACAGCCAAACAGGAAGCTAGTGCATGAAGCACTGCCTCAACTGCATTAGCTCCATGGTCTTCCCCTAAAAGAACAGCAGGTTCATCCCCATCTAAAACATGTGCCCTTTCTCTTTTTTGTTCACTACCTGCTCCGAAAAAACCATTAATAGTAGTCTTGGAATGACCACCACTAATCCATTTATTGGTAGCTCTAAAGGTAAAGTTTGCAATATCTGGTTTGTTTTTAATTAAATTAATAGTTGAAATAAGCTGGTCAACATTAACTCCATTTAATTTATTTGTCATTAAATCACCCCCTTTAATCTAAGGTTTTACAGCTTTAATAACTGCTGTATGTGCTTGATACTGCTTAGCAACTTCCCTGGTGTTTTCAGAAGATGAATTGGTAAAATAATCTAAAGATTGGACTATTTGGGTATTTTTAAACCCAGCATTCTTTATTAAATTAAGATATTGCTCTTCCAGCATTGCACCCACCACACATTCAGCCCAAAGTTTTGGATTTTGCCTTGACTCCTCTGAGATAGATTTTCCTAAGACAATATCTGCAAAACTTAAAATCCCACCCTTTTTAAGCACCCTGAAAATCTCTGAAAAAGCTTTTCTTTTATTTAATACTAAATTTATGACTCCATTGGAAATGACTACATCAAATGTTCCGGCAGTAAAAGGCAGTTTATCTGCTTCAGCTTTTAATACATAAGTATTTCCAAATCCATTACTGGCAATAGCTTTTTTAGCTTTTTCAATCATGGCATCTGTAATGTCAATGCCTACTACTTGTCCTGCAGGTCCAACTAACTTTGAAGCAATTAAAAGGTCTGTGCCAGATCCAAAACCAATATCTAAAACTCTCATACCTGGCTTAATTACATCAGTTTGAAAATGGTAACCAACTCCGGCAAAAGATTCAGTAGCAGAGCCTGGAAGTTTATCTATTAATTGTTTGGGGTATCCTACAGCCAGGAGGGCTTTTTTACCAACCGGGAAATGAAAGCCAAGGTTTGGGTTATTTGAAACTTGTCTGTACATTTGACAAACAGCTTGAGTAATATGCTGTTTAAGCTTCCTGGGATCTTTTAACTGAGCAATCATTACCACGTTTTTAAATATTCCTCTCTAATATATAAGACGCAAATTTTCTAAAAAAGTTCCCTGCAGGCAGGCCATCAAAACTCACTTAATAGTTTTTCAACTTTTTTAGACAAATTTTTAGGAGCTTTTTGCTCTTTGTTGATTTCAGATAGTTTTTCTTTAAACAGCTTTTCAAACTCAAACCTGTCGCAGCAATGCTTACACTCTTCAATATGAGTATCAAGCTCTGCCTTTTGTTTAATGTTTAATTGACCCTGCAAAACCTCAAACATTCTGGTAACTGCTTCTATACAAGAGATCACTTTCAAAGTCTGTATCCTTTCTCCTTTGCCCAATTCCAAAGCTGTTTTTGCAACATGGATCTACCTCTAGATAATCTTGATCTAGCTGTGCCTATGGGTAAATTAAGCATCTTAGCCACTTCCTGATAAGATAAGCTTTCCAGCTCACATAGGGTTACCACAATCCTATATTGGTCTGGCAAGCTCTCTAAAGCTTTTATAATGTCTTGCTTTAAAAGATTATTAACAAACATCTTTTCTGGATTTTGCTGCCATAATAAAAAAGGAGAAGCCAAAGCTTCAAAAAGAGAAAAGTCATCACCATTTTCATCTTCTGCAATCTGGCCAAAATTAATTGGATCAGGGTAGGATTTTTTATGGCGGTAGCCACTTATATAAGTATTGGTTATTATCCTTAAAATCCAGGGTTTAAACTTTTTTTCTTCCTTTAAAGAAGTAAAGTTTTTCCATGCTGAAAGAACACTGTCAGCCACTAAATCTTCAGCCTTTTCATGATCTTTAGTTAATCTTAAAGCAACTCTATACATAGTGTCTAAGCACTCCTTAATACAACTTTCAAATTTGTGTTTTTTCTCTTCTGCCATACTTTGGGAATCATAACTTCTACTTACCTAATATATAAGACGCAAATTTTCCAAAAAAGTTCCTTAAAAGATACTCCAGGGTAGTTAGTCCCCACCCAAGTTTAAAGCATTAAGCAAAGTTTGCAGGATGTGATAAAATAATCCCATGAAAAAGATGAACCCTGTTGTCCACTTTGAGATGCCCGCAAAAGATAATAAAAGAGTTGCTGATTTTTACTCCAGAGTTTTTGGGTGGCAGATGAATCAGCTTGGGGGTGAGATGGGAAATTATCTTTTGGCCCAAACTACAGAAACTGATGAGCAGGGAATGGTTAAGACCCCTGGAAATATTAATGGTGGGTTTTTTGAATATCAGGACAAGGAAGGGTTTAATATTCCTCATTTGGTAATTTCAGTTGATAATTTAGAAGAGTCAATGAAGGCTGTTGAGGAAGCTGGAGGTAAAATTATTGGTGGAGCTTCAGGAGAGGGCAAAATTGATGATATTGCGGGAATTGGAAGATATATTTCATTTAGAGACTGCGAAGGCAACCATGTAGGCATGCTCCAGCCAGCTAGCAATTAAGGGGGTGTATAATACAGATATGTTGAATTTGAATTCTATTATGATTGGGACATCCAAGCCTAAAAAGATGAGTGAGTTTTATGAGAAAGTTTTGGGGAAAAAAGCTGACTGGCAGGCCGGGAACTGGTCTGGCTATCAGGTAGGATCTACCCACTTAACCATTGGTGAGCATTCAGAAGTTAAAGGAGGGGCAAAAGAGCCACAAAGAATACTTTTTAATTTTGAGACTGATGATGTTAAGGGTGAGTTTGAAAGAATTAAAGGTTTAGGGACAAAGGTTATTAAAGAGCCTTATGCTCCAGATGAGGCGCCAGAGATGTGGATTGCAACTTTTGCAGACCCAGATGGAAATTATTTTCAACTTATGTCCCCTATGGGAGATATAAAATAATCTTTTCTTCTTTTTAGGTTCAAGATTTGACAAATTAAAGTTTAATCCAATAAAATACTTAAAGTTTTAGATGCTAGAACTTCCGCCTAAGGTGGAAAGCGCTCAACCTTCTTGAGCAAATGGCACTTTTCGGTAAAGCAATTTATCGCAATCGCAGCTGTAACCAAACAGTGATGATGAATGCCTCCCAAGCATCGATCCGCCACTTTTAGTGGCGAGACCAAATGAAGGGAATTCTTTTTTTTTCAAGTTAGTTTTCCCTTTTTAAATATTTCAATATGAACGTCATCCTGAACTCGTTTCAGGATCTAGATCTCCGGATCAAGTCCGGGATAACAAACCAAGAACCATGAACAAAGAGATTTTTACAACAAGTTTTATAGACAAGTCTAAAAAGATGGTCCAAGCTGGGGCTTTTGCAGTGGTTGCAGCTGTGGCTACTCAGTTTGTCCGTCCAGTGGAAGCCCAGGCTGCTCCCCCCTCGCAATCTGAAATTACTAATAATGATGTGAGTGAAGATGATTTTTTGGATTTATTAATCTTTTTTAGAAAAACTGGCGGAAAAGACATGTTAGGACAATTTCTAACAGGAGCATATAGAAACAAAGCTGGTGGAATATCTGTAATGACAGAGAAAGCAGAGATTCAAAAAAATCCTGCTACAGGAACAATTCATTTTGGCGATATCTTAAATGATCTTTCCAGGGATGGTAAGGATGGTGAGATGGAGAAAGAGTTAAAGATTCCACCTAAAGCTAAGTCTCAGCAACCAGTCGCTGAGATGAAACCTGAGGTTCAGCAGATTTTAGGTGTACTTAAACCAGATGCCCAGTCTATAACCCCTGTTGCTTCAAAAAATTACGATGGTGTGCTGGAAGTAGCGCGCTTTCCTGAGTTTACTGTTCAGGTTTGGAATAATGAAGGGGTAATGCTGGCAAATATTGGGAAGGCTGCTTTAAAGACAACTGAGGTTCCCAAGATGGCTATTTTGCCAGAGCCAACTGATTTTTCTCATGTTGAAATTCCCCTAAAAAAGCTTTATGGGCTAAATAGCATTGATGATATTGTTAAGTGGGCTGCTGCTCAGATGGGTACAACAGAGGCTTATGCCTGGAAGATAGTTGGTTGTGAGAGTTTAGGTGATCCTACAGCTCAAAATCCTTCAGGAGCAAAAGGCTTATGGCAGGAGATGCCTGAGCATGCTGGGAAATATGCTAGTAGAGGATGGAACTACTGGACTGACTGGAGTGATCCAATTAAAAATTCTGTGGTGGCAGTTCAAATAAAACAGGAGCAGGGGTTTGCAGCCTGGAGCTGCGCTTAAAATTACTCCAGATAATCCCTTAATTTTTTGGCTCTGGTTGGGTGTTTTAATTTTCTGACTGCTTTGGCTTCAATCTGCCTGATTCTTTCCCTGGTGACCCCAAATTCTTTACCAACTTCCTCTAATGTTCTTTGTTTACCATCTTCTAAACCAAACCTGAGCTGAAGCACCCTTTTTTCCCTGGGTGAAAGGGTATTTAAGACTTCATCTAAATGGTCTTTTAGAAGTTCCCTGGTGGCTTGTTCATCTGGCTTTAAGCCAGGGGCTTCTATAAAATCTCCCAGCTGAGAGTCATCCTCATCCCCTACAGGGGTTGCAAGTGAGGTTGGTTCCTGGGAGACTTTGACAATTTCTCTGGCTTTTGAGGGATCAATCCCCAAAGCTTCTGCAACTTCTTCCGGGGTAGGTTCCCTGCCTAACTCCTGCATTAACCTTCTTTGGGTCCTGTTAAACCTATTGATAGTTTCAACCATATGGACTGGGATCCTGATGGTGCGGGCCTGGTCTGCTATTGCCCTGGTGATAGCCTGCCTGATCCACCAGGTAGCATAGGTTGAAAATTTAAATCCTCTTCTCCAGTCATATTTTTCAACTGCCCTCATTAAACCTATATTTCCTTCTTCTATTAAGTCCAAAAGGGACATTCCCCTGCCTACATATTTTTTAGCAATAGAAACCACCAGCCTTAAGTTGGCTGAAATTAACTGATGTTTAGCTCTCTGAATGCCTTTTTCAACATTTTTGGCAAGTTCTATTTCCTGGGCTGCTGTTAAAAGCGGCACCTTTCCAATGTCCCTTAAATATTGCCTGACTGGATCTGTGACTGAGCCTTCATCCAGGGCTGCCAAGACTTCCAGTTCTCTTTCCAGATCTGTGGCTGTTTTGCCCTCATCTACTTCTTCTTCAGTAGTTGTTTCAAAGACATCAATACCTGCATCAATAAGTTTCAAATAGAAACTGTCTAAATCCTCCAGTGAGTCTTCTGGCTTTGGAAAAACCTGCAAAATTTCATCCTGGGTTACAAAACCGCGCTCTTTGCCCAGTTTTAGGAGTTTTTTATCATCAAGGGATACTTGTTTTGAACTTTTTTTAGCCATAATATTTTTGGAACACTATATTCTACCCTCAACCTATAGCAAAATCAAGCTTAGATGTTTTTTAATTTTACTGAAAGGTCTCTGAAACGCTTATTTAATACTTCAAGTGTTTCTATCTTACCAAATTCCTGGGCATTTTTAATTTGCAAAGTCAGCTTCTCTAAGGAGGATTTAATCAGCATTTTTTTTAGCTGGGAGATAACTAAATCTATCTCTTTTTGCCAGACTTTGGGGTCCTCCAGCCTTTCATCAATCTGCATTAAATATAATTTATCTATGATTGGGGCAAGCTCTGGAGGGACTGTCTTTATAAATTCTGTAATTTTAAAAGATGTTCCTTTAAAGGAGATTGAGTCTAAAAATAAAACGAGTACTACATAGACTCCTTTTAGCTCCTCCTGGGTAAATAAAGTCTCCGGGAAGTTTGGAACATAGATGTGGTTTTCAGGAAGATGCAAAAGAAGAGACAGAAGGTAGTCTTCTAAAAGTTTTCTTCTGTCTATGGATTTAGGCTCTTCTTTTGACGGAGGGGTTGTGTTTAGCATCTGGGGCTTTATTTCCCCTTTTGAAAATGCTTCAAGTTCAATTCTTAATAAGTCTTCTTTAGTTAAGAGTAATGATGCAAGCCTTTCAATATAGCGGTCTTTTTCAATAGGGTTTGAAATTTTGTCCCAGATAGGCAGCAATTCATTTAGAACAGCTTTTTTTCCTGTTGTTGATTTTATATCGTAACGGCGCTCAGCAGAGGAAAGATAATAGTCATAAATAGGAATAGCATTTTTGACTGCATCTTCCCAAACTGATTTATCTTTTAGGATTGTTTCTGCAGGGTCTTTGGAGCCTTTGACCTCAATTACCTTTATATTCATGCCTGAGCGGTCTGCTATCTCTATCCCCCTTCTGGATGCAGAGTCTCCTGCCAAGTCTGTATCAAAACAGAGAGAGATGTTTTGGGTGTATTTTTTTAAAGCTTCTATCTGCTCTTCTGTCAGGGCTGTGCCTTTTGAGGCAACTATATTTTTTACACCTTCCTGGTAGCTTAAAATCATATCCATTTCCCCCTCAACCACTATTGCTTCATCTTTACCCTTAATTTCACCTTTTGTGAGGTTTAATCCCAGTAAAAAACTTCTCTTGTCAAAGATTGGGGTTTGAGGGGAGTTTATATATTTGGGTTCTCCTGAATCCAAGATCCTGCCTGAGAAGCCAATTATCCTTCCCCTGACATCTATGAGCGGGAAGATAACCCTGCCCCTGAACCTGTCATAGCATCCAGTCTGAGAGGGCACACAAAGGCCTGAGAGGACCAAATCTTGGGTTGAAAAGCCCCTTTTTTTTAGAAATTTGGTTAAAGATTCCCAGGAGAGGGGTGCATAGCCTAGGTTGAACTCTTTAATGGTTTCATCTTTAAGGCCTCTTTTTTTTAAATACTCAAGGGCTTTTTTGCCTAAGGGATGGGTGGTTAAAAGATAGTTATAAAATTGAGAGGCTTTTTGGTTGATTAAAAAGAGTTTTTCTGTTTTTGAAGATTTGGGGGACCTGTTTTTTAAAACTACCCCTGCTTTTTGGGCTAAAAGTTCCAGGGCATCTTTGAACTCTAAGCCTTCTTTTTCCATAACAAATTTATAGATGTCGCCCCCAACGTCGCAGCCGAAGCAATGAAAGATCTGGCGCTCAGGGGAAACCATGAAAGAGGGGGTTTTTTCCTGATGGAAGGGGCAATTTGCTTTGAAGTTAACTCCAGCCTTTTTAAGAGGAATATACTCAGAGATTAAATCTACAATATTTATCTTTTCCTTAATGAGTTCTAAATCGTCCATGCCTTAAACCAATCTCCCAATCGCCCGAAGTAAACAAGCCGAAGCCATTAGGGAATGATCTGCAAATTGTACTCCAAACGTAAACCTATGGCAACTTAAGGATTTATGGTTTGGCTTTGGGATGGGACAATTTTTATCTCTAACTTTGCTTTTAAGGCTTTAGTGACTTTTTCTAAAGTTTTTAAAGTGTAGCCTGTATAATCTGCAGTTTCAATCCTGGCAATGTTTGATTGTTTAGTATGAACTAGTTTTGCTAGTTGGGTTTGGGTTAAGCCTGCCTTTTTTCTGAGGTCATAGATCTGGAAAGCAATATCCCAAGCCTGTTCAGCCTTATCAAGCCCCTCCTGTAAACGAGGATTCTCTTTTAAGACTTGTTTCATTGTTCTGTCTAAATCATCTTTTACTCTTTTCATTTTAGTTTTTCTCTTTCATCTTTAATTCTCTTAATCTTTTTCTAGCCAACTCTAAATCACCTAGTGGGGTCTTTTCCTGCTTTTTAATAAAACCATGCAACAAAATTATCACCTGTCCTTTAGCAAAAGTATATACTATTCTTAAAATATCAGTGCCCACCCTGATTCTTAACTCCCACAACCCAGATTCTAGATGCTTTGACAAAGGTTCCTTATGATAAACCCTGTTCCTCAGTTTTTCCAAACCTTTGTAGGTTTGGTTATACAAGACTAGGTTACTTCTTGATACCTCTAACAAAAATTCATGTACAGGATCCTTCCCAGAGCTATCTTGATAATATGTAATTTTAAAATCCATATTTATTATATCAAATTTGATATATAATTCAATAAGCAAATATTATTGATAGATTAATTCAGAGTAGCCAAATATAATACGAAAGTCAAGAGTAACTTGAACCTGATATAATACACAAACTGGAGAGGTGTCTGAGTGGCCGAAAGAGCACGCTTGGAAAGCGTGTATACCGCAAGGTATCGAGGGTTCGAATCCCTCCCTCTCCGCTTATTCCAGGCTTTTTTTCTTGACATCTTGACATTAAGTATTTCTCTATGTTTTACTTCCAAAAGTATGGTCGAGTCTGTTGAGCAAACATGGTCTGACTTCATGAAAAGAGGACGGGAAGCAAGAGAATTAGTAAAGCTTGCCATTGATCCTGAAGTTTTACCATTTTTTCAAGAGAGGGCAATTCAAACTCTCTTAGCACCTAGTATTAGTCAATTGCCTTTCCGAGTAAATCAGTTTTTTTCCCTTAATACTTATGCAGGACATGAGGATAAATGGCTGAGTGATGTATCCGCTTCTAGTGCTACTTATATTGCAAATTTGATTCCAGAATATATCGAACAGGCCCAGCAGCAACGCTCTAATGGTGAGGGTGCATTAATTGCCTATAATAGTATTATCCCTAGACTTTTGGATAAGTTACCAGCTGAAGAGGCAGAGAAATTATTTGGGCAATTTGCTATTAATGACCTTTTCTCCTATTGGAATATGGATTTTGCCTCTGGGTATGGACCTTTAAGAGATTTATACTCTAGCCCTATTCAAGAAGTATGGAAACGCAAAGGTGCCGAAAGGATGCATAGTGTAATTCAGGAGGAGATAAGGGGTAGGACTAAACCCCGTGCTGAGCATGAGAATGCATATAGCTGTTATAGCAATATCTTGGGCCTGCTTTTATATTCTAACGAAGGCTTACCTGTTAGTAGAGAGTTTTATCAGGATGAGATTGCTTTTATGACTCTTCTTGGCACCGGGAATATTGTTGATATCCACCATACAGGTCAGGTACTGGATCTTTTAGAAGATGCTAGTATAAAGCATAGATTTGCCAGGCGACAAATTTTGGGTGGTAAACCAGATGATTGGGACCGTTTTAGAGTTAACAGTACCGAGCGAGCATCAGAAGCAAAAAGGGTTATTGAGGAGTTTCCGGAGGATCAGGAACTAAGAGCTTATCTTGAGGCACAACTTGAAGACTGGCCTGCTAAAGCTGGAGAATTAATGCAGAGACAGAGTCAAATCGATCAGGAGGAGCTAGAAGTCCGTACTCGTATGAGAACTCTCTAATCTACTTTTCCTCCCTACTCTATTGCATTTTTGATCCTTTAGGTCTTACACTTTAGGAGATGAATAAAAGGGTTGTTCCAATTAGGGAAGCTATAAAATTTGGCTGGGAGAATGCTAAGAAAAATATAATATTTTTCCTGAAAGTTTTTGGAATATTAGTATTAATTGGGATTGCTCCACAGGCTATTAACTATTTATGGCAGGACCAGCCTATCTTTTTAGTAGTAATTTTAAGCATAGTTTTAGGGGTAGTCAGGCTGATTACAGATTTGGGACTTTTAAAAATCAGCCTTGATTTTGCAGATTCAAAAACCCCTACTTTTGCTACACTTTTTTTATATACAAACTGGAGGACTTTACTTAATTTTCTAGCTGCGGGGTTTTTATATAACATAATTGTTGCAATTGGACTCATACTTTTAGTAGTTCCTGGAATATACTTTGCAATTAGATTTCAGTATTTTGGCTACTTAATAGCTGATAAAAATTTAGGCCCAATTCAGGCTTTTAAAGAGAGTACCCAGCTTACAGTAGGGGTTAAATGGGGGCTATTTAAGTTTGGATTTTTATTGGGGCTTATAAATATTTTAGGATTTTTAGCTTTAATAGTAGGGCTAATATTAACAATCCCAACCTCAATGGTAGCTAATGGGTATATGTTCAGAAAACTCCAAAGGGATACTGCTTAAGCTGATTTTAATACTGGAATATAACCATATCTGTCTCTTACTGGATCAGGTCTTACATCTTCTAATCTAGCTTGCTCTTTTAGCCTAAATTTTTGATCTAATTGAATACCCTGTGCGGTATCTACTAAATAGGCAAATGCTTGTTGACGGCGGACTTTTAACTCAACTTTGGATCTTATTATCCTTGCCCTATCTATTTTTTTTAACCATTCACTTTCTGATTCATACTCCGAGGAGCCAGGATCAGGAGTTAAAAATTCAGACTCCCAAACTTTGTGCCTATTTTTTACTCTATAAGTTCCTGAAGCTGTCCAACCTTGCACTATCTCAGGAATATTTGTGCCCACAATAATTAGATAATCATCATTTTGAAAATCATGAGGAAACTGATCTAGAGCTCTGGGAGAATAACAGATATTATTATCGGCGCCTACATAACCAAATTCATCATCTCCGCTAGTATTGACTCCATTTAAATGTCTTATATTGAGTTCGTCAGCTGATCCTATTAACTTTTTACTTCTGAAAGCGTCTGCAAAAGCGATATTTTCAACTTTCCAGACCGAATCTACTCCATGATAATCCTGAAAACCTGTTAATCCCTGATGGACTGTGGAAAGACAACGTATACCTATATCTGTTAAAAATTCAGAACTAAAAACTCTTTTCCCTATTGCTTCAATGTAAAATCTTTTAAAATCTGGATGCAGCTGATCAAATATCTGGGAACCTAAAAGATAAATTGGTAAAGAAGAGATTGTTTTAATAAGGCGGGGATCTCCATTTTCATTCCTGTCCATTCCCATGGCAAAGTAGTTTTGGTCGGGCATCCATAAATTTTCAAAAACATTGTCCCTTATTTGTCTGGCTAACTTTTGCCAATATGTCACATCTTGTTGATATTTTGCTTCTGGGAAAAGAATTCTTGAGTTTCTGAATGCATCATAAGCAAAAGCTTGGAGTTCTATAGTTGCGATTGGTCCTAAGTGGTTTGCGAGTTCACCATTTGGGTGAATAACTGAAGTTAGTGAATCTCTTAAAATCTGATTTTCAATACATTCTGAGTGGTTTCTTTTATATTCCAAAAATCCCACCCTGGAATTTCCTACTCTTCCCTCAAGCCATTTTAGATTAGCATAAACACTTTCTCTGATAGTAGTAGGATTGCCATCTTTATTATCGAACCCAATGTCTAGTATTTCAGGGCCATACCTTAAAACATATTCAGCTATTAAGTTCGCATTATTTGGTGTGGCATCAACGCTTCCATAATAATAGACCCCATCTTCCCTCTCTCCCCATTTACTAGCGGCATCTTGATATGAAAAATAATTCCTGTTTGTTTCTTGATCACTTGTTGGAACTGGCCGTTTTTCATGTATTGTCCGACCAGGTTCTTCTTCTGATTTAAAATCAGGCTGTGTTCCTTGTAATTTAGCCAGCATTACAATTCCATCCGCTACAATATCAGGCATTAGAGGAAGTAGGTGTTTTAAGATTTCCCTTGTATCCCTTCCATGACGCATTCTTCCAAAATTTTCACCAGTGCTTGTTTGTAGAACATCTTCATCACCTGTTAATATTGCATATAAGTCTTTGTAGGCGCTAGGAGGTGAAAAATGCTGATCTGCTTCGGCAAAAACTGAATTTCTTAGTTCAACTGCCATATTTAACTTATAGTATATACCTTCCTTGCTAAATTATCAAATGCTATGGGGTTTAATTTAAGAGTGAGATTTTGGAGAAGGAGCGGGGTTTGACCCGCATTTATAATTGGGCAGATTTGAATTATAAGTCTTAAGTTTTGTTCCATAGAGCAACCTATAAAGACTGCTTCCTGACTATTTCAGCTCTGCTCCAATTTAAGCATAGTCCTGTGAAAATTAATTATCAAGAGGCTTTATTAGGAGTAAGTACTCTGTATTCCCTGCTCCACCCAAGATTGGTGATTTAATTTGATCATTAATCATAAATCCTAAATCTTTAATCTTCTCAATGAAGTTATCCTTTACCTTTTCGGCCACATCTGATGGGAGTACTCCTTTAACTAATTTATGCTTTTCTGCTTCATAGTGGGGTTTCAATAAAGCTATGATTATTCCGTCAGGTTTTAGAAATTTTTTAACAATTGGGAGGACCAGTTCTAGCCTGGTCCAGCCTGCATCTATAGTGATTAGGTCAACCTTCTGCTCACCTTGGAGGTGTTGCAAATGGAGGATATTAGTGCGCTCCATGACCACAACTTTAGGGTCATTCCTTAGCTTCCAGGCTAATTCTCCATAAGAGGTGTCTACTGAATAAACTTTTTGAGCACCATTTTGAAGTAAACAGTCTACAAACCCGCCTGTTGAGGAACCTACATCAAGGACAGTTAAATTTTCAATTTTTAATTTGAAATTTTCAATTGCAGATTGAAGCTTGAGACCGCCTCTGGAGACAAACCTACTGTCATTCTGAGGCGAAGACGAAGAATATAATTTATTTATACCCTTCACTTCGTTCAGGGTGACACCTCCTTTAATTTGATAGCTTTTTTTAAAAGGCCTTTGTCTGTGGGGAAGCTTAGTTTTTCTAGGGCATCTTCTGCTTCAAGCCACTGCGCCCCTAAAAGTTCTTCAGTCTGGTGGGTAATATTATCTTCTGCACAGGTCATAAGATACATTATGACAACTTTAAAGACTTTGCCTTCTTTTGAGTTAAAAACATACTTTGAATCTCCAACTTTACCTAAAACTTTTGCTTTTATGCCCACTTCCTCCTCTACTTCCCTCAGCGCTGCATCCTGGGAGGATTCACCAGAGTGAATGTGACCTTTGGGAAAGCCCCAATAGCTCTTTTTAGGGTCCCTCATGGCAGCATTATTAATTAAAAGGACTTGTCCTTTGGGATTAAAGATTATCCCGCCTGCACTAAATTCTCTTTTCATCTTTTTTTGCGCAATTGTGCCTCTCTGCCATAAGGAAAGCGCCTAGCAACTTCTTCTAACGCTTCCTTCTCCTGTATATTAAATATACCCTCCAGTTCTTTTTCTTCTATATCTCTTGATAGTAGGGTAACTCTTTTGATGACATAGACCTCCTTTTCAATACTAACTCCCTCAGGAGATTTTTTATAGAAAAAATAGTGATTTCTTGATTCAATCATATATTAAAAAGCGGAGGGTGTAGGATTTGAACCTACGAGGGCTTTCACCCGATGGTTTTCGAAACCACTGCATTACCACTCTGCCAACCCTCCTGGTGCCCTCGGCGGGGGTCGAACCCACAACCGCCGGATCCGCAATCCGGGGTTCTATCCATTGAACTACGAGGGCATGGGTGTATTGTACTCTAAATAGGCACAAAGATTAAATTTAGCTGTGGGGGTTTTCCAGGGGGAAGTGTTTTTGGAGGCCTTCTGACCATTTTTCCATTAAAGATCTTGGGGCTATTTCATGAAATGGGAGATAGCGGGCAACTATTGTTTTAATCTGCTCTTCCTCAAAATCAGGACTTAAAACTATAATTAAAGCGCCTGGAAATCTAAATCTGGTTAGGATATATAAAAGGTTATTGCCATCTTTTTTAGTAAACCAGAAAGAATCAAGCTCCTGCCAGTGGTAAAAATGATCCCCTATTGTAGTGCCCTGGGTAGAAATCTTGTATCTTATGTCCTCAGGAGGGACAAAGTTTAGGACATAGACTAAAAAACCAAAAGATAGCAAAACCCCTACTAATAGAAGCTGGCCTGCAAGAAGAGCTATTAAAGAGATTAAGACAATTAAAATAGCCACTGTTGTATAAAATGAGCGGTCTTTTTTCCTAAAAGGCCTTGAGGGTGCAGTCCAGGATAGCAGGGTTTTAACAGGTTCTGGATCATATTCCCCAAAATGGTGCTCAAATTCATCAGGAGGGGGGAGTTTTTTGGGCTCAGTTAAGAGATGTTGGGCATGAAACTTGGGCATAAGCGTGACTTAAGTTTAATGTAAAAAGATAAAAGTGTAAAGTTTTATAGATTCTGGTAAAATTAGGCTCACTGGAGAGGTCGCATAGAGGCCGAGTGCCGCGCAGTGCTAATGCGCTATACCCGTAAGGGTATCGTGGGTTCGAATCCCACCCTCTCCGCAGGTCAGAACGATATTGAGGTTTTAGTAGCACATCGTATGGTTTTTTGTAGCTCCAGACGAGACTTTCGTCTTTTAATAAGAGGTTCCAACCAATCTTTTTAACTGCTTTCCTCTTTGCATCCAAAACATTGCTATTTAACATCTCTCGTGCCTGATATGCCGTAGTAAAGAAATCTTCTGCTAGTTCCAACCAAGACCTTTGACCAACTATTCCTTCATCAATTTTTTCTTTCAGCTTTGATTGTTCTTCAACAATAACCTTCTTCTTCACTGAAAACTCATCACCTGTCATTTCCTCTCTGGCTCGCATTTTGAAATAACCATCAAGTTCAGACTGAAGCCTTTGATATTGTCTTTGTTGGTTTTCTACTGTTTGTGCTCGTATCTTGGCTTCGGATTCATACTTCACATTGAGCATTTTGATACCCAATCTCCAGGTATCTTCATCAATGGTGACGGGGGCAAGTTTCTCATCAACCAGTTCCTCAAATCTTTTGAGAGTTATTCCTTTCTCTGTGCACTTGCCACACCTTCTACTTGAACGAGCATAAGTATATTCAGCATTTCTATCAGTCTTTCTGTAATACTTCTTCTTTGTTTCAAAGATTACTGAAGCACCACAACCGCAACCACACTTTACAAGGTCTGCGTATGCCCATTCATTCTCAATCTTCTTGGGTTTACTTTTGTTTCTCAATGCCGTTTGCACATCATCAAAGATTTTTTTAGTAATAATCGTTTCATAGCTGCCGTTATGTAATTCGCCTCCATGCTCAAAGTAGCCATAGTAAAGGGGGTTTTGTAGTATGCGATGAAGATGAGATTTGCTAA
>MFDF01000020.1 GCA_001776785.1 Candidatus Daviesbacteria bacterium RIFCSPHIGHO2_12_FULL_37_16
GGCTCACCTTTATAAACATTTTTCTTAAGATATGCAAAAGCTTCTAAAACTGCTGTATATTCTGCCACATTATTAGTATTCACCCCAATCTTTCCTCCATGCTCATGCAAGACTTCTCCATCCTTCTTTATTGAATATCCAAAAGCAGCGGGTCCAGGATTCCCTCTTGATGCCCCATCTGTAAAAACTGTAATCATCTTTTTGTTTGAAAAAGGAAAGATAAAAATACCATCTGCATTACTAAAATTAAATACTCAGATAAAACAGTCACTACAGAAGCTCCATAAAAAGAGTAAACAGGAATCAGTTTTAAATTTAGAACTAAGTTAAAAATAAAACCTATTATGTAAATTATCATCATCACCTTATATCTTTTTAAAGTCATAAACACCCAGATATATAAAGCTGATAAAAAAAATGCCGGCATAGATACTGATAAAATTCTCAAGACCTCTTTTGACCCCAAAAAACCCTCACCACCTATTACTGAAATTATCAGTGGAGTACTTATCCATAAACTAACTGTCACCAAAACTCCCAGAATAAACATTAAGACTGTTGCCATATAAATATGTGTAGTAAACTTTTTAAAATTCTCCTCATAAGTTTTAAGCATCTTTGGATAAAATGCATTCATTATAAAAGTAGGGATTACCAAAATTGTTTGAAACACACTGTAAGCCAGATTATAAATCCCAACATCTGCTAATGGTTTTAAGGAAGATAAGATAAAAGTATCAATTCTAAAATAAACTGTATTAATAAGAAGCGTTGCAGATACAGCCCAGGCATTTTTTAAAGTAGCAAATGGATATTTAAAATCAAGTTTAGAAACCCTAAATTTATAAAACTTCTCAACTAAAATATCTGCCACCATCACATTAATAATCCATCCCACAGCAGGTCCAATCAGCAAAAAAGGGACAGGGGCTTTAATGTTTATTAAAAGTAGGGTAGTTAAAGTAAGTGCCAAAATCCCAAGAGATGAAGAAATAATTGACCTCTCGTAATTTAAATGCTTTTGAAAAATCAAATTGAAGCTGTTAAGAAGCCCGAAACAAACTACAGAGGTAGCTCCAATTAATATAGCCTGGGAAAAATCAAAACTATTAAATGGAAAAAAGGGGAGTATCAATATTGAAGTTAGTCCAAGGATTAACCCCCAGGCCAGTCTGAAATTAAATAGTTTGTTTGCCTCTTCATGATGTTCTGAAAGCCTTGATAAAACATAACCATTAAGACCTAAATCTGCAAACAGATAAAAAAAGTTAAGATAAGTTAAAGCCAGGGTATAAAGCCCAACCCCTTCTTTGCCATAATTTCTGGAGAGTAACCCCAAGATTAAAATTGTAGACAGGGAACTTAAAGCTTTCCCAAAAACCTGCCAGCTAGTCTGTTTAATAACTTTTCTTATAACTTCCATTAAAATATTCTAGCATGGATAATCCCCAGATTAAAAATAGCAGTCTTTGTCCAGTAGGCAGGGTTAAAAAGTAATGGTCAAACATCCCTAAAAAAAATATACTTCCAAAACAAAACAACAATACTTTAGAAAACTCCTCATCTTTCTTTTTCCAAAGCCTAAACATTGGATACCCCAACAACCCCAATATCCCCAATAACCCCAAAAGCCCGCTCTCAGCCAGCACAAGAAGCCCAATATTATGCACAGGCTGCAAAAATCTACTTGGCCCTGAAATAAAACTTTCTGTAATTTCATTAATAAAATTGTTTATTCCCACCCCAAACAAAGGATTTTGCCAAAAAAGTTTTATAGAAACCTCATTAAGCTCTTCTCTTCTTAAAATAGATAAGCTGTCAAAATTAAATACACTTTCAAACCTGACATACAAAAAGGGGAGGGGAATAAGAAGCAGTAATATAAGTAATTTAATTTTCTTTCTAAAATATAAAAAAGCCTCAGCCAGTAAAACTAAAATTCCAGCTCTTGAAAAAGAAAGAAGAGTAGCTATAACTCCCAATCCCAACACTAAAACCCTAATCCTTCTGTTCCCTCTTATCCCCCTAATCCCCCAACTTATTAAAGCCAGGCTTAACACCAAAAATCCTGCTAAAACATTTGGGTGGGGTAAAGTTGAATAAGGCCTTAGATAAACATTCCCATAAAAATTAAATGTAGCAATTGAAGGGGTAGATAAACTAAAACTTCTCTCACCCAATATCCAAAGCCCCAAAGACCCTCCCTTTAAAAACTGGAAGATTGCAATCACTGAAACTAAACTTAAAGACAAACCCAACCCCCAAACTAACTCTTTTTTTATCTCAACCAGCTTCTTGGAGCTAATATATAACCCAAAAAACCCTGTTAAAAATAACTGTTCCAATCGTACTAAACCACCCAAAACATTAGAAGCCCCAAGCAAAGATAACCCCTGAGTCAGTAAAAATAAAAGCAGTAGACTTAAAGCTTTTGTATTTAATTTAGGTTTACTTAATATCCAGACAATAACAAGTCCTATTAAACATAAATCCCACAAATATAAAGTAGGGGACAGGTAATCAATTTTTAAAGAATAAATAAAACTAAACTGTGGCCAAAAATGTTTACCAATTTGTGTAGGAAGAAAAAAAATAATCAGGAAAAATAAAGCTTGCTCTATTTTTTTTTGGGTTTGTAGTACGCTTCGCTTGTAGTTCATTGTCCGTTGAAAGTTACTGTGAACTATGAACTAATAACTAACAACTATTCTGGGCTAATAACCAAATGTCTCTCTGCCCCTTCACCAACACTCTCAGATTTAACCCCACTAGTACCCTCAATAGTCATATGTATAATTCTTCTCTGCCATGCAGGCATTGGCAAAAGTTCCATTGGCTCTTTAGTATCTAGAACTTTCTGCGCCCAACCCCTGGCTTTATGTGCCAGCTCTTCCTCTTTGCTTCTTCTCCAGCCGGAAACATCAATTATTACCCTTTGTGACTGATCACCCATCTGTCTGGAAACAATTAAATTTATAATAAGCTGCAAGGCAGATAGAGTTTCTCCGCCTCTGCCAATTAATAACCCGCTCTCTGCCAAATCAATTGAAACAAATACCCCCTCAGATTTTTCTTCCACCTCAAAGGATCCCTCAAGGGAAAGTAAGCTTAAAATATTTTCTAAAATCTCTGAAGTTTTCTCTTCCATGGTTTGATACTATAACACAAAAATTTAAAATTTGAAATTTACAATTTGAATTCAAATTTAAAATTAAAAATTGAAAATTCTATTTACCTAGAGGTCTTAATCTACTTACAAATTCTTTCATCCCTCCCCATCCCCCTACCCTATACTGATGATAAATCCCAAGTAAAGTAAATGTATTCCAGTAAATTGACAACCCAATTGGGAAAGAAAATGCAAAATATCCAATCATCACAGGCATCAGATAAACCATCTGTGACTGCACAGCAGCTGCAGCATCTGAAGCTTCATCTTTTTCTTTTTTCTCTTTAGGGCTATCCTTGGGATAAACTTTTACAGGAGTAGGTACCATCATCTTAGACTGAAAAAACTGTAAAAGCCCGGTAATTATAGGTATTAAAAGCACAAATACCCCAACTGCTGCAAAATCAGAAGGCTTACTGCCTAAATTAAACCCTAAAAAGTGAGGGTCAGGCGGTGAACTTAAATGCCAGGAACTATTATATAAAACCTTATTAATCCTCTCCAGTCCATTAGCCCCGTCAAACATTGCTAAAATTACCTGATAGAGTGCAATTAAAATAGGCAGCTGAATTAGCGCAGGTACACACCCTCCTGCAGGGTTTACTCCATGCTCTTTATATAAATCCATCTGGGCTTTAGCCAAAGCCTGTTTATCATCCTTGTGTTTATTTTTTAACTGATCCAGGTGAGGCTTCATATCTGCCATCTTTTTAGCAGACTTAAGCTGGGAGCTCATAAAAGGCCATATCAAAAGCCTAATCCCAATAGTCATTATAATGATTGCAAACCCTAAAGCCCCTGCAACCCCCAAAGACTCCAGTGCCCTAATTATTAAAACTAAAAGGTTAACTAAAGGTGCAAAAAAAAGTGTATTAAAAAGATCAAATATTATCTGCAAGAAATTATCCTCCTAATTCCCAAAAAGCTTCCCCTAATCACCCCAAACTCCCTAATTGCCCTCTTGGTGTATTCAGAGCAGCTCACAGGATACCTGCAGGCACCACCAGGTGCAAGAAACATTAAAATTCCTCTGTCAAAGGATAAATACTTTTGATAAAACTCAATCAGTCTTATGGATATCATTAATTTTTCCAAGCTCTAAACTTAAATCATCTGTGCTGCCCTGTAAAATTTGGGCTCTAGGCATGATAACTAAATTAAGACCTCTTTTCAAGGACGGATATATCTTTTTCAAAACTTCAAAGCAAAGTCTCTTAGCTCGATTTCTATCAACTGCTTTTTTGAAATTTTGTTTTGAGATTGCTACTCCAACTAAAGGTTCCTCCTCACCCTTAAACTTATACATTACTTTAAAATTATGGGTATTAATTTTTACACCACTTGCTACAAATTTAAAATCTTTAGAAAGGTTAAGTCTTTTTGCCTTTGGAAGCATTATATAGAAAGCCTAATTCTACCCTTTAAAATCCTTCTTTTTAAAACCTTAATTCCTCCGGCAGTAGCCCTCCTGGACATAAATCCATGCTTCTTAGCTCTCTTTAGTTTTTTAGGCTGATATGTTCTTTTAGTCGACATGGCAAGTAGTATACAAAATTAAATATCAAATAGCAAAAATCAAATATTTTTTATCTTTAATATGTATCTTTAATAATTACTTTTTAATTTTTGATCTAGTTGTTAATAGTTTCGCCATCTTTCATGTGGATAACTTCTCCACTAAAATCTTACACACTTATGGATACTCAAAAAAATTGGAATAAAATCCTGGATATCATTAAAAACCAGGTCAGCGCTGTTAATTTCAAAGGTTGGTTTTCTAAGACTGAGGCAGCAGAAATCTCTGACACTCAAATTACCATAAAAGTTCCTTCAGCATTTTTTAAAGATCAGCTAATTCTAAAATACAATTCTATCATTAGGTCTTCTGTTAATGAGGCTTTGGGCAAGGACTTAAAACTAAACTTTATTATTGATTCAACCATTTCTGAAAAAATAAATTCACAAAAAAAGGGGAGGGAGGAAGAAAATGAAGACAGTTTTTTTTCTCTTCCCCAATCCCAACCTCAACCAGTCTCAAACTTAAACTCTAAATTTACATTGGAAAATTTTGTTGTCGGATTAACCAATAACCTGGCTTATGCAGCAGCCCAGGCAGTAATTCAAAACCCTGGTATCTCTTACAACCCTCTTTTTATTTACGGACCCTCAGGAGTGGGCAAAACCCACTTAATGCAGGCTATCGGTAATGCTCTTCTTAAAAAAAATCCTTATTTAAAAATAATCATTGCTCCCTCAGAAAAATTTATGAACGATTTTGTCCAGTCTATTCAAACGAAAAAAATGGGTGATTTCCGGTCAAAATACCGTAATTGCGGCCTTTTTTTAATAGACGACGTCCAGTTTATCTCCGGCAAAGATTCAACACAGGAAGAATTTTTTCATACTTTCAATGAAATTCATTCTAAAAACCTCCAGATTGTCTTAACCTCTGATAAACCACCCAATGAAATTCAAAAATTAGAGCCAAGGCTTTTATCCCGTTTTCAGGGCGGGCTGATGGTCGATATCCAGCTCCCGGATTTTGATACCAGGATGGCTATCCTAAAAGCTAAGTTAACAGAAAGGGGAGAAAGCCTCCCTGAAGACATATTAAACTTAATTGCAGAAAACATAGTTTCTAATACCAGAGAACTTGAGGGCAAACTTATCCAGATTCTTCAAATGAGCAGGTTAAAAGGAGAGACCCCAACCTTAGACTCGCTCAAAAATATCTTAGGAAAGCCTCAAAACACAAATAGCAAACTAGACCACAGGAGAGTTTTATCAACAGTTAATAACTATTTTAATTTAAAACTTGCAGATCTTACTGGACCAAGACGCCAAAAGGAATTAGTCCTGCCCCGTCAGCTTGCTATGTACATACTTCAAAAGGAGTGTGGGTTACCCCTGGAAAGGATAGGGGAAATCCTTGGAGGAAGGGATCACACTACCATAATGCACGGAGTGAGCAAAATTGATAAAGCAGCTCAAAGGGATAGGGAAATCCAGCGCCTTTTAATAGAATTAAAACACCAGCTGACAAACTAGTTTTCCACTACTTATCCCCAACTTATCCACAAACTTTTCCACTAAAAAAGTCGCTTTTTCAACACGAAACTAAAACGAATCTAAAGCGCTTTTTCTTCACTTTCCCACCTATACACATTATCTAATTCTATGACTACTATATTAAATAATATAAAGAATTAATCTAATCTTTTGGTGGATATCTAAAATATATGTTAAAATCATTCCTTACCTAATGCCCGATTCAAATACTCTTCTAATAGGAACAATTCTTTTAGTAATTATCACTGCATATCTTTTAGGAAGATCTCATTCAAAAAAATCCTCAAAGGATATTCCACAAGACTTAATTGATCTATATAGACAAGTAGAAGGATTACCTCTAAAGGTGTTGCAAACTATCCAGGGTTCAATAAACCCAAACAAAGGAAAAATGGCAGAGCTTTTAACCTATGCAGAACTCCGCTACGACTATGATAGAATCATACCCTTAGGCTGGCCAATTGATTTTATCGGAATTAAAAATAATGAGCGCATAGACTTTATAGAAATAAAGTCAGGTACAGCCTACATCTTGACAAAAGAAGAAATTCATATTAGAAACCTTATTACACAAGGTAAAGTCTCATTTAGGTTAATTAAAGTTACAGAAGAAGAGATAAACCAATTTGTAAACTCTGCCCGGAGAAAGGATGAGTAATAGTTTTGAGAGTTAAAATTCAACAATCTGATCTGCTACCTGTTTTACAATCTGTTTCCCGGTCTGTTGGGGTTAAATCTACCCTGCCTGTATTAGCCAATATCTTAATCCAAACCCAGTCTGGCAAACTAAAACTTTCTGCCACAAATTTAGAGATAGGGGTTGTTGAAAGAGTAAATTGTGAGATTTTAGAAGAAGGGGAGATAACTATACCCGCCAGGACTTTTTTAGAGATTATCCAGGCACTGCCATCCGAAGAAATAGATATAGAAGCCACCCCTGAGATATTAAAAATCACAGCCAAAAATTTTTCAGCAAATCTTAATGGTATACAAGCCTCAGAGTTTCCCACCATCCCTTTGTCTTCTGAAAAATCAGTCGATATTAAAGCAGATATTCTTAAAACCTCCATTCCTCAATTAAGTTTTGCAGCAGCCTCTGATGAAGGCAGGCCAGTCCTGACAGGCATCTTAACTGAATTAAAAAAAGACAGCTTAGAGCTTGTAGCCACTGATGGTTTCAGGCTTGCCAGAAAAACTGTTAAACTGGAAGGATCCCAGGACTTAAGCCTCAGGGTTTTAATCCCAAGAAGAACTTTTGAAGAGGTTGTAAGACTTATCAGTGAGCAGCAATCGAATGGGGAAGATGAAACAATCAAGATATCCACATCTGAAAATCAGAACCAAATAATCTTCAAAATAGGCCTCACAGAGGTATCCTCGCGTCTTATTGAGGGAAACTTCCCCAGCTGGGAAAAAATTATTCCCGTAAATATTGAAAATAGAACTATTATAGACAGGGATGCGCTTCTAAAAGCAGTCAAATTAGCCTCAGTCTTTGCCCGTTCTGAATCAAATATTATAAAAATTCAAACCCAAAAGAATGCTCTAAAACTATCCTCAGAAGCCAAAGAACTGGGTGCCCAGGAGTCAAGTGTAGAAGCAGATTCAGAAGGTACAGAAATAACCATTGCTTTTAACTCCAGGTTTTTAATAGAAGCGCTCTCTGCCACTACCTCTGCTCAGATAAGTATAGAATTTTCAGGATCTCTCTCCCCAGCCCTTATGAAGCCTGTAGGTGAAGAAGGCCTTCAGTATGTTGTTATGCCTATTAGATTGAGTTAGAAGCAAATTTATAATTTGAAATTCGAAATTTATAGTGAAATATTAATTTTTAATCATTTAAACTTTAAAATTCAATAAAAATTAAAAATTGTAAATTAAAAATTCCTACACCCCTCTGTACTCAATGGTCTTAAAATGGTATGTAAAGGATTCTTTTAAAACCTTTTTTCCATCAAATTTAGATTCAGGCAAAATAGCAAAAGTATAAGTTGTTCCAAGTGTAAAAGGCTTGATTGGAATAACCCTTACAGTCTTTCTATCCTCTGATAATTTAACTTCATAATCTTTAAACTCAGGTTCAAATTTATGTTTAAATTCACCTTTATTTTCTACAGGGTAGTTAAAAGTAAACTCTAAAGTTTGGGTAGGTAAAATTGTAGCCTCATCTAAAGGACTAGGAGTTGTAGAAACCACTCTGATATTCTCACTTTGTGTTTCATCCCCAACAGGAGGAGCAGGGTTAAAAGGATAAAACCCTCTTTGAAAAATAACTATCAAAGCAGCCCCAAGCGCTAAGATTGATATAATTATTTTTTGTTTCAAAGAAAGGCTATTCATTATTCAGGTGTGCTTATGTAATCAATTGTATACTGAGTATAAGGTATTTCTAAAGCCCCAAGTTTATCTAAAACCTCTTTTTTAAACTGTTCATTTTGCGCCTCAATAGATGTTGATGAATTTGTTTGCGGGTAAAGCTTAGCTGTAAACTTTTTTGTATTTGTATCAAACGATACAAAGTAATTTGTAGCTTGTATGGGCAGTTTATTTAGCCAGGGATAAGTTGCATCAATTTCTTTAATCCCTTCAGCATAATTTCTATCAGCAGCCGCCTGTTCTTTTATTTGATCTTCTGTTGATATTATCTGCTGGCTGGATGTACTAAATGAAAATTCATGAGTTTTCCCCAAATGACTTATACTTATTTGATACTTTTGGTTGGCTTTGAGAGGGAAAGAGGGAGTAAGAGTAAAAATTCTGCCATCATTAGACCATCTGGATACTCCGCTAAATTCTGGGTTTGAACTAAGCTTCACAAACCCTTGATCCCTCTGATTTAACGGAGTTGAAAATGAAACTGAAATATCAGAAAAAATCCCTACTTGCTGCTGGTTATCAGAAGGAATAGTTGAGGTTATATTTACTTCTCCAGGCTGGGTAATTTCAGGTGGTGTCTGAATTTGTCCTGTTCCTCTCCTGAAAAAAAGAACTACCCCAAACACAATTATAATTAAGACTAATCCAATTAAAATATATCTTGGCATAATTTTATTATATCCCACCAAATCCTCTAACAGGATAAAGTGTACTATCAATATTCCAACCAGTTATCGTATGTTCTCTTGTGATATTGCTTGAATTCGAGTCAAGCGTTACTAATCTGCCATTGCCTCTCTGGTCTACAGAAATTTCTTTAATTAAATTCACGTGTTCAAAATTTGTATGGACTCCATCTGTTTTTTCCATAAACATAGCATATCCGGGCTGAACCTGAGCCAAATCCTGCTTGTTATTTTGGTAATCGATATACTTATAGCCTAAAGATAACCCAGTGCTTTTCCACCACTTTCTCATTTGGACTACAGCAGCATGATCTTCTCTATCTAAGCCCTCATACCCTGCTAAGTGGTAAGCATCTACTATTAAATGAGTGCACCAATAAATTCCTTGGACACAATTAGGAGGACAGGGTCCTGCGGAGTAAGATCCATTAGATATAATTATCGGCAGCTTATTTAGCAGGTTTTCCCAGGCTCTTTGTAAGCCATTAGTAATCTGTGAGGCCCAATCAATAATTGAACTCAAATTTCCCACACTAAAACTACACTGGCTTGGTTTTTTCTCCTCATCTGCCTCCCCAACTTTTGTACAAAAAACATTACTCTTAATATTAGTCTGCACAGGGGTATCTGGTGTTGTAACTGTTTCTGTGGTCTCAACGGACTCATCCTCTTGAGCATAGATTTGGACAGGGAATAAAGTAAGAATTAAAAAAAACAATAAAAAAATAAATTTTTTCATTAATTTCCACACCCCACTGGAATAGGATTAAATTCAACTCCTTCATTTCTTAGTTGCTCATTTAGTTCAGTGCTTAAGTAGAACACCACAGGTAAATTACAAAAACCCTCTGTATCTAGCCCCTGACTTATAAACCAATTTAAAACCTCCTGTTTAATAGCCTCTATTTCTCTTTTTTTAATCTCAACCATAAAGTAATCTGGAGTTTTAAGATACTCAATCATATAATTTTCATTATTTTGTAAAACTCCGCTTTTATCACCTAAAGATTGTATTAAAGTTCTCCTTACTCTTATATTTGCTTGAGACAAACTATCTCTTTGGGTGATTCTCTCGTAATCATTTTGAAAATTATCAATTTGCGCAGAACTAAAAGGCCTTGGAGAAATAGATACCTGGGGTATAAACGGTGACGGGGAAGGAACGATAGCTTCTTTAAAAAACACAGACCTTATAAATAAAATCACGACAACTAGAATCAGTATTACTAATGCTATTAAAGGTAGCTTCATATTATTTGGCATTAATTTATCTACACTTCCCCCATCTTTCATGAGCAGCTTCCCAGTAACACCATTTTAAGCCCAAACCAGCTATCAATTTATTGTAATTAACTGCATTTGTTGTCTGCAATTGCCACTCCACATCCCCTCTGTCATATTGACCATTTCCTCGGCCCGATGGATTCATTTGGAATAGTCCATACGCCCCCTGACCACTGGTTGAACTTCCGTTAAATGCATTTGGATTATAAGTACTCTCAAGCCTTACCACAGTCAAAAACCAAAAGTCAGCATCTACAGGGTCACTTTGTTTTAGTAAAGCATATAAGTTGTCTTTATCAAAGTTACAAGCTGGATCTCCAAAATTACCCAAAGGATTTCCTAGACGATAGGTTCCACTACAGTTATCCTGAGTAGGTGGAATATTACCTGGCTCTGGAACCGATCCCCCAGTAGTTGTTCCCTCTGCCTGATTTACCACCCAAACATCTTCTGCAGTAGGAGTAACGATTAAATTTAAAAGCTTTTTTGCCCCAGAGGCCAATCCTGAAACAGTCCAGCTGACCTGATTTTGCGCTTCATTAAACTCCCCATCAGAGCTTTTATAGGAGGTATTCTCAGGAATTTTATCTTTAACCGAAACATTAGCAACGCCACTACCTCTATTTGTGACTAAAAGTGTATATATTATATCCTCTCCATTTGGTACTTCTTTTGGCCCATCTTTTAAAATATCTATAGTTGCACTTCCTGTTACATCCTGATCTTCACCTCCACAACCCTGCAAAAATGGTGGAAATGGAGGACAAAGTGCTGTCCCTCTCTGTAGCATCGGAAATATCAACACCAAAAATAAAAGTATAATCACTACTGCAATAGTTCCCCAGACCCAGGGATTTGCCAAAAATGCCACAGTCCTAATTCTGGCTAAACTTCCTGCCCTCCTG
The DNA here is from genome assembly GCA_001776785.1 of Candidatus Daviesbacteria bacterium RIFCSPHIGHO2_12_FULL_37_16. GTDB lineage: Bacteria > Patescibacteriota > Microgenomatia > Daviesbacterales > UBA10151 > GWB1-36-5. Next base: position 11,490 of record MFDF01000020.1, read on the forward strand.
TTCCGGATTAAATTTCCGGGTATATTTGCTCCCCCTCTTCTGCCACCAAAGCTGGGAAAACTGCTTCTATCTTCTGAACCTGCTCTTCTATTGAAAACCTCATTTGCTCCAGCAGGAGCCAGCGCCCCTGCCACAGCAGCTAAAGTTGCGTACTGCAGGTTACCCCCGCTTGCAAAATAGACTATCCCGCCTGTTATTGCCCCGCTGATTACAGGAACTGATACAGCCGGGTTTTGCAGGATCTTTCTTCCTTGGATTTTAGCTTTTGACAATGCATCCAAGACTACTGGCTTAAAAAAGTTACTTACTTCTCTTAAAACTACAGGATAATTTACCTTAGATGCACTTTTAGGTTCAACCATAACTGCTGGTGCTGCTGGTACAAATCTGGCTCTGGACTGAGGTTTTAATGATGGAGAGGCAACTTTTCTTAATGGCCTTTTAACCCCGGAAGATCCCTGAAAGGTTGTTAAAAACCTTTCCCTAAAAGTTTGAGGTGTTTGAGGGATAGGGGATGGAGGGGTGGAAACTCTTACCACCACCCCCTCTTCTGGTTTTTTTACTATTTCAGGTTTTTTCTCTGATACCCTTTTCTCAACCCCTCCAGTCCTCTTTTCCTGGCTCTTTTCTTTTTCGGCCTCCGACTCCTCAGTCTCTTTCGACTCCTCCGACTCTTTAGTTTCTTCAGCCTCTTCTGGCTGTTCTAAGGGCCTGTCATTTAATAAATCCAGGCTCTCATTGTGAGAAAAAATATCATTGCAAAGCCTTATTAAAGGGTCTCTTGTATACAAAAGCTCTGAATCTGCTGATTGGGAAATTAAGTTAATTTGGTCTTGGTAATATGGGAAAGTTTTAACTAAAGAAGATAGATATTCCTTAAAAGTATGACTGTCATCTTTTTTATCTCTTAAAATCCTGGCCCTAAATTGTCCATTTGTGGCATAATTCCAGAGAAAATATTTAAGTTCAGTCTTACTAGGGGCAGCCATTATTGTTATTGGTTATGGGTTCATGGTTCATTGTATCACTGGGTCTGTCAACTATGAACTACCAGCGAGCGAAGCGAGCGTACCGATAACTATTTACTGACTCTTCATATTCTCAGCAGGATTGGTAGTAATTAAAAGATGCTCATCAGGAGATGCCACAACACTCATAGCAACATGGGTAGGTCCTGCAAAAAATAACCCCTGTCCTACTCCTGCAGATAAAAGTAAAAGCTTCTCCCCCTCTGATAAATTAAACACCTGACCTACTTTTTCTATAGATGCTGGAGCCTGTTTTAGCAAAACCTGAATTGAAGAATTAGAAATAATGGCTTTTCCTCTCTCCTCAGCTAAAAAATCCTCCACATCCTGGGTTATAGTAGTCACTCCTAAATAATATTTTCTGGCTCTTTTGGCAATTCCTGTTAAAAACTCAGCAGAATCTTCATTCTGCATCATATACCAGGCCTCATCCACCACTAAAAGCCTTTTAGCTAAAGTCCTTCTCACCTTAGTCCAGATATAGTCCAAAATAAGATACATTGCCAGAGGTCTAAGCTGGTCAGCTAAATCCCTGACAGAAAACACAGTTAACTGGTTTTCTAAATTTATATTAGAAGGAGCAGAAAAGATCCCGGACAAAGATCCCTTAATAAATCTCTCCAGCCTGTATGCCAGGTCCTGGGCTTCCTTATCCTCCATCCCCACTAAAACTTTATAAAGGTCCTCCATCAAAGGGGGAGGCAGATGCTGGGTTTTAGGGTCCTGGGTAATCCCTTTTAACCTGTAAGTTGTAATTAAAGCCCTATCCAAAATTGCTGATTGGGCAGCATCCAAAGTCCCTAAAACCAGTTTTAAAAATCCTGTTAAAGACAAAATTTTTCTTCCCAGCTCATTTTCTTCATCATCTGCCACAGTTGACAGGTCAAATGGGTTTATCTTAACAGGACTCTCAGAAGAAAAGTTAATATATTCCCCCCCGGCAGCCTGACAGAGCTTTAAATACTCCTGCTCAGGATCAATTACAATCACCTGTGTCCCAAACATCATTGACCTCAAAGCCTCAAGTTTCACAAAATAGCTCTTTCCTGAACCGGACTTGGCAAAAACCACCATATTAGAATTCTCTAAAGTAAACCTGTCAAATATGATTAATGATCCATTATGCTCATTGATTCCATAAATTATCCCTTCATTTGCAGTCAGTTCAGAAGTAGTAAAAGGAAAGGTTGTAGCCAAAGATGTGGTATCCATGTTGTGGTTTAGCTGTAGAAAATCCGCTCCTATAGGCAGGGTTGAGTTAAAAGCATCCACCATCTGCAGGCTTGCCTCTCTTGCAGTAATAGACAAAGAACCCAAAGTTGAATCCACAAGTTTGGAATAATTTTCTAAATCCTCTGAGTTTTTGGCAGGTACAGTTACATAAAGCCCTAATCTAAAAAACCTCTCAGCCCCTTTGACCAGCTGCTCCTGTAGAGATTTTGCATCATCTAAAGCCACCTGGACAGCAGGGTCAATTGCCCGTCCCCGCTCCATATCAGTCTGGATTGTCGCCTCCATCTCAGCAATCTTTCTTTTTAAATCATCCAGGATATTTTTAGAAGTGGAAGGATAGATAAACATTGAAACCTCCAGAGAATGTTCAAAAGAGATCAGGGGAGACAGCCAGTTAGGGTCTACATATCTGGGATAGCCTGACACAAAAAACGATCTATAGTATCTGTCATTTATCTTAATATTGGAAAAATCTACCTCTACAGAAGAAGGAGCAATAATATCCACTACCTTAAACTCTGGTTTTTTTACTATTTCAGCCTTTTTATGCTCATCAGTTACCGAAGCTGCACCATTATCCTTGCCTGTTCCTGCGATCAGACCTTCAGAAGGCTTCTTTTTTATAAATGGTAATTCACTAAAAAGTGGTGTACTCATCTGGTAGCTCCTCAACTACAAAAGGCACATTCCTGGAAGGTCTTTGCTGGTAAATTTGAGGTTGAGCAGGAGTCTTGTGGGCAGGGGTTGGAGCCTGGATTGTATTTGAGGTGGGAGGTGTGATATTAGAAATCTCACTTCCAACTTCCAACTTCTCTTTCTCAGTCTGTTTTTGTGCAGCAGTAGCGCTTTTTAGTTCACCTGAGATTTTCTCTCCTTCAAGTATCTCAAAATTAATCTTGACTGATTCATTATACATATCATAATAAAGGCTGATTAGCTTTTCTGTTGTTAACTGATTTGACTTTAGCCCAATTCTGGCAAGCTGTCTTAAGATGTGATCTCTCCTTGGGATTAAAATAGTAATAGCTTTTTGCAGGTTCTGTCCGGTTTTTTTAACCAGTCCAAGTTCTAATGAAGAAACTGAAATCACCACATAAAACTGTTTATCTAAAACCTCATTTTCCCTGATAATAGATGAGACAAAGTTTCTGTATTTAATCATCATCATCTGAAGGAGCGGATTTTTTTGTGTTCCCTCAGCCTTTTTTAATATCTCTAAGTAGTTTGATATATCAAGCCTTTTAGAACGGATCAGGATCTGAATTGAAAATGATAAAGAATTTAAAAGTGCGGCAAAGCTGCCAATTATAGCCAGCTGCTCGTTTTGCGACAAAAGGTCAAAATTGACAGCAGAGGTTTGGATTACCATACCCACACTACCATCTTTCAGGATTACTAAGTCATCCCTAATATCTTCTATTGGTAAAAATTCTTGTGTAGTCATATTAACTTAGTGCAACTGATCTTTTGGCTGATATCATAACTGGTTTTAAAACATCCCCTTTAAGTTCAACTTCCACCACATCAAACATCATCCCTTCTTTTTCCACTACTATGGTATAGATCCCATTTGGTAAAGGTGTAGCTGCAATAAATTGTCCCAATTTATTAGACTTAAGGGCTCTCACAGGCAAACCCTGCTTGTCATGGGCCACAATAATTGCATTCTCTAAATAGTTACCCTCCCAGTCAGTCACAATTCCATTGATCACATTATCAAAAGTAGTAAGCGTTAAAGTTGGAATATTTCTTGCCTTAACTGCAGGTGCAGAAGCAGGGCGGGTAGCTGTTTGGGTAATCTGGGCCATCTGTTTGGCCAAACTCCCTGCTTCAATATTCAATTTTTGAAGCTCATTTAATAAGCCTTCAAACTTTTCAATATATTCTCTTGGATCCTCACCAGCGCTGGCAGCTTTCTTTTTAATCTCCTCTAAAGATACTTCTATTTCTTTAATCTTAGATTGAGTGTCTTGTGCGTCTCTTGCTAGCTCCACAGTTTTTTTGAGTGCATTCCCCTCAGACACAGGAGGAAGAGGTGTATCATTAACTCCAATTGACTCAGACGATACGGAACGAAGGCTTGGCAGAGGTAAAGGGGTAGTTGCCCCGTCCTGAGTAGAAGTTGAAGCAGGCATGCTTACTGCAATCTTCTCATTTAAAATTGGATTTATAAACCCGCTGTTCCCAAACGCGTAAGAACTCACGCTCTTAAATGATTTTAAATAAATATTGAGCCTGTTTTTAAATAATGGATCCTCTTTGGTTAAAACCGCGGACTTATATTCCATCTTTGTGGGTTTAAATATTGCACTAAAAAATGCAGCTACCCAATGGTCCAGCGGCCGCTCCTGAATTGGCAAAAAGGCAAATGCAATCCCAGTCAAAGAGGAAAGCAGTATTACTGGCCAGGCTATAAAAGGAAATGTTCCAGCCAGCAAAACAAAAACTAAATAAGCAAAACCCAAACCAGCTGCCAAATAGCCAAACTGTTTTAGGGTCATATCCCCAATTAAATGAAATTCAAAATTGGTTACATTTTGAGGTACTGGATGTGTTTGAAAAGCGCCTTCCAAGTCTTAAACCCTCCTTAAGAGTATCTTCCATGCTACTGCGTGAAAAATCTGCTATCAAGGAGCTCAAAATAGATCAAAGATAGGCTAATAGTAACTTATATAGGTATTTTTGCAGTCTTGACTAAATACTTTTGACAAGTTATGTTAATAGTCCGAAAAGTTTTAAGGGATAAACTGGATCAGACCAGTTTAAAACCAAGGGAAGGTAGTGTAAATCTACCACTGTGCCGCAACCGTTATAGTCGGGCTGCTTGGATCCTTTCTTCTTCCTCGAGCTAAGGAAAAACTTTATGTCAAAAGTTGAAACTAAAAATTTTGCAGTCAGTCCAATGTTTGATGCCGGAAAATCCCAATCCTGGTATAGATCTCTAAATAGTGATTATGGTCCTGATCGTGCTTACCAAATAGCTCTCCCAGTCCTTTCTGAAGACCTCTACTCCCAGGCCTGGGAATTAATAGATACTCAAAAACCCTATAAAACCAGATATTTTGCAAAAGTTATAAATGGTGAGAAAAAACTAGTTCATGAAAGTGATCTTTATTCTGGCAAAGACATTTTAGAAGGAATTGACCCCGCTGAGAGAAGGGGATTTGTCTATGCTCAAATCTCAAATGCTAAAAATAGGATTTTAAACTCAGAAGTTGGTGATACTTTTTTCTGGATCAGCCCAAAACAGGACAAAGCTCATGAGCCTGAAGCTGAATGCAATTATACAGACACCTTTACCAATAAAGCTGAAGTTGGAACAAATGGAGTAATTTATCTAAGCCAGCACAAATCTTCTAAACTAGATACTAAAAAGTCTGTTGAACTAATGAAAACATTTGATCCCAACTTAGATATTGCCGAAAATGATTTAGATGGACTGCTTTCATCAATTGGTTCCTCAAAAACCCCCTATTCAGACTCAATGATTAATAGAACCATCTGTGAGTTAACAAACACTCCTATTCTTTCACCTGATGTAGATATGGATGCTGTCAAGAAAAGGGCAGACTATAAAGCTATTAAATACTTAAGAGCAATAGAGACCATAACTGACCCTAATGAGTTAACTAGGACTCATGCCCAAATTCTTCTGGAAGTAGTTGATGATAGCCCATCCTCAAGGATTATAAGGGATGAATATGGAGTAAGAATTATGGCAGCCTGCACTAACCTTTTATTGCGCTCAAACTCTGTTAGGGGATTATCCTCTTCTTATGCCTCATCAGAAGAAAAAGTTGAATACCACAAAGGGGACTGTGAGAAGTGCAACCAAAAAAATATAGAAATAGGCCCATGCAATATTTGCAAAAGCTGTGAGTAAAGCTTACCATTATGACTAGAGAAAGATTTATTATGCCCGGAGAAGGTGAACCAGGAGGTCCAATCCCTCCGCCAGCTGATAATAATGAAGGACCCAGGCCAACTCCAGGTCCAGAGACTCCAAATATTCCGCGTAATCCCTTTGAAGGGATGACCCCAGAACAAGCAGCAGATTACTTGGAAGCGCAGGCTGAAAGGATTAGACAGCAGGCACAAGCTGCAAGAGAAGCTGAGGGTGGAGGTCAGCCACCTCAAGGTCCCCCCACTGAAAGCAGGCCTCCTTCCCTAGAGGGTGAGCCTGAAAACCCAGAAGATATCTGGAGTAGGGTTGCAGATCAGCAAAGACGCCAACAAGGCCAACCTACAGTTCCACCCTCTGATGAGGTAAGACAAGAAGCGCTAATGAGGTCACGTATGTATGGGGATGCTCTTTCCAGTCAATTAATGGAGGCATTAGTTAATAAGGATTTCGATCAGGCAGACGCAGTTATTGAAGGTAGGTTAAGGGCTGTTGAAGAAGACGAACAGGATGTAGCAGGCCAGCAGCAAAATGTTCAGCAGCTTATGCATATCGTAGACTCTGTCTTTGCTACCAAAGATGAATGGCGACTTGAACTTGCTGAAAAACTCCATGCCAGGCTGCAGCTTCATTTAGGAAACTTTACTTCAAGGTACATTGGTGGAGAAGCTTTATCAGGTGTTATAACAAACTTCCAGCAGCGCCACTGGCAAAGCATTTTAAGAACAGCTGGGGTAAGGAGAATGATCCAATTTTTAGAGGAGAAAGATGAAACAGGAGCTGTTGGCGCGTATTACCGCAATACAGAAGCAGATCCAGAATCCCCAAGGTATAGTAAATACAAAAAATTCTTTAATTATGATTCTCTTGATTCTGATAAGCAAAAATCAGCCAGACAAAAGATGTGGATTATGGATAGGCAGATTCAGCTTATCAAAGAAGCCAGAGGCTCAGCAGACCACCTTGGTTTTAAATACATCAAAGACTATACAGAAAACAGTGAATTAATACAGTATGCCCTCACTAAACTGGAAGAGACGGACCTCAGAACCAGCCGCTCTAAAAATTCCTTTACTGTTATCCAGGAGATGATTAGTGAAGCTAAGGATCAGGATTCAAGACTGCACCAAATCCTGCCCCAGGAAGATATTCAAAAACTTCTAAGCTTTATCTATATTCAGAAAACTAATCCCAGAACAGGTCAGCCCTTATTAGATGAACAGGGAAACCCTGTATTTGAACTAGATGCTAAAGGAAATCCAATTCCCTCACCCCAAACAGACCAGGGCAGTTTTGAATTGAATAAATTTGGACAGGATTTTGATTGGCTAATGTATGAACTTCAAAGGTCTTTAAGACTTGCAAGCAGGGCTCACTTAACCACAACCCAGGCCAACAGTTATGATGGCCCTCACTGGAAAAAAG
>MFDF01000021.1 GCA_001776785.1 Candidatus Daviesbacteria bacterium RIFCSPHIGHO2_12_FULL_37_16
ATAAATTTTAACAAATCTTCTTATTTCTTGTCAAATATTAATCCTCCGCTTGGATGGAATAATTAGAAGGTTTAAAAACAAAAAACTTGTAGGGCTTACTGTGCTCGGCGCCAGACGCTTTAAATCAAAGAAGGCTAATTAAATTTAAACTTTTTATTATAACTTTTAATTAAATTCCTGGTTAGACCATCTTCATACAAAGATTTTGAAAGAATGCTTTTAAGTTTTGTCTGATTTCTTTTCCATTTTTTATGTGGTTTACATAAACCGCAGGTAGATTTATTAGTAATCATATATTTAACATTTTACTCCATTTTCTTTCTAATACCACAGTTACAACTGATCGCGGCCGCGATTCATTGTCCCTTATCAAACTTCTCTAAAAACTCTCTTAACTCATGTTTACAACCAATCAGACATTATTTTAGACAACTCAGTTTGATGCCTACTAAAAGAATGGTCTCCCTCTTTAATCACTACATATTCAAATTCTGGTTTCTGATCTTTTAAAAAGTTAACCATTTTAGGGGCATCACCCCATGCATATTCATCATTCTCTCCATAAACAACCAGGGTTGGTTTATTAATTAACTTAAAATATCTAAAAAGTTCTTTGTCTGAAAGCTTTAGTTCTTTCATAAATTCTAAAAATGGAAAGCAATTATAGTCTCCATCAGGATTGGCAATATCATAAAACCCAGTATAGGAAAAGATCTCCTCAGGCAACAGTTCACAGATAATCTCCTCACCTTTTCCTTTTTTAATCTTATTTTTTGCTTCTTCCAGTAGTTTATAAAACCTCTTTTTACCTAGTTCATCATAGTAAATCCCAGTATCATCACCACCACTTAACAAAATGTACTTAGAAATTTTATTTTTAGGCTTATAATTGTGATAAACACAGATTTTATTCGCGCCTGTGGATTCTCCAATTAAGTAAAATTCGCTATAACCTAAGCTTTCTAAAAATGTAATTGCACCATCAATATCTTTAATACAATCTTTAATCTTCTCGTAAGCCATACCGAAGCGTTTCCTCTCTACATTTCCATTTTTATCTTCAACATCTAGTTTTTTAATATAGTGAGCACCACGATTATTGAAAAGAAGATAAGAGATACCTTTACTGTTTAGCGCTTTTGATTGCTCTTCTTTTAAGTCATCTTTATAAAAGACAGATGAGCTTCCGTTTCCATGTAAATATATCGCGGCCCTTTTAGATCCAACAGATTCATAAAGGTATCCAGGCAAAGTTAACCCATCTTCAGTCTTTATTTGAACCAATAATGCATTTTTCATTTTAGTCCCTTTAAATCCTCTTCAGTCAAATCTGCCTGGGAAATTATTTTTTTTAAAGTACCTACTGGAATTGGTTTTGGGTGGACTGCTACTTGGGTCCATCTACCATCAGGATTAATAAGCCTTATGTGGCTTCCTCTACCTTTACCAGTTACAAATCCTAAACCTTCTAAAAAACTGATTAAATTTTTGGGTCTTATATTTGTTGGGGTTTTACTCATGCAAAAGAGGTTTTGGCATTTGCAGGTAGCTCAACTTCAGCTGTAGTTACAGTCTGGTCTTTAATATTGTCTATTGGAATCTCCTTACCCTCATCTGCTAAATACTCTATCGCAAGTTTAATTCCATCTTTAATGCTTTTTAAAACCTCATCAATACTATCCCCATAATCAGCCACACCCAAAGTTGGGCAATAAGCATTGTAAACCACTTTTTTGCCCTGTTTTTCAGGTTCAATTATTATTCTGTAGTTTAAAACCTGTGTTCTCATCCTTGTATTCTAACATACTCGAGTTGTTAGCTTAAGGTACAACTGATCGCGGCCGCGGCTTATTGTAATTTTAATCTTCTTCTTCAGCTGGAAAAGGGTTATGTTCATTTGCCTTTTTGAAAGCTTCCTTCATCTCGCTTACAGTTAATACTTTCCCTTCTTTCTGTGCCTTCTCCATCACCTTGCATAGGTAACAATCATCAAAGTAATCTGACTGGACAGTCTTTTTAGTCATCTATTTTCTCCACCTGATTTAAATCCTCCTCGTCAAATTTACTTTCTAAAAATGCATCTATTATCTCTTTTGCCAAACTTTCAGATGTAAACCTTAAACTTATACACAATATATTGGCATTATCCCACTTTCTTGCAAGCCTGGCAGTTTCACTATCCCAGCAAAGTGCTGCCCGCACTCTCTTAACCCTGTTTGCAGCAATACAAACCCCAGTCCCACTCCAGCAAAAAAGTATCCCCACTTCTGCTTCTCCCTTAGCTATTTTCTCTCCCACATCTTTCCCAATCTCTACCCATTTCCACTTCTTATTTTCATTTTTTAAATGTCCTGCTAATTCCAACACATGTCCCTTGGATTTTAAATATTTAACTACCTCATCTGTTAAATAAGTCTTCTCGTCAGAACCTATTAATATTTTTTTCATTTTTCTCTAAAACCTATCAGGTTTTCATCTCTTACTTGCACTTATACCTATTTTATGATACTTATTGCAATATGGCTATAGAACTAGGCCCCAAAGCATTAAAAAAAAGGGGATTTTCAAATATAGAAATAAGATCATTAAGAAGATTCAAAAGAAACGTCATCGGACTAATATACAGTGAGCAATGTCTGGACTTAAATCACCTTGAATTTGGACAATTCTTAGTAAGCCATGGATGGGTTTCAGATGCTGTAGTTGATTGTAAACAGCCTATGTTAAATGCAGTAGATCATCCCCCTACTGAGCAGCAGGCGCCTGAACAGGGTTTACAAAATCATCAAGTACCTGCTTCACACCCTTAGCTGTCACCTCTAAAGCATTTTTAGGATCTCCCCCCTTATTAACTACATCATTTATAGCATCCAAATAATATTTAGAAATTGCATCATTTAATCCCTGGTCTCTGGTATCAGACACTAAATACCAGGACTTAAAGTAAGGCCCCTGTGAAACAACACTCCCAGCCATTGGATCATTTAAAAGCTCAGAGGCCAGATCCAGCCTGGAGTAAGGGTCTCCAAACAGCCTCACCTTTGATGCCTCCTGGTATAAAAGTTTTTCAGCTGAAGCTGATGTTAAAAACTTCAAAAACTCCCAGGCCTCATTTTGAAATTGGGATTTAGAAGACACCACAAACCCCCAGTAGCTTGCATACCCGACTCTCTTTCCAGGCAGCTGGGGTGGGGGAACCATCCCAAACTTCAAGCTTGGGTTTAACTGTCTAAGCTCATGCGCCCTCCATGAAGGTCCAAAATAAAATGCCACCTTTCCACTTCCAAAAGCCTGGGTTGATGATTCCCAGGTTGGATCCCAAACCCTCTTTTTGGGATCAACTAAAAAATCAGTATAAAATTTTAAAACATCTGCCCCAGATTGGGTATTTGGAGTCTCCAAAGATGCATCAGGCTGCTGGAAAAATAAAAGCCCAAGGATATCCTGCCAGTGGTCCACATTTCCTGTAGTCCCGATTGCTGCACCTGCAGTCTTTATCTTTCCGGTCTCATCCACCACTGTTGCTTTAATAGCACTATTCAAAAACTCATCCCAGCTTACCGGAGCAGTTATATTAGCATTTTTCAAAATTTCCTCGTTGTAATAAAGTACTAAACCATCAATCCCCCTAGCTACACCATAAAGCTTCCCATCTTTAGTAAAGTTTTCAGATACAACCGGATAAAAGGTTTGGTTAAACTCATCAATTGGAAAAATAGTTTGGGGCGCACTGGCAAGCATACTGGATTTTAGAAATACCGGAAGCCAACTGTTGTGGATCATAAAAATATCTGGTCCGCTATTTTCTGAAATTTGGGTTTGCACCCTAGTCCTGTAATTTTGAGAGGTCTGAAATTTATAATTAATAGTAATCTTTTTACCAGCAGAGCTGGCAGCTTGCTGATATTCCAAAATTGCAGGCTTTATCAAATTCTCCTCTTCCCAAAGGCCATAAATATTTAAAACCACCTCTTTAGGGGTTTGAACTTGAGTTCCAAAACCAGGTCCAAACCTCCACCAAAATAAAACCCCTGCCAAAATTGAAATAATAACAACAGCAATAATTACAAATTTCATAGAAACTGACTACTATTTAAAATTATACCTTAAAAAGTTAAAATTAACGCCAATGGTAAAAAAGACTGAAGCAAAAACCAAAACTAAAAGTAAAAATCCTTTAAAATTTCTGAACTTAAAGTGGCTTTTTTTAGGAAGCTTAATCTCTTTAGTCTCTATTGGTTTAGTTCTTTCTCTTTTAATCTTTTATCTCTCCCGGAGAATCTACCCTCAAATTTTTGCAGCAGAACAAAACCTCTCTTTTTTAACTCCCCAGCAGGCTAAGTCACTTCTGGATGAAAACTTTAGGCAAAAAACTTCTATTCCTCTCAAATTTTCTTATAAAACTTCAACTGATTCTGCCGCCCAAACTTTTGAAATTAATCTCAAAAACTCAATTGATTTTAACTCTCTCTCTTTAGTTGAAGAGGCTTTTCAGTACGGCCACTCAAAATTTTATTATAAAAAAATTACCCTAAACCCTAACCTTTCATTTAATCAAAATTATGATACCCAAATTAAATCTATCCAAAACTCTGTCAACCAGCCCCCCCTGGAATCCTCTATTAAGCTAACAGATGGAGCTATCACAGTCACCCCTTCCCAGGATGGCTTAATCTTAGATGAAGAAAAATTAAAAGAGGCTCTCAATACTTATCTCTCAAAAAATACTCCTCCCCCCACCACCCTTCCCATTAAAAGCTCAAAACCCCGACTCTCTTATGAAGAAGGACTGCAAATTAAAAAAAGGCTTGATTCTATAAACCTATCCCCCCTAAAACTTGTCTTTAAAGATACTACCTTTACCCTTGACCTAAACCAGCTTCTAACTTTAATCGATCTTGAAAATACTAAGTCTTCAATTGCCCAAACCCAAACTCTAAAATTTAATCTAAGGTCTATAAAAGTAGGCAACCAGGAGCTAATGGACACCAAGCTCACCCTAAATCAGGACAAAGTCAACTTATATCTTAAAAAAATTGCCTCCCAGATTGACAGGCCAGTCCAGGAACCTCTCTTAAGCGTTGATCCGGAGTCTGATCCTCAGAGGCCAAAGATCACCCAGTTTCAGCCACCCATAGAAGGTCAAAAGCTAGATCTGGAAAAAACATATACTCTCTTATCTCAGGCCATGTTAAACCAAAACCAAAAAACAATTGAGCTTCCAGTCACAGTAGTCAAACCCAAAAATAAACTTACAAATGATTTAGGCATCAATGAATTAATAGGCAGAGGAGTCTCAAATTTCGCAGGTTCTATCCCCAACAGAATCTATAATATTGAACTAACTGCCCAAAGAATAAATGGGGCCCTAATCCCGCCAGGTGAAATCTTCTCTTTTAACTCAACAATTGGTGATGTCTCTGCAGACAATGGCTACAAACAGGCCTATGTTATAAAATCTGGCCGGACTGTTTTAGACGACGGCGGGGGAGTCTGCCAAGACTCAACTACTGTCTTTAGGGCTGCCCTAAATGCAGGCTTACCTATTGTTAAAAGGACAGCCCATGCCTACAGAGTAGGTTACTATGAACAAGGCTTCCCTCCAGGGCTTGATGCAACAATTTTTACCCCTTCAGTAGATTTCCAGTTTAAAAATGATACTCCCGCCCACATACTGCTTCAGGCCTATACCAGAGGCACAACCCTTTACATAGACCTTTATGGAACCTCTGACGGAAGGTTTGTTGAAATGACAAAACCTATTGTCTTAAACCAAACCCCACCCCCAGACCCTCTCTACCAGGATGATCCCTCCCTCCCCAGAGGCACCACCAAACAGGTAGATTTTTCAGCCTGGGGAGCCAATGTTAGCTTTAGTAGGACTGTTACAAGAAATGGGGAAGTAATAATCTCAGACACCTTTAAATCAAACTACCGCCCCTGGCAGGCAGTCTACCTAGTGGGTACTGCGCAGTAAGAAACAGGTATTACTCCATTAATCTCAGAAAACTTATCTTCTATAAAACCATTCCTATCTCTTACACCAACCTCAGGATCAAAAACATTTCCTTCTGCAACTAAAAACCAGTGAGGATTTCCTGTCTCAATTTTAGTTCCATTTACAATATATGCTCCCTCATTTTCTGGAAGGTCAAACAAAAACTTCCTAGATCCAATAACCTCAGCTATATCAAAATTTGTAAGTCCCCTCCAAGGGTCAATTTTAGAAATATCATAACCTAACATCTCCAATACAGCCTGCCCGCAGCAGTTATCACCAGCCTGTATTCTTACATCCATGCCCGAAACTCTCTGTCCTGTTGGAATACTACTTTTAGTTACGCCTGTTATTATTTTAAAAAACTCTTCTCTTAATTTGAAAATAACCATTTCATCTTCCATTCCCCCGGAAATTCTAATTATTGGTGCACTCTCCTCAGGCAAAATTCTCATGGAGTCAAATCCAAAGCTTTGACCAAGCCTACCAAACTCTCTTATATTGGGATTTTCCCATAAAGCCTGGGTTAATGACCACTGGTCTATGGATAAATCTGCAAAAAATACAGGAGCCACCCCATCTGGAAAAAGTCTGTTGGCAAGTTTACTTTGTGGGTGAGAATCTAAATTTGGATAATGCACTCTAACTAATGGGTTTTTAGCATTCTCCCAAGCCTGTGCTATTTTAAAAGTATTTCTGGCTGTTAACTCTGCCCTCTTCAAATAATTCTGCCCATCATCTAAATCAGCTTCCAAAACTTGGGCACTATATTCAGACAGCCCGCTCCCCCTCCTTTTCCTTCTATCCCTTAACTGCCCAATAACTTCATCATTTGGACTATATAAAAACCCTCCCAAAACTTCATTCAATCCATAATTTTTAGTTAAACTCTCAACCACTATTCCTTTACCTTGATATCTTTGCAAAAGATCATATACTCTATATCTCAAAGATGTTGGCAATGTATTATCTAAAATTACATTTGGCTTAAGCTCTTCTAAAACTGGATCTTTTAATAACTCTTCAATATCCACCATCTCCATATCAGCCTCATTAGCTACAGTTTCCAGAAATATTGTGTCTGCCCCTGATCTAACTACAGCTTCAGTTATCCTTGAAACCTCACCAGATGCCGCAGGGGTGGTTCTAACCCCGCTATCAGGCAGCTCATTTTTAAAAAGCCAGCCTGACTGTGAATATAACCCCTCTGCAAATACCGCCCGGCTAGGTTTTATCTGGGAGATTAAATCTACAATTGCTCCCATCCCTGAGTTATAACTCACTATCCGCTCAGCAGGCACACCAATCAACCCTCCAATCCTCTCTTCAACTGATGAAACAGTACTTGACCCATCCCTTGGGTATAAATCTCCTCCCAAATTAAGCCTTTTTCTCTCCAATCCGCGCCTCAAATCACCAACGCTTTCAAAACTTGGAACTTGTTTTATATTTATCTCTAAATTTCTTTCAATCATAAAAAAACCTCTCTTTTCTGGAGAGGCACAAAAAAAATGTTTGTCCGAAGTAATATCAGACCTAATCCTCCCCTTACGGGTTTGGGTTTAGCACCGTGTCTTTAATCGGTTGCTGGGTAGCTTAGCAGGCCAATTCCTGCGTCCCACGAAGTTTTAACGTAGTGGGATCTATCTACCACTCTTGATTTAATATTTAGTTGTATATTTAGCTTACAAAAATTATATAATCTTGTCAAATGCGTTTTTTACACTTTGTAGCAACAAAGAAAAATCCACATATAAAATTATCATATTATGAGATTTTTTATCGCTCTTGACCTTCCGGAAGAATCCAGGCTTGAACTTCAGGAAGTTCAGCAAAAGTTAAAAGAACTAATTCCCCAGGCCAAATTGACAGACCCGGAAAAACTCCACCTAACCATAGCTTTTATTGGTGAACAGCCAAATGAGCTAAAAGACAGGCTAGTTGTTGCTATAACAGAAGCTGCAAAAGATATCCCGCCCTTTTCTGTTACCCCCTCTTTTATAGATGGTTTCCCCCACCTCCACACCGCTAAAATTTTATGGGCTGGAGTCAAAGGTGATACAGATAAACTCTACTTACTTCGCCACAAAATAAAAGACGGGCTTGAGGATCAAAACTTAGGTGTTGACCAAAGAAGGTATGTCCCCCACATAGCTTTAGCTAAAGTTAATAACTTAAATCTGGACAAGCAAAGGGAAGAAGCCCTCCAAAAAATATTTAAAGAAATTACCATCGCTCCTTTAACAGTAAACTCAGTCAAGCTGTTTGAATCTATCCCCAACCATGGCTTCCATTCCCACAACACTTTAGCTCAAATTCCACTCATTCGCTAATCTGCCCCCTTGAAAGCTTGACTTATCTTTGTTATCTTCGCTACTCTAAATGAAGATACTTACTGTCCTACTCATGAATAATGCTGCCCTTAGAAAACTTGCCTACAAAAGTTTACTGGAACTTGCAACTTCCCAAGGCTTTAACGCCTCAGGCAAAGATGAAGTCTTTGGCTGCATCTTTGGCCGCGACTCTGCCCTAACTATTCTAAAAATCTTAAAAGTCCACACCCACAAACCCTCCCTAGAGCTTTTGGAAATCTCCAGAAAAGCTCTCTTAACTTTGGTTAAACTCCAGGGAAGGGAATTTAACCTGGAGTCTGGTGAACAACCAGGTAAATTCATCCATGAATTCAGAAAAAGCGAGAAAGAAAAAGAAAGGCTTCTTTCTCTAAAAAAACCCTGGTATGTCTACCCTGATGATACTATCAAAAATTATGACTCAATTGACTCAACCCCCCTCACCTTAATTGCCATCTACAAATATTGGCAGATCTCCCAGGATTCTGAATTTTTATTAACCGTCCTTCCAGCGGTTGAGGCAGGCTTAAACTGGATCATCACCTTTGGCGATATGGATAAAGACGACCTTATCGAATACGAACTTCCAAAAGAACGCACTCATGGAGGCCTTCCAGTCCAATCCTGGACAGACTCTCATGAATCTTTAATGGATAAATTTGGAAAATTCCCCAAATACCCAATTGCCCCTGTTGAAGCCCAGGGATATGCCTGGCTGGCTTTAAAGCTTTGGGGCAACTTTTACCTTCAGCATTCCCCTCAATTTGGCCAAAAACTTTTAGCCCAGTCTCAAAAACTAAAGTCAGTCTTTAACAAAAAATTTATTATTAAAGACAGCGGCCACTTCTACGCTGCCCAAGCCTTAGATGGAAACAAAAATAAGATTAAAACTATAACCGGCAATCCGCTTCTGCTGCTTTGGGCAAGTTTCACCTCTACTAAACACACAGCATGCATTATTGATGATGAATATATCCCAGATTTTGTTAAAAGGGCTTTTAAGGAAGATCTTTTTGACAAAGACGCAGGCATCAGGACAATGTCTACTAAATCTCCTACTTTTAACCCATCCCAAAACTCTTACCACAATGGCTCTTTTTGGCCAATCTTAAATGGCATGGTCCACGAAGGTTTAGAAAACTGGGGATTTAAACTGGAGGCTAATAAATTAAAGGAGGCAACTATTAAACCGCTTCTGTATTTTAAAACTCCAATTGAGCTCTATATTAAAAATGAACTTGGAAACTACCAGGAATTCAAAAGCCCCTCAGGCCAAACAAGCTGTAAAGTCCAGGCCTGGTCTGCAGCTGCCATGCTTGATCTGTTAACTGAAGAATCAGAATTTGATAACTTTTTTAACCCCCTCTACCTATTCTGGCAAAAGATATTGTTAAAATATAACCCCTGGAAAACACTCCCTGCCCTTACCAAAAACCTCTAAATTTTGCTAAACTTCTCACATGATAATTTTAGGAATTGAAACAAGTTGTGATGAAACAGCTGCAGCTGTTTTAAAAAAAGATGGGAATAGGATTGAAATCCTCTCAAATGTAATTGCTTCTTCTGCAAAGCTTCAGCAAAAGTTTGGAGGCATTATCCCTGAACAGGCAGCCAGGGAACAGCTAAAATCCATCATCCCTGTAATAAAGGAGGCTCTCGCAGAAGCTTTCCCACCTCCCACCTCTCACCTCCCACCTCCTGTCGACGCTATAGCTGTCACCCAAGGCCCAGGCCTAATTGGCTCACTTTTAGTTGGAGTAGAAACAGCCAAAGTTTTATCTTTAACTTGGAAAAAACCTTTAATCCCAGTTAACCATTTAATCGGCCACTTTTATGCAAATTGGATAACATCAGCGGTTTCAAGGGGTGGCGGCAAACGGGGTGCCCCAAAAACTGCCCGCAGCGAAGTTGCTACAAGCGAGGACATTTTTGGGGCTGTTGGCCGACAGGACCCCGAGAAACCTACCTTTCCATGTATTGGCCTACTAGTCTCAGGAGGACATACAGATTTAGTCCTATTTGAATACCACAATAAATATAAATACTTAGGTGGAACCAGAGATGATGCAGCAGGCGAATGCTTTGATAAATGCGCAAGGCTTCTAGGGCTTCCTTACCCAGGAGGCCCCCAAATCTCAAAACTTGCTAAGTCTGGCAACCCAAAATCCTTTAACCTCCCCCGCCCCATGATAAACTCTAATGACTTTGATTTTTCCTACTCAGGCCTAAAAACAGCAGTAAGTAACCTTGTTTCGAGGGGTGGCGCGAAGCGGGGCGCCCCAAAAACTACCCGCAGCGACGAAGTTAGGAGCGAGGACATTTTTGGGGCTGCGTCGCGACAGGACCCCGAGAAACCTACAACTAGTACTTTTGAATCTGACGAGCGATTCTCTGACCTTTGCGCTTCTATTGAACAAGCAATTCTTGAACCATTGGTAGTAAAAACCCTCAAAGCTGCAAAAAAATATGATGTTAAATGCATTATTTTAGGCGGAGGTGTTGCAGCCAACCAAAAACTCACAGAAAATTTGAAATTAGAAATGAACAAGTTCTTTTCTCCGAAAAATAGAAATTTGAAATTGGGTATTGAACTCTTTATTCCACCTCCAATACTTTGTACAGACAATGCTGCCATGATTGCCTCAGCAGCTTTTTTTATCGCGGAGCGGGAGAACTCTGGACTCATTGAAGAAAGAGTATCTCCTACAGAGCTCCAGACCAACCCAAACCTATCCTTATCTATTTAACCTTGATTTTTATTCAAAAGTAGCTATAATACTTTTGTAAGATATCTTACAAAACGCTCATACCATTGATAATGGTAGAGCGTATTTTTTATGGATAATGAACCAGAAATAGATGCCCATCCTGAAGTAATCGATACTATAGTGAGAGAAGGAACTATCATATTAGCAGAATCTAAACTCTCGCAAACATCCCCAGAGGCTGCAAAATTATCCTGGCTTATGAGAACTGACCTTAGGATCTTTGGTGTCCCAAATACTGACAATTTAAAAAGATTTTTTGAAATAAATGACTTAGGAGCTGAAATTACTATTAGGTGTATTGGAATACCCCTAATAGATTTATACCAGCCAGAGGATACTTTAAGAGGAGTTTTTGACAAATTAGAAAAAGATAAAAATACAGAGTAATTTTAAATATACTTGATTTTTTCCCTCTTCTCCCTCTATACTCCCCTCATTCATTCAGGTTCTTGGATGAATTCTTTTTTTGTGGGAAAATACCTATATGGACAAAACTTATGATCAAACAAGGGTTGAAGAAAAATGGTATAAATTTTGGGAGGAAAATAATCTCTTCGCTCCAGAAATAAACCCAGATGGTAATCCCTACACCATAATCCTCCCTCCCCCCAATGCCAACGCAGACCTTCATTTAGGCCATGCCATGATGAGCGTGGAAGATATTCTAATAAGGTATCGCAGGATGAAAGGGGATGCAGCCCTCTGGCTTCCAGGTTCTGACCATGCAGGTTTTGAAACTCAAGTAGTATTTGAAAGAAACCTCCAAAATGAAGGAAAATCCAGGTTTGATTTTGACAGGGAAACCCTTTATAAGATGATCTTTGAATTTGTACAAAATAATAAATCCAAAATGGAAAACCAGCTAAGAAGGCTTGGTTTTTCTATGGATTGGTCAAGAGAAAAATTCACCCTGGATGAAGATATTATTAATATTGTCTATCAAACTTTTAAGAAAATGTCTGATGGTGGATTAATTTATAGAGCAAACAGAATTGTAAATTATTGCACCAAACATGGTACCTCCTTTTCAGATTTAGAAGTAGTTTATGAAGACAGAAAATCTCCACTTTATTACATAAAATATGGCCCCCTGACTTTAGCTACTGTTAGGTTAGAGACTAAATTTGGAGATACAGCAGTTGCTATCCACCCAAATGACGAAAGATACAAAGAGTATATTGGAAAAGAAATAGATATAGAGACAGTTTTAGGCCCTGCCAAAATTAAAGTCATCTCAGATGAAGCAGTAGATAAAGATTTTGGAACAGGAGTTGTTAAAGTCACCCCAGCCCACTCAGCAACAGATTTTGAAATTGGCCAAAGACACAACTTAGAAGTTAAACAAGTCATAAACTTTGATGGCAAACTGAATGAAAAAGCTGGCAAGTTTGCAGGGATGAAGGTAAAAGAAGCAAGGGCTGCTATTGCAGAAGAAATGCAAAAAAAAGGATTAATAGAAAAAGTAGATGAAAATTATCAAAATAGGGTAGCAGTCTGTTATAAATGTGGCACAGAGATTGAACCTCTCCCTATGGAACAGTGGTTTATTAAAATTGACTCTCTTGCTAAAAATGCTCTGGAGGTTGTTGAAAAAGGTGAAGTTAAAATTTTCCCTAAAAATTACACCTCCACTTATTATCAATGGATGAAAAATATTAAAGACTGGAATATATCTAGACAAATTGTCTGGGGTATCCAAATCCCAGCCTGGAAATGCAAAGACTGCAATGAGTGGGTAGTTACAAAAGGTGAAGAACCCAACGAGTGTCCTAACTGCAAATCTTCTACTATAGAAAGAGATCCAGATGTTTTTGATACATGGTTCTCCTCAGGCCAGTGGCCCTATGCCACTTTAATGACCACAAAACCAGGTGATTTTGAAAAATTTTATCCAACTGCTGTTATGGAAACAGGCAGAGATATCCTTTTCTTCTGGGTTGCCAGAATGGTTATGTTAGGCCTTTATAAAACAGGCAGTATTCCTTTTAAAGATGTCGTTTTACATGGGACAGTTTTAGATCCATTAGGAAAAAAGATGAGTAAATCAAAAGGCAATGTTGTAAACCCCATGGACCTTGCAAACCAATATGGTGCAGACGCACTAAGAATGGCCCTTGTTTATGGAAATGCTTTTGGTCATGACCAGGCCCTCTCCCACCCTAAACTTCAGACCATGAGAAATTTTACCAATAAACTCTGGAATATTGGAAGATTTTTAATAGAGTTTAAACCAGAAGATTCCACAACAGAAATCTCAAATCATGAAGATGACAAAGCTATTTTAAAAAAGCTTGATGAAACAATAAATAAAGTTACAGCTGCACTGGATCAGTATAGATTCCATGATGCAACTGACACCCTTTATGAATTTATCTGGCATGAGTTTGCTGATAAATATATCGAGTCTACTAAGGAAAGAAGATCAGAAGCCCAACCCACTTTAGAGTATGTTTTCAAAACCTCTCTGGAACTCCTCCACCCCTTCATGCCCTTTATCACAGAGGAACTCTGGCAACGCCTTCCTCATGAAGGCAAATCCATCATGATTACCTCTTGGCCTACCTCAAAATAAACTCTTTTTAAAAATTTCTGCGGATAATTTGCAATGAATTTGCGGGAATATTACTCTTGAGATTTCTCTTCACCCTCACCACTTACAGCTACCTCTCCCTCTCCACCTTCAGCAGGAACTTGCCCTTCTACTCCTTCAGCTCCCTCTTCACCCTCAACTACTGGAGTCTCACCAACTTCTCCCTCAGCCTCTAATGCAGCCTCTGCTTCAGCTTCCTGCTCCTCAAGCAAAGCCTTCATCTCCTCAGTCACAGCTGTATCAAGTTTTACAACCACCTCTTCAGATTCTGCTAAAACATTTAACTTCTCTCTGTCATAATTTAACTGGGAAACTAAAATTGTATCTCCAATATTTTTTAGAACTTCTATATTAACTTCAAAATTTTCAACTAAGTCTGTTGGCAATGCCTCTACCTGAACCTCATTTAAAGTTTGCAGTACAACTGTATCTCCCATCTTCACAGACTCTGGCTCATCACCAATTAAAACAATTGGTACAGGAACAGTAACTTTCTCCTTTAAATTAACCTGGTAAAAATCTATATGAAATAAATCCCCTGTTCTTGGGTCAAGTTGTACCCCTCTTATTAAGACAGGTCTAACCTTCTCCTCTCCAATTCTTAAATCAACTAAACCTGTCTCCCCTGCTTCTTTTAAAACCTTTAAAAAATCAACCCCTTTAACAGAAACATGCTCTGTTTCAAGCTTATTCCCATAGACATGTCCGGGGACTATTCCATCCCTTCTTAATAATTTAACTTTTTTTCCAAGAACTTCCCGCTCCTGTGCTTTTAATGCAATACGATCCATGCAGGCCATTATACATAGAATTGATCTCAAAAACAACATCGCTTTGAGCTTTTTTATTTTTTCTATGAAGTTCCACGGCTAAAGCCGTGGTATCTTCTCAGTACAGCTTCACAGCAAAAAGCTGTTCGCTGACCGCTTCGCGGTAAAAGCATTCATCCACGGATGAATCCATGATGTTCTGCTTTTTGCTGATAATAGACTTAGCTCAACTGGGCTTTTTGGCTATCACTCTAAATAACAATTTTAGTAATGACCAAAAAGCCCAAAAAACCTACGTGGAATAGAGTCCTCAAAAACCCCAAATGGGTTTGGTCAAACAGCCTCAGATTGTGACATAATTTGTTAAAACCCAATTCTTGGAGTCCTGTGGATATCTCAATATTAATTTAAAATTCACAATTAGAAATTTGAAATGAAAATTAAATATATAAATTTAAAATTTACTAAAAATTTGAACTTTAGAATTAAAAATTATTTCTGTTGGATATTAATAAGATAAATCAAATCTTTTCCTAAATCAGAATTTACTTTTAGCTCCTGTGCACCAGAATTACTTACACTAAACCCACTTTTAACATCAAAATTAATAGGATAGGTTAAATTCCACTCCAAAGGATCTGCCTCTGTTCCGGGCTGCTTAAAAATCTCCAGTCTATAACTATTTTCCCCTTCTTTAAAAGATAATCCCTTAGGCAATTCATAAAATAAAAATAAACTTTTTTGCTCTTTAGGGGCAACCTCTAAAAGCGCAGAAACACCTGACCTTCCATAATCTGTAAAACTTGAAAATCTTTTAGTGTAGTCTATCTCGCCAAATAAAGCTTTTGTTAATTTAGCCCCCTGGGGTAAATAAACCCTAAGCCTATTTTTGTATTTCCCTGCAGGGAAAACTTCAGAAGGACTATTGTTTTTATAATTAATAGTTAGCTTATGTTGCACCTGTCCCTCTTTTCCAAATGTAGTCTCCAAGTTATATTTTCTTTGCAGAAAAAAATTAGATTTATTAGCCCCCATATTTGACTCAACAACTCCCAAAAAATCATTTGTCTGCCCAATATCAGAAACTGCTCCTCTTGGAAATACTCCTGCCCAATTAGTAGAGGTTAAATAAGAAAAAAGTGTTGGGTCATCCAGATACACCAACATATGTTTTTGGTTTAAAGACTCAGATATAGCTTGTATTATTGCAGGCCAATTCTGGTTCGAAAGATAAAAAACTTTGTTAAATAGCTGGGACTGCAAAGAAACTAAATAATTTTTTTTGGCTTGCGACCCTGGGAAAAAACTAACCTCAGCATGTGAAATAACTTTTTCAAATAGATTCCCGCTATCTACAAAATCACCATATTCTGATAAATTAAGCCCCTTAACTGCAGACAAAAGTTTAGATGAGGCAGATAAATCCATAGCAATAACTCCCTGTACAGTCTCCCCTGCTTCTTTCCTGTAAAAAAATTCAGCCTGCCTTGCAGAAGTTGGAAAATCAGGGTCAAAGTTTGAATCCCGCAGATACCACCTGTTAACTCCTAAATCACTTTTAAACTCTGCAGGTGGCTCAATTACATCTTGTAGTCCCCCATCCAGATTATAGATATCATCAACTAAAATATTAGTTATCTTCCCATTTTCAAAAGATATCTTTCCATAAGAACCAATAAACCCTCCTGTTGGCCTAAGTTCCAAATTATTCTGAAGCAAAATTAAATAAGTTTTTTTAGAACCAACTGCAGTTAACTCTGGTAAAAGGTTTGATGCAACTCTAGCTTGTTCCACCAATTGCCTGTAGTAGTTAAGCTTATTCCCTAAATCTAAAATTCTTGTTTGCAAAACTTCAGGATACTTATTTACAAACTCCTCATTAGAAAAACTGGAAGAAACTTTAGATAACTTATTAGTAGCAGCAGATAACTCAACCTGGGCTTTTTCATATAAAGGTTTTGGGTCTAAGTTTTGCTCACCTGAAATTACTTTAGTGGTTACAAAAAGTGCCTGACTTCCTGAAACTGCATACTCTACCCCTGAAATGCCCTCCTCAGTCAAATCAAGCATCTGTTCAACATCAGTTAACTGATTGCTCGCTACACCCAACCTTTTAAATACCTTTAATGAATCCACCAAATCAGCAGTTGACTGCAGACTATTCTTTGCAAGTTTTACCTCCTGCAAAGACTTTTCAAACTCCCCACTTTCTAAATATTTTACAGAATTATTAATTCTGTACCTGATAGTCAGTCCCCCAACTACTAAATTTATTAAAGGATACAAAAGTGCAAAGACAATAAATAATGTAACTACCAAAAACTTAAATCTTTCACTTTTTCTCCCTCGCTTATCCGCATTTTCTGACTTATCACTTTCCTCCTCCTTTGCTTTTTCACTATTCACTATTCCCTGTTCCCTATCCCCTATATTCTTAAAAGACCACCTCTTTCCTAAATCCTTGTAGTCCTCTACTTCCTTTTTTGGCACCTCAACCTCATTCTCCTTAAAATATGCAATAGTTTTTTTTAAACCACTTATTAAACCATGTCTTGGTTTCCAGTGAAGCTCCCTCATTGTTTTTGATAAGTTTGGTGAGGGCCAGGGAGGAAGCTCAGTCGCTTTAAAATCCCTAGACTCATACCACAGTGGATCAAGTAAAATCTGCTTAATTTCTGAAACCTTAACAGGGTACAAAAGTGCTCCATCATAAATTTTATTGGAAGTAGACCCGGATAAAACTGATTTAACTATTAATGAAACAGCATCCTCAACATAAAGGCTTCTGGTAATAAAATCCCTACTCTCATC
>MFDF01000022.1 GCA_001776785.1 Candidatus Daviesbacteria bacterium RIFCSPHIGHO2_12_FULL_37_16
ACGGTGAAGTCCTGTCTTACGAGGGCATTAAAAAACTTCACCTATTTTCTCTGAGCACAGTTTCATTATTTCAAGTTTTGAGTTCAGTTGCAAGCTATTTCTAGCCTCATAATCTCACAAAAAAACTACAGTAACTATTACTTACAAGTAACAATGACAAGTAAAGTAAAAAATATGTATAGTAACTAGCAAGATATCCAATTAAGGGAAGGTGTTACTATACTAGTTCCTATATCCTACAGAGTTACTATGTTCCCTTCGTGCCTTGCTCGTTTATAGCTTTGAAATAAGCATCGTAGATTCTCTGCTCGAGCTCAAACCATTTCTCTTGGTCTTCAAAATAAACTCTTTCTAGCCATTTTCCGTAGATATTTCTTGAGAGAGGCTTAATGTTTATGAATTCCATGAGCCTGTTATTGAGATTTTGACTTCGCCAAATCTGAAAATCTTTGAGTGTAATCCAACCAAAATAAACTGTTTCGAGGGAGACGATTGCATTTGCCAACAAGTTATTCTTGTTCTTGATAAAAATCCTAATTTTTACAATTCCATCTGATATTTCCATAGTTTTGTTTCTATTGCTCGTTTGCAAACACTAAATCTTTGAGCGTTCGCAATGCATCAGCATATTCTTTCGCATTTACATCAACTGATTTTGAAAAAAACTGCTGCTGTAATTTCTCGCAAACACCGTGGTTTTCAAATACAAACCAGCACAATCTTCCGCTTCTGTTGACTCCTATAAACCCCGCACCCTTTGCATAGAGGAGTCCTGCGAGTTGTAAATCTTTGGTCAAGAAATGGTCAGACATGGGCATTTCCTCCTTGAGATGATGCTTTAGTCGTCTTGCCGTCTTTTGGTTCGTTACTGGGCATTTCAGTGTTGTATCCTACCGCCATTTCATCATTCAAAAGTTGTCGGGGAAGTGTTTTTTGTCCTTTGAGTTCTGGTGATTGTTGGATTGCTCTTTGTAAAGGTCTTTTTCTTACTTCAATACCCAGCTCCTGCATCGTAGAAACAATTAAACGAATTAGAGAATAATCACCAAACATGCAGATGCTTTGCGATTTACGAAGTTCCCGAAACATCGCAGAGATACTCGCCTGCGGATACTTTGCGAAGTGTTTTTGTATTTTGATTTTGGCAGACTCAAGGTCTTGTAGATACATTTCCATATTTTTGGCTCCATTTGAGTTTTAGGAACGCTTCCATGACTTCGGTTAAGTTGTCAGCAATTTCTATAACTTCGTCATCTGTTAGTTTGCGTTTGTATTTCGGCTCAAAGTGCTTTCTAACTTCCTGTTTGAGTTCTTCTGTGAGCCATAACATGACTCCAAGTTACTAGAAAAATGAGGTTTTGCGATGTGCCGAGTTATTGGGTGATTAAGTTTCCGTGGAAGTTTATTTACTTGTGAAGCGTATTGAGTTTCTTCTCGTATTGTTTGATTGCTTTACGAACAGAATCTTTGTATTGATATGCTTTCTCTTTGTCCTTCACTACCTCTTGAGCAATAGAGAGGTAGCTTTCACCCTTCTCATGCTGAAGATACCATTCTCTGTCTCGCTTGATATTGCTTATCGTATCTGAAACAGGTTGTTTCATCTCGTATGGTGGGTAATCTTGGTCTAGAGATTTCTTAACTGTCTGCTTCATATACCTGAACTCCTGCGTAACTTCTTCTTCCGTTGCCTCCATTGGGGTAAGAATTGCATACTCGTAATCCTCATTATCAAGTGTCTCCATTTCCAATTGAATAATATCTTGGAGCATGTCACGAGGTATGACTAAACGAGTAACTCTTGGATGTCTTGAGACATACCCTTTGAGTATTGCTTCCTCAATAACAGAAGTTAGTCCAGAAGATAGGTTGTTTGTGTTTAGAAAGGTAGCAATATCTTTGTAGAACCCGATGTTATTACCAGGTTTTTTGTTTGCCCACTTCTTTCGCAGCAAAGATACCTCTTTCCTTACCTTTGGTCTATCAAGTATCAGTGCTAAGTGAGTGTAGAGAGCAGGGTCTTCAATTCGTATATCAATATCATCATTTTCCATACCATTTCAATCTAATTTTGTGCTTTGATTATAGCCTAAAGTTCCATAACTTTCAGGAATTTACAAAGAAACAGACACTTTTACAATCCTCGAGGCTAACAACTTTCAAAATAGCATACCGTATATCTGTTTAACTTAATGTTTATGTAAGTTCTTAATACTTAACGTTTATATTATATTAAAGATGCGTATGCCTAGAGCATCACCATTATGTTGTGTAGAAAGCTACCTTTTATTTCTTGAGTGAAAATCACTATAATAACTCCATGAGTGACCAAGGAGCAATCGAAACTATGGCTTTACCTGAAATACAACAAATCATACCTGAAGTTGGCGAAATTCCTACTCCAGCAGTGCTTGAACAGGCAATAGTTCAAGCTACTCCAGAAGCAGAAAATGCACCCTCCTGGTTTGGGCAAGTTGTCAAGAGGGTTTCCGATGCTTGGTTCGAACCAAAGAGTTTTGAACAAAATCCTGAAGTCTATGAAAAACTTGGAGTTAGAACATATAAGAAATATGTGCCTACAAGTGGAGATTTGGTGCGAAGATTAGTGTGGAAAAGATTTGGAGATGAGTCTTGGGTAAAAGGAAACGTTGACTCTCTCAAAAGCATGGAAAGATTCACAAGGATATACGAAGGAATACATGCTACTTTCCTGGGTGTTGGAGTAGCGACAATGGCAGCGCAATTACAAGCTGGACAAATTGAGGGAGCTGCATTTACGGCGGGTCTTAATACACTAGTAAATGTTTACCCAATAATGACACAACGGTATAACAGAAGTCGATTATATCGAACAATACACAAAATGGAAGAGAGGCAACAAAACTCTAATCAACCGCCTAAGCCTCAATCATAACTTACCCCTGTCTAGGAATATTTACTTCGACCTCCACGACTACCAGTTTTCAAAATTATATCGCTGATTAGAGAGAGGTCTTATAGAGTTTTGGGTGGGAAAAAATTGGGTGTATGGGGGGGGTCTGATGGTGCTTGCTATTGCACCTTTACAGACTCCATGAGTAGCTTCACTTCTTCATCTAACGCCTCAGACTTCTCCTTCAGTTCTTCTCTCTCCTTGTTCAAGTCATGAAGTTTGAGTGCAGTATCCAAGAAGTCACAACCTGCTTTTGTGCTGCACTTTGAGATTGTATAGAAGGTATCGTAGCTGTTACCCACCATCGCATTACTTACTTCAAGTGAGTCTTGGTATTTTGTTATTACTTTCCAGTAGAATTTTCTGTTACTTAGAAACTTTGGTTCGTAATAAGCTCTACTGTCAAAATACATATAGACGATACCCAAAACAAAACCAGTTATCCCAATCAGTATTTCACTACGATGTCTGCGGATTTTGAGGCTGATTTCTGATATAATCATAAGCGTGCCAGACTTGGCTGTGGAATAAGAGAAATACTTTCGAGTTGTTCTTTGAAGAAGGTTCCAACATAGTCAACCAGGCACCGCTGACTTCAGGTTCTCCGATTTATCGCAGAGTAGGATTTTGTTATCTTTTATTACAATAACTCCAACACCAACTTTTGGTCTATTATCCATATGTTTTATTTAGACCCTCCTCATCGCTCTCTAAGTAATGCTTACTAATTTTATGAGTACATCCACATTTAACCATCACCCAATAGGCTATCATCACACCAATTATAAGGTAAAAACCTTGTGTTAAAAATGCAATTTGTACTCCCCATCCGCCAATGATTACGGCTAAAACCAGCCTTAAGATTATTTGGAAAAAGGATTTAGTTAATGACATACCCGACAAAACGGTGCTCCTAATATTTGAGCTTGTATACTCATTTACGTAGTCGGATATAATCGGTGCCTGGCTTTCAAATAGCCCTTTCATCAAAATAAACAATGCGATAAGAAAAATCGGGTGTACGATAATTGCCATTAAGATAAAGCTAACCGCAATTGGGAGGTTGAGTAGTAAAGTTATCTTTTCAAACGGTAAAAATCGCTCTAAACGATAAGCATTTTTGACTATAAAATAATTTAGCAAGGCACCGAACGAAAGCACTAACCCTAAAAACAAGGGGGGTACGCCATTTTGCTCAAAATAGGGTTGATACACACCATACAAAAAGTATTCCCCTGACAAGGTTAGTGCAGTTAAAGCTATCAATGTGAAAATTGTTTTATTGTGCCTCATTAGCCGGACACTTTCTTTTAAAATATGGAAAACCCCAACACCTTTGGCCGCATCTTTAATAGTGGCTTTAAAATCTTTTAATGTCATCACAATTATGCTTGCTATACCAAAACAAATTGTAGTAACGAGGATTAGATAAGGGTAAGATTTAATCCCAAGTATTGAGACTATTAACCCCGAAATAAAAGTAGTAACGGCAAAACTTATTGTTACATTTGATAAAAACGCACCATACTCTTTTTGGTATGAGGCGGTACTTTGTTTTTCCTCTTTGACGCTCTCATAAAATAGCGCCTCTTGGCTCCCGCTCAAAAATGCTTCGGCTATACCAATTAAGCTATAAGCAAGATATAAGCCAAAAATATTTGGGTACAAAAACATAACTAGTAAGCCTATGGTTTCAACTAAATAGCCCATTATTATTGATAACTTTTGACCAAATTTGTCGGCAAATATCCCAGTGGGCAGCTCACCTAAAAATGAAAAAATTGAGTAAAGGGTTTGTGAAATAACTATTGATTGTAAAGACGCACCTCCTAATAAAAAATAGAGGCTAATTATAGGCATATGAAAGTGCACACCATATAAAAAGCCGACGAGCTTTAGTTTTGTAGTATTTTTAATTCTATCCGCCATATAGCTTGATTGCGAGCTCATTTTCATTGCCATCTTTTTCATTATCCATTGCATAATTATATCAATTAGCAGCTTTTAAATCCCTCATATTTTTCATTTATTTGAGGATGATTGTATCTTTTAACTCTAAGCTCGTTACTAACATTTATAATTTCAATATTTAAACAATTCCCTATTATCATTTAATTGTCCGAACTATACCCAAATTTAGATTATACCTATTTACTGGATTGTAAAGGAGGGTTTTGTTAAAATAAGCATTCAGGGAGAGGTGTCCGAGCGGTTTATGGAAATAGTCTTGAAAACTATCGTGGGTGTAAGCCCACCGTGAGTTCGAATCTCACCCTCTCCGCTGACTTCAGGTTCTAGTACGAAGTACTAGGTTCTGAGAGCATCTGGAAGGAGTATTAGACAGAGAATTAAGATCTATGATCTAGTTCGTTAATTCGAAGAATTAGGACATATCTCACCCTCTCCGCCATGATAATATATAAATATGACTGATGAAGAGTTAATAGAAAAAGCAAAATCTTTGGTAAAACCTAGAAAATTAAGACACGGGCTAACTGCTGCAGACTGCGGGTCTGTACTAGTAACTGATCAAGGAAATGTTTATTCAGGTGTGAGTATAGACACTACTTCTGGTATGGGGTTTTGTTCAGAACATGGTGCTATTGCAGCTATGGTTACTGGCGGGGAATATAAAATAAAGAAAATTGTGGCTGTTTTAGAAGACGGAATTGTACTTCCTCCCTGTGGAAGATGCAGAGAATTTATGTATCAAATAGATGAAGATAATTTAGATACAGATGTGATTATAAAAAAAGACAAAATAGTTAAGCTTAGGGAGCTACTTCCCTATCCCTGGGATGCTGAAGATAATTAATAAGAGATTGTGCCTTTTGTTGACAAAGATTGGCAAACTTTGCTAAAATCATTTTATGAAAACAGTTAATATTTCTTTGACAGAGCAACAGACTCAAATGGTGGACCAGGCTGTAAATGAGTTAGGGTTTGCCAACAGGAGTGAGTTTTTTAGAACCCTTTTAAGGGTTTTTAATAGAAAACCTGAGGTTATCTCTGACATAGAAGATTTTCCCATGAAGGGTCCTAGCACTAAAAGTGCTAAAGAAGTTTTAGAAGGTTTTAAAAAAGTTGGTAAATATTCTAAAGGCTTTTTAAAAGATCTTGAAGAGGGTTTAAGGGATAGTGACTATTTTATCAATGATTTGCCTCCTAAATGAACCTTGATCCACTTAGGCCAAAGACCGTCAAGTATCTACAAAATCACAATCTAACTACAAAGTTTGAAAAACAGGTTGAGCTTTTACTCCGGGATTTTAGGCATCCAGGTTTGCATAATGAATTATTAGAGCCAAAAGAGTTTGGGGTGAGAAGTTTTAGGATTAACCGTTCATATCGGGCATTATTTATTTATGATCAGGACATGGACACAATTAGAATTGTTAAAATTACCAAACATTATCAATAAAGCTTATGTTTTTAAAATTTAAGAAAGCTAAAATTTCAGATTTAGGGACTGTTTTAGATATAGAAAAAAGTGCTGCAAATAATTACACTTATTCCCCTATTTTGGAAGAGCAAGAGATAAAAGAATACATTGAAGATGAGAATGTTTATTTAATTTATCTTGAGGATAAGATTGTGGGGTCAATTTCTTATAAAGAAAAAGATAAAGACCATGCTCATATAGGAGGCTTGGTTGTATACCTTGAATATAGAGGCCAAGG
Organism: Candidatus Daviesbacteria bacterium RIFCSPHIGHO2_12_FULL_37_16; assembly: GCA_001776785.1. Classification (GTDB taxonomy): domain Bacteria; phylum Patescibacteriota; class Microgenomatia; order Daviesbacterales; family UBA10151; genus GWB1-36-5. The sequence goes on from MFDF01000022.1 coordinate 6,613, forward strand.
AATTGCAACTGAGGCTATTAAATGGATTTTAAATGAGCTTAAAGATTATAAAAAAGTTAGCTTAGTAACCCATCCTGATAATACAATAGCTTTAAAAATTTATGAAAAGGCTGGTTTTAAAAGAGGTAGGGTTATAGATAATTATTTTGGGGATGGTCAGTCCAGAGTGGAATTAGTAAAGATATAAGACTTTTTTGAGATAGGTGTCCAGGTGTTTTTGGTGGGGTGGGAAGATGTTTTCTGGTAAGCTACTTAGCTCAAAATACTCCCAACCTTCACATTTTTGAGGTTCAGTTAATTTAATTTTTCCTTTATATTTTTTAACTAAAAAACCAAAGTTTATATAGTGATCATCCTCTCTTAAAACATCTAAAATTGTAATAAGTTCAAGCTCCACTCCCCTTACCCCTGTTTCCTCTTTTAACTCTCTTTTAGCTGCATCAATTAATTTTTCTCCCCATTCCAGGTGCCCTCCAGGAAGCCCATATAAACCCTCACCAAAACAATTTTTTCTCTTGCCCAAAAGGATTTTATTATCTGAAATTATTAATAAATCACAGGCTGGATTAATCTTTTTTCTCATCTTGCTAAGGTTAGAGCCCAGACAGTTTTTGCTCCTCCTTTTTTTAGCACATATGTACATTCTTTTAAAGTAGCGCCTGTGGTCCAGACATCATCTATTAGTAAAATGTTATTAGTTATTAGTTCATTGTTCATAGAAGGAGACAGGGAAAAAGCATTTTTTATATTCATTCTTCTATCATAGGATTTTAGTTTGACTTGGGGCTTGGTTTTTTTGGTGCGAATAAGGGCATCCTGATGATTTAGGCCTAATTTTTTTGAAAGAAGCTTGGCTAAAAGTTCTGACTGGTTAAAACCCCGCCAGTTTTTTCTGGTCCAGTGAAGAGGGACTGGAACTATTGTCCAGGAGTTTCCACGGTCTTTTTTGATGTAATCTAATAAAATTGGAGGGTTTTTAGCCCAGTACTCTAAAGTGATATTTATAAGGCTTTCTGCAAGGGCTGTAACCCACTTATATTTTAGTTTTTGAATGGAGATTCTTAGTGGATTTTGGTAAATTCCAAGGCTCCAGAGGCCATCAAGTGCATATTTTCTCCTGCAGACCGGGTGGGTAATTCCACCTATGGATAACCTCTCACAAGTTGGACAAACTAAGTCTCCCTGTTTTAAATCTAGCTGGCAGTTTGAACACAAATATTCCCCTACTTTTTTGCAGTTTACACACTTTTTAGGATAGAGAAAATCTAATAAAAAATTGTTCATAGTTATTAGTTCATTGTTCATAGTAACAAAAAACTACAAACTAATTACTAATAACTAAGTACTAAAAAAGTCTCCTTTAGAGAGACCTTTTTCTGGTGGAGACGCCGATCTATGAGATCGGGTCTGAGAAAGAATTCTAAAAACTTCTACAAGCTTAGCTAGTATATTTTTTGTATTAAGTTGTAACCTACTAGCAGGAAAACCTAATACTGATTGAGTTGTCTTTTGCAATTTCCGGATCAACCAACACCGAAGTTGCAGCATCCTGACTGAGTATATACCTTAAACATTCCATCAGGAGGAGAATTATCTAAAGCAGCTTATGCGTAAGCGACTTGAGGGCCTCTTGCGAGAGCTCCAAGAGCGCTAAATGCGTTCGCAACGGAGTTTTTAATGCCGTTTAGTTTTTGAAATCACAGTTTTACAAGATGAGATTTCATTCTTGGCTTGCGGTTTTTAAAGTGCAATCCCGTCGAATCAATACGTCCCCAGGATGTATATAATACCACAATCTGAGCCTAAAATCAAACCTTCTCTCCTCTTAAGTCTTGTTCAATTTTTCTTAACTCATCTCTTTCTTTTATAGCTCTTCTGTGATCATATTTTTTCTTGGATGCACCCAAAGCAAGCTCAACTTTAAACATATTTCTCTTCTCATATAAACTTAGGGGTACTAGAGTATTTGAAGCTTTATTAAGCTTTTGGGATAGGTCTCTGATCTGACTAGCATGAAGTAAAAGTTTTCTATCTGCCCTTGGGTCATACCCATCTGCTTTTTGGTCCTGGTAGGGGTGAATATAGGCATTTTTTAAGATAACTTCTCCATTTACAATCCTGGCAAAAGAATTGGATAAATCCAATCTTCCAGCCCTAATAGCTTTAACTTCAAAGCCAGACAAAACTATCCCTGCTTCAAAGGTTTCTAAAATATGATATGTATGACGAGCTTTCCTGTTGTAAATTTTCATTACCCATCATTTTAGCTCAATTTGGTAGATTTTGGCACCTTCTAAGATATAGATTAATTTATTTTCCTCATCTGCTGCAAAATCTGTGGCTGTTTGAAGTTTATCCCCCTGGTATTGAGCTAGGTATACACCATTTTTTTTAGTTACCACTATTCTTTTATTTTCTGAATCTAAAAGATAGATTGAATCTGCCTCTTCTGTAGGGAAGATTGATTTTAGCTCTTTTAGAGGGGTATCTAATCCTGCTGGAGAGTAAAAATCAGAGACTCCTCCTGTGAATTTTTGAATATTAGGGCCTGGGGTTAAAACCCAAACTGAGTAATCTATAGCTAATTTTTTCCCTCCTGCCAAGTCTTTATTAGAGTTATCTTTTATGTAGTTTACTTTATCAGTGTAGCTTGATTGGGTAGGAGAATATTTCCAGATCTGGTTTTTAAAGGTGTCTAAAAGGTAGACATTTGAACCAAAGCCAAAAATATCATCAATCCTGCCCCACTCCTGGTCAACTTTTGCAACAGTTGTTATATTTTTGCTTTGAGTATCTATTTTTAAAACCCCTTTATCTTCTGAGTATATTAGCGCCTGCGAACCATTAAGAGAGGCAAATTTAGCATTACCAAGCTGGAGCGGGCCCGAAAGGATCTGGTTATTTTTATCTTTCAGGTCAATTAAGACTAAAGTCTTTTGAGTTTCATCCAAAAGAAGCACTTTACCTAAAGAAAATGAAAGTTTTTGGGAATTAAAACCATCTTTAATAAGATCCAGGCTTAGAAAAACCGGAGGGTCAGTAATTTGATAGATCTTTAGAATCTCAGAGCTTTTTTGGTTAATTTGCTCAAAAAGGTCTTTAGCATCTTTATTTTTAGGGTTATCTTTTAGGACCTGGATTACCAGATTTTTTGATTCTTCTAGGGATTTTTTAGAGAGGTCTGAGTCAGAGTCTTTGGCTGCTTCTGCTATAACCAGTTTTTCCCTGGCCTGGTTTAAAAGGACAGAATGGGCCTGATTTTGGGAATAAGATTTTTGAAGAGAGATTATAGAAGTAATTGCTATTACAATTAGTGCAGCCAGCCCTCCTAAGGCCCATAATTTTGCTTTTCTATTTGCAGGGATTAACCTTTTTAAAACAGTTAGACTGCTTAGATTAAATTTGGGAAGACTGAACCTTTTTTTGGAGGTATCAATCTGGGAATCCAGGCCTGGAAAATCAGCGGGTGCAGCTTTAAGCTCATTTTCAGATATTTTTTCCTCCACTTTTTCTTCTTCTAAGCTTTCAACTAAGATTATAGCTACAGGATCAGGGTGAGCAGAGTCAACAAACAGAGCTTGGGCCTCCTCTTCCAGTGCATCAGTTGAACTGTTAATCAGACTATTGATAATTTTAGGATCCCAAATTAAATTTTGTTTATCAGTCTCTGCGGGATCAAGCTTTGCATTTATTAAAAGAAGTTTATCTCCACTGTTTATAAAACCTGAGATTAACTGATCTGAGGGTGAGGAGGCTGTAACTTCTGTCAGTTTTTGATCTCTTAGGATAAACAGTTTGTGGAAACCCCGGGAGTTTATATATAAAATATTTTCTTTCAGGGCAACTATTAATATTTGCAAGTCTTCTACATTTGAAAGAGCTTCTTTTAAAGAATTTAGAGTATTTAAGATTTTTTGAGGGATCGGGTCATCTGATGAATAAAAAGTTTCTTCTGCAAGAGGGGCAATTTGACGGACTTTAGTAAAAACATCCTCACCTGAGGCTGAAATTATCAAAGCCAGGGTTGGAGTTTGTGAGGGAGCAGCTTGAGATTTAGGAAAGATAAAAGCCTGGGCAGTTAAAAAATCTGTGTTGACCCCAACGTAACGCGCTAGTTTAAGCATATTTTTTTCAGACAGATTCCGACATAATTATGATTGTTCTATTATTAAAACTGCGGAATCGTCTGTTCATAACTTTTACCTGACCTAAAAGTTAGATTTTTAAAGACATAAATCATAGAAAGCCTATAAAGAGAATTATAATACCTAGTGCAAGCCCTGCGTGCAGGATAGCTATAGCTTTTAAAATTGGGCCGCCTTCAGTCTGAACAGTTTCTGTCATTAAATTAACCTGCCTTATCACAAACAAGCTAAAGAGAAAATAAGCAACAGCAAAAGCAATAAATAAAAGTTTTAAGATTCCTATTATTCCTGTTATTAGTGTTGGATCTAGCGGCATAACATTTTTTATCCTGTTTTGGTCTGTAAATCCTGAATAATATCTGCTACTAAATCAGGACGCGGGACTCTGGTAAACACTACAGGGACTTTTTCTGCTGCAGTTTTGACTGAAACATCCCCAAAATTAAAAAGAGATGCAAAAATACCTCTGATATCTGTGGATACTGATTCAACATCCCTGAATTCAAGCTCAATGATATCCCTGGAGAGGAGTGAATGAAAGTTTATATCTACCAGGTGAAGGTTTGTAACTATATAGATATTAAAGTACCAAAATAGGAACTGTTCAATAATATAGGCAATAATCAGCATATAGTAGATAACCAATCCTCCTATTAAAGCCTGGTTGGGAACATTAATTAAAAAATTTGTTCCCAAAGATATATCAAGCTGGATTACTATGAAGGGTAAAAAGATAGCAAAAAGGGCTAAAAGTATCCAGGGGACATTAGTAATTCCGTGCTGGCGCAAAAAAAGAATTATCTGCTCATCTGGTTCCTGTTCAATAAATTTAATTTTTGGAGGACTTTTAAAGAAGGCTGGAAAGAATTTAAACTGCATGAGGGGATGATATCATAAAATAGTTATTAGTTATTAGTTCATAGAAAGTTCATTGTTCATAGAAAAGTTTGTTTTTTCCTACAATGAACCATTAACTACCAGTGAGCGCAGCGAACGTACCCATAACTATTTCTGTTCTATGTTAAACAGTGGTGATTTGATGGAGATATAGCCTGGAGCACGGAGGTTAAAGATAGTTTTAAAATCAGACCCATTGATAGTCATAGTGCCCCTGTTGGTGGAGAAGGAAACTGAGGCTGTTTTACCATCACCTGAGTAAACCACTGAGGCAGAAGAAACTGAGGTAACAGCACCACCGTGGGCGTTGGCTTTATCTTTCATCTCCCCTATTGATAGCGGGTTTCCACTCCAGCAGGAAGTGTCAACAGGGGAAATCCTGTCCCTAGAATCATCTGAGGAGTAAACTATCCAGGAGTTTAGGATATCTGACATCTGCTCAGAATTAAGCCAGGGGTGGGACTTGCCGCAATTTGCACCTGTTCTATCCTTATACCAGCCTTTATAAAACCAGGGGGAACCGGCAAGTTTTTCGAAAGCGTCAGCAGTCCAACAGTCTTTAGAGCCGCATTTTGTATCCCAGCCTGAGTTATTTACATAACCACCTGTGGTAGATGAATACTGGGCCCCTGGACCGCCTTCTAAAACCCAGCCTTTAGTTTCATTAACAGCATCTTCCCAGGCTCCGCCTTTATTTGAATCTTTATAGACCTGGCAGGATTCTGTGGCACAGATTGAGCCACCCCTTCTTATGGCATATGTCCTGGCTGCAACAGCCTGGGCTTTTAGGGCTTCTTTAGGGAAGGAGTTGGGCATCTCATAGATCCTTTTCATATATTCATCTTCAAAAGCTTTTGAACCAAAACCTTCAACATTAATGGTTGATGGGACTGAGTAGTTTTTATTTAAGGTTGAGCCTGGGTAATAAGCTTGTAAGATCTGTTCTGCGTTCTGGCCTTGCTCTGCCCTGCCCATGGCCCCATATTGGCTCATGCCATTTCTATGGGTATAGGCCCCAAAAGAGAAGGCAGCAAAGGCCGGGGAAAAACCAGGATTAAAGGTTGGCCGCGAGTTTGGGTCATCTGCTAGGGGCACATCTCCAACAGAGGTAGTGAAGTTACCAGATTTAGCAGCCAATATCTCCTGCTGGCGGGCAGACAGCTTGGCAATTTTTCCTGATAGGTCAGCCTGAAAATCTTTAGCCTTTTGAATCTCCCCTCCTAAAAACTTGGCATTTTTATCAACTTCTAACTGCAGAAGCGCAAGGGATTTTTTATCTTTTTCCAGTTTTTCTTTTTGGGTCAAAAGGTCAAGCATATCTTCAGTTATAGAACCTATGACTTTTTGATCTTCCCTGGTTGCTGCCAATCTATAAGATAGCTCCCTGAAGATATTACCTGAACCCTGGGATGAGAGAATGACAATCAAAGGTGAGGTTAAAAATGAGCGGATATAGTAAGAGCGGACCCTTGATTCTAAAAGTGCCTGCTGAGAGGCAAGTTTTTCAGTTCTGACGATAAGATCTTTTTCCTTTTGAATAATCTTATTGGAGAGGTTTTGAAGACTGACTTGAATATTGGCAAGCTGGATTTTTAATGAATTTAGCTGACCCTCCAGAGGCTTGGTGGCTGAGACTGATTGTTCTCTGGCTTGAGTGAGTTCTTTTAATTGTTTCTCAATATCTTCAAGTTCATCCGCCTTAGCAGAAGATACAAGAAACAAGACACAAGAAACAAACAAAATGGTTGTAACAAAAAGAGCAGAGAGTTTTTTCATAAATTAACTGAAAAAAGAGAGCCTACCTAAAGATTAATTTTACCATAGAGTTAGATCTCAACTTCTTTTTTATTGTCATTTTTTTCATCATCAGGTCTCTCGGCTTCGCTCGAGACAGGTTTTTGCTCATCAGGAATTTCTGCAGTGGCAACCATGGTTTTTTGAGCCTGTGCAGGAGCTTTGGTCTCTATTTTAGATTCCTCTTCCTCTTTAGCACCTTCAACCTGTAAGACTTCATTTAGGACAGTCTTGGCAGCTTCTAATTTAGCTTTTAAGTAAGCTACAATTTCTGCTTTGGAGAAACCTCCCAACAGGAGGAATGGAAGAATTTTTGAAACCATCTTCATGCCTTTTTCTACATTTTGGGGATCTCCTGATAACAACAGGTCAATTACTGTTGGAATTTGGGCTGCTTCCTGTTTGAGCCAGGTTTTTCTATCCAGAGGTTTGCCATCAGGCCCCATGGGAGGTTCAAGCTTTCTGTAGTTTTCAGTCCAGGTCTTTTTGATATCTTCATAATCATCCAAATTAACCTGCTGGACCCTGTTTACTGCTGGAATTACTCCTCTTGCCACCTCTGGTTTGGCAGCAGATACTACTGATTTTGCAACTGCATTGCCTTTATTAGCCTGGGCAATAATTCTTTCCCGGACCCTGGTAAATTTTTCCTTCTCTGAGGGAGAGGTGATAGTGCTTGTGCCGGCAACTCTTTGGAGCATTTCTGAGATACGGCTTACTTCCCCGTGCCCTGGTGCATTTGATGAAAGCATGGCAGTTTCATATTTGGCAATGTCCCTCATTGTAGGTATTGAAAGGTTGACAAGGCCTAAAATTTCAGCATTGGCAATCTGGGTTGCAGCATCAGGAATAACAAACGAACCCTGATTAAAGAGCTGACCATAGCTTTGGTTTAGGCTGGATTGGGCAACGCCGGCAGTTTCCCTAATACTTGAGCGGGCAGTCTGGCCAATAGATTGAATATTAGACTGGGTAGCCTGTTGGTTAGCCACTGCCTGAGCCTGAGCTTCCTGAATGCTTTGCTGAATTTCAGCAACCGGGGAATGCTGGAAGCGGGTCATTGGAAGTGTGCGGGCCAGACCAGCTGCACCTGGAGGAGGAGTGCCTGGAGGTGTGCCTGCAGGTGAGGGGCCAATGGGCGGGCCTCCTGGCGGCCTATGGAATAGTGGGGATAAGGGAGAATTAGGAGAAGTAAGGTACTTTGCCAGGTTTGATTCAGACATATTATAGTTATAGAAGTAGTCAAGAAAGATCCTAAGTAAGATCCAGGGGACAATTATTACCATCCAGAGCATGATTAAAGCCACTACATATAAAACAAAGGTGTCTACATAGTTAATTGATTGGTTAGGGGCTACAGTCAAACTGCCATTTGGTCCCCCTAAAAGGATATTGACTGCTGTAGGATAGATAATTTCTGTATTACTTGTAATATCCTGGGCTGGTGCATAATTAAAACCTAAAGGGATGCCTCCCCCGCTTCTCCAGATTTCTACCAGACCTCTTAAAAAGATGGCAAAAAGTGGGGCATAGAGCATCCATCTGAAAAGCTCCCCTACCCAGATTTTGGCAGTGTTTCTCAATGGTTTAAAAAAGAGAAGCAGGGGAAAGATTGGTGAAACAAGCAAGAAAAACCATAAAATTACTTTTCTGATAATCAGGATTACAAACATAGTGTAATAGGTAGCAGCTGTTAGTTTGACCAGTAAAATTGAGATGACAGCAGATTCTGCCAAATTATGGTCAGGATCAATCTGTCTGTAGCCTTCAAACTGTTTATAGGGAAAAGCTACATTTAGAAGGTCATGGGTGCCAATTCTTTGACCATTAATATTTATAAAAAAGCCCTGCAGGTAATCTGTTAAGGTATAGAGGTTTGTGACAATGGCAAAGGAGAGGACTATTAAGGCTAAGATTAAGACAAAGCGGGGGATAAACCGCTTGACTGTAATGCTCCTGCCCCTGGTAATTATCATTAAAAATGCGGCTGCCAGAATGAAAAGGCCCAAGATCCCATATGAAAAGTAGCTGACATATAGCCAAAGAGTTTGAAGTGGGTTGTCCCCTCCCTGAAGCTTAAACCACTCATAATTGCATAAAAGCCAGTTTAGAGTGTCCTGGGAGCGGGCAGCCAGTTTGCCTGCAAAAGTGACATCCTCATCTCTTTGCCAGCTTCCACCAGAGGATAAGATTGCCTGGGCTTCAGGGGAGTCAGGATCCAGTTGGTTTTGTATTACAGTTGGTGCAGTTGAAGAAGTGTTGGTAGCAGGACAGTTGAATTGGGCAAAAGCAGGGGAAGGAAAAAGTAAAAAGGTAAAAGTTAAAAAGAAGCTAAAAACTATGGGCAGAAATTTTTTCATACAATTTTAAGGTGTAAATCCTGGTATTTTTATTATATCCCTGGCTACTATTTGATAAAAAGCATAGCCTGCAACAGCCAGGATTATTCCAACAATTGAATAAAAGATATAGCTTTTGCCTTTATTTAGTTGTTCAATGTTACCCTGAGAGGTAAGAATTAAGTATCCTCCATAGACTATAAAAAGAAGTGCTACTGCACCTATGAAGCCTAAGCCAATATTATAAAGTGCAGCACCAAATTGGGCTGGGTTATCCTGGGGCAGACAGCCAAAGTCTGTCTGGTACTCAGGAGGACAGGAAGCAGCAAATGCAGGAGTTATAAGAAAATTTGAAATTTGAAATTTGAAATTTGAAATTTTTGTAATCATATATTTATATCTAGTGGTGTAAATCCTACTCTTGATCCAACAAAATTAATTATGGCAAAGGCTAGAGATATTATTACCAGGCCCATAATGGCAAAGGTTAAGGTCTTTTTGGCTTTTTCAACAGCAACCTGATCCCCTCCTGAAAGCATGAGCTTGATTCCTGAAAGAATGATAAAAAATATAGCTACAACACCTGCAAAGATCATTGAGGCATTGACTATGTTATTTATAACCAGGGGTATACACCTTAAAGTGGCTATACCATTTTGGGTACAGTTTTGCCAGGTGGTTTGGGCAAAAACAGGTGCTGGGTTGAGTACGAAAAATATTCCTCCCAGAAGGAGAAAAATATAGAAATGTTTCATTACTTTTAGCGTACCAAGCAGACCATATAAAAGCAAGATAAATAAGTTAAATTTATTGAAGTACGGGAAGCTGGAATCCGTTTTGCAGAGGATTATTTCCACCTGCACCTAGAATGGTAAAGACAACACGCAGGCCAAAGAATGCACCTGCTACTACAACAAGACCAATAATTGCTGCCACAATGTGTTTTCTGGCTGCTTCTACCTGCATCTTATCTCCCCTGGAGGTAATCCATTTAATTCCTCCATACATTAAATATGCCAGTGCTAAGAAGGCTGCTACTCCAAATAGAAGGTTAATAATAAGCTGGGGAAGGGCCTGGGGGTTAAGGTTTGGGTTAATAGAACCAGGAGGAGGAGTTAACTGAATATTTGTCTGAGCATAAACTGATGAGGCTACTATTAGGTAAGTCAGGCCTGATGCAATAAAACTAAATGGTCTTTTAAAACTGGACATTATACTCAGTTTTATATAATTTTGGA
>MFDF01000023.1 GCA_001776785.1 Candidatus Daviesbacteria bacterium RIFCSPHIGHO2_12_FULL_37_16
TCACCAAACCCTTGATTACCAGACTCCACTAGAATATATTACTACCCATACCTTAGAAAAAGTGTCACCTATGTACTCATCCAGTACATTCATTTGACTTTTATTTAGATTAGGACTATTATTACTGCTCAATTTAGTTGTTAGGATACCCCAATTGGGGTTATTTTTTTAAATCTGGTACACTTAATTTAGGGTAAAGTGATTAGGGAAGAGGGAAAATGGTACAAGACAAATTAAAACAAGACAAGATCAAAATATGGAGAGATAAACTTGAGGCTCTGGATAAGGAGTACAAGGAGACTATGCAGCAAAGAGGTGAGGCTGCTGCGATGGGTGATTTAAGAGAAAATATTGCATACCAGATGGCTACAGAGAAGGGGGAAGTATTGTCTGCAAGGATGAGTGATATCCAGAAGATGATTAGGGAGTTAGAAGATGGAAAAGCTTAGTATTTCTGACTGGAAAAAAAAATTAAAGATGCTGGAAGAAGAGGATCTGCCTAAGGCTATGGCCAGGGTGGGTGAATCTGCTTCCACAGGAGACTGGAATGAAAATGCTGAGTTTGAAGATGCTGAGAGACAGCTTGAGGTTATCAGGCAAAGAATTAATGATATAAGATCCCTGATTAAGAGTTTGGAAGCTAAGAAGAAAAAGTAGTCTAAACTTGATAAAAATGTCCAATTAGAGTATTATATCAGGATCAATTTGCGCCTATGGGCGCATTTTTCAAGATAGAAAGTAAATTTAAAACATGGCTGTAACTCAAAAAACAAAGAGAGATTTTCCTCTAGAGCGAATTAGAAATATGGGTATTATTGCCCATATTGATGCTGGAAAAACAACAACTACTGAGAGAATTCTTTTTTATACGGGTAAAACTTATAAGATAGGAGATATTGACGAGGGTAATACTACAACAGACTGGATGGAGCAGGAAAGGGAGAGGGGTATTACTATTGTTTCTGCTGCAATAACAACTTTCTGGACCCCAAAGAGTGGTCCATTTAAAGACCAGGAGATGAGGATTAACTTAATTGATACCCCAGGACATGTAGATTTTACAGTTGAGGTGGAAAGAAGTCTTAGGGTTTTGGATGGAGGAGTGATTGTTTTAGACAGTGCTTCAGGGGTTCAGTCCCAGACTGAGACTGTTTGGAGACAGGCTGATAAATATGGAGTTCCTTTGATTGCTTTTTCAAATAAGATGGATGTTGTGGGTGCAGACTTTTTGGGCACAATCCAGAGTGCAAGGGACAGGCTTGGGGCTAATGCACTTCCCTATAACCTGCCAATTGGGGTTGAGAATGACTTTAAAGGTGTAGTTGATCTTTTAACCCAAAAAGCTCTGATTTGGGAGGGTGATAATACAGGGGCTGCATTCCATGAAGCTGAAATCCCAGCAGACATGGCAGATTTAGTTAAAGAGTGGAGGGAGAAGCTGGTTGAGGAGATTGCAGGGACTGATGATAATTTAATGGAGAAGTTTTTAAATGGAGAAGAGTTAGGGATTGAGGAGTTAAAGGCTGTTTTAAGAAAAGCTGTAATTTCTAAAAAGATAGTTCCAGTTATGGCAGGCAGTTCTTTAAGAAACAAAGGTGTTCAGCCAATGCTTGACGCTGTTATTGAGTATTTGCCTTCACCTTTGGATATACCTCAACTTGCTGGAACTGACCCATCAACTGGAGAAGAAAAATCTTTTGATAATACCAAAGATGCTCCCCTTGGGGCTTTAGCTTTTAAGATCCAGATTGATCCTCATGTTGGAAGATTAACTTATGTCAGGGTTTATTCTGGAACTTTAAAGAGTGGCTCATATATTTATAACTCAACTAAGGGAGTAAAAGAGAGGGTAGGAAGAGTGCTTTTGATGCATGCAAATGACAGGGAAGAGATTGATGAGGCTTATGCAGGAGAGATTATTGCAGTTGTAGGGCTTAAGGATACTGTGACAGGGGATACTCTTTGTGATGAGGATAATCCAATTGTTTTAGAATCTATAACTTTTGCTGAACCTGTTATTTCACTGGCAATTGAGCCTAAAACTAAATCAGACCAGGAAAAGCTGGCAATAGCGCTGCAGAGGTTAGCTGAAGAAGACCCAACATTTAGGGTTAAATCAAACCCTGAAACTGGACAAACAATAATTTCAGGAATGGGGGAGTTACATTTAGAGATTATTGTGGACAGGATGAAAAGGGAATTTAAGGTTGAGGCAAATATTGGTGAACCTCAGGTAGCATACAGGGAGACTATCACTAAAGAAGCCCATGGTGAGGGTAAATATATCAGGCAATCTGGTGGTAGGGGTAATTATGGACATGCAGTCATCAGGATTGAACCCTTACCAAGAGGACAGGGGAGAGAGTTTGTGTCTGAAATTGTGGGTGGAGCAATTCCAAGGGAATATATTCCAGCAATTGAGAAGGGTATTTATGAGAAAGAGGATACAGGGATTTTGGCAGGGTACCCTATGACTGATGTTAAAGTGAGTGTTTATGATGGGTCTTTTCATGAGGTTGATTCAAATGAGATGGCTTTTAAAATTGCAGGTTCTTTTGCAATGACAGATGCTGCACAAAAGGCTGACATGATTTTACTTGAGCCTATTATGAAGGTTGAAGTGTCAACCCCTGATGAGTTTATGGGAGATTTGATTGGAGATTTGTCTTCTAAGAGAGCACAGATTTTAGGGAGTGAGAAAAGGGGGAATGCCACAATTATTAATGCAATGGTGCCTTTAGCTGAACTTGGGGGATATATTACAACAATAAGAAGTATGTCTCAGGGAAGAGCAACTGCATATATTGAACCAAGCCATTATGAACCAGTGCCTCAGATGATTACCCAAAAGGTGATTAAAGAATCAGGCTTTACAGGCAGAGTTGAACACTAAATTCTTTTTGTGATATTCTTCAATTAATGCGGGAAATGGGATGTTTTTATGCCCCTGATGTAGTATCTTTTAGGTTAAGACCAGGCTGTAATGAAGGTGCTTTTTTGGAAAGATTTTCAAAAAGACGGGTTGTTTTTGGTTTAGATAGAGCATTTGAGGGGGAGAGGGATGGAAGTCTCTCTATGCTTTATATTGCTCATACTACTCCCCGTGAACTCCCAAGGCTAGTTAAGAGTTTGGAACATAATCCAAATGTAGATAAGGTAGGAAGGGTTAGAGCTACACGTCCTTCTTATATTGATGCTTAACTTTATTTAATTTCCTGTTTAGATTCATACAAAGTGTTAACTTAAATTTTATCCAAAGTTTTTAAAATACATATTCCACGTTTTTTTTAAGTCTATGCCTGTATTAACTAAAGAATTAGCAATAGAGGGGGTTCCAGTTAATTATGCCTGGAGGCCAACTCCCCAGGGAGATAACCAGCTTGTACTTTATAGAGGATTTTGGGAGACTGAGGATGTTTTAGAGAGGCTGTTTAAAGATAAAGAGGCAGAGGAGAAGGGAAGGGAGGTGGCAGAGGTTTTAGAGGAAGGTTGGAAAAAAATTGAGTCAGTTTTTACAGATGGAGCATTTATAAGATCTTATGCGAGAGTTTCTTCAAATCCTGAAATTTTAAATAGAATATGGTTTATTTTAGAATCGAATGATCCATATATATTTTTTAGGGGATCTAAACTGGCAAATCATTTACCAGAAATTGCAGCAGGAGAGAACCTGCATCTTCTTGCACCTAACTTATCAAGTGAAATAATGCTTGGTAAAAATCAGCCTTATATAAAAGTTGGTCCTGGAAGATTAAGATCATTAATTAATTTGGAGCAGAGTTTGGGAAAATTGGTGAGAGGGTTATATAATGAGGCTGGCCTTCCCAGTTTGGTAGCCCCTGTAACTGCAGTAAGGGTAAAGATTGCAGACTTAGCCATTAGAGATGGCTATGGATATAGAGATAAAGATGGTTTTGTGGTAGAAACAGAACCTTTGCGTTAGTATTTAAAGCTTGACACTCTGCCCTATTTAATAAATCATTAGAGTATGTTTTCTAAAATTTATTTTTATTTAGCTTCATCTTTACTTTTATTTTCAGTTTATTATGAACTGGTGGTTAATGGGTTTAGTTTAGATTTTTATAAGATTTTTTTAATTGTTACTAATATATTAGTAGTTTTGGGTGGATATTCTTACTTTTTTAAAAAACAGATATTTAGTACAGAGGTTTGGAAAAAAATTTGGTATGTGGTGGCTGCAAATTTAGGGTTGAGTCTGCTTTTACAGTTTATGCCAAAATTCTTAGCGGGTGAATTTTCAATTTATTATTTTAATTTATTGGCAAATCTGACAGGATTTATTTTAGGCACAATTCTTTTTGTCCCACTTTACTTTGCTGTTTATCAGCTAAAGCAGAAAACCTCGGATGTAAATCCGAGGATGAATGCTTTAAATAACACAGCTTTAGCTGTGAAGCTGAGAAGAAACCACGGGCGTGAGCCCATGGAGCTTCATAGATTAGCTAATTTTGAGGCTAAAAGTGAGAAAAAGAGATAAGCCAACTTCCCTCTTGCAAAAGAAGTCTAATTGGTGTAAGATTTCTCAATCCAGCTTAGGAAAAGGGCTGGTTTTTTAAGGCAAATTTAAAAAAATGGCAGGAACATTTGACAGATCAAAACCACACGTAAATGTAGGAACCATGGGTCATGTTGACCATGGTAAAACTACTCTAACTGCAGCTATAACTAAAGTCCTTTCAGACAAAGGTATGGCTGAATTTAGGGCTTATGACCAAATTGACTCAGCTCCTGAGGAAAAGGCCCGTGGAATTACAATTAACATCTCCCACCAGGAATACCAGACAGAAAAAAGACATTATGCCCACATTGACATGCCTGGGCATGCTGATTACATCAAAAACATGATTACAGGTGCTGCACAAACAGATGGAGCAATTTTAGTTGTGAGCGCTCCAGATGGCCCAATGCCTCAAACAAGAGAGCACTTGCTTTTAGCAAAACAGGTTGGAGTTCCAGCCATTGTAGTTTACCTTAATAAGACTGATATGGTTGATGATGCTGAACTTTTGGATCTGGTTGAAGAAGAAGTCAGAGATTTGCTTAAAAAATATGAATATGATCCACAGTCTCCTATAATCCGCGGTTCTGCTAAAAAAGCATTAGAAGGTGATCCAGAAGCTGTAAAATCTATTGAAGATTTAATGAATGCAGTTGATGAGTGGATTCCAACTCCTGTTAGGGAAAAGGAAAAACCATTTTTGATGGCTGTTGAGGATGTTTTCTCTATTAAAGGTAGAGGAACTGTTGTGACAGGAAGAATTGAAAGAGGAGTTGTTAAGATTAATGAGGAAATAGAGATTGTTGGTATAAGACCAACTAAGAAATCTGTTGTAACAGGTATTGAGATGTTCCATAAGCTTCTGGATCAGGGAGAAGCTGGAGACAATGCAGGAGTACTTTTAAGAGGTATTGAAAAAGATGATGTTGAGAGAGGTCAGGTTTTAGCAAAGCCTGGATCAATTACTCCACATGCGCAGTTTGAAGCTGAAATTTATATCCTTTCCAAAGAAGAGGGTGGAAGACACACACCATTTTTTAAAGGATACAGACCACAATTTTATGTAAGGACAACTGATGTGACTGGTGAAGTTACTCTTCCAGAAGGTGTTGAGATGGCAATGCCAGGTGACACTACAAAGATCACTGCAAAGCTTATTACTCCAGTTGCTATGGAAGAGGGATTAAGGTTTGCTATTAGAGAAGGTGGTAAAACTGTAGGTGCAGGAGTTATCACAAAAATTATAGCCTAAGGTTTAGGTTGTTAGATAGGGCCGTAATGGCCCTTTTTTAGTAATTAGGGTATAATTGCACATTGAAAGGGAGAAAGGCTGGAATTGTTGCATTGTTAGATGGTTAAATTGCTAACAATGAAACAGTGTATCAATTTCACAATTTAAATTATGGCTAAAGGCAGAATTAGAGTCAGACTCAAAAGTTATGATTATAGAGTATTAGATACAACCTGTGAGCAGCTTTTAGATACTGCTCTAAGGACTGGTGCCAAAATTGTAGGCCCTATCCCCCTTCCAACCAGAACTTCAAGAATTACTGTTCCCAAATCCCCTTTTACAGATAAAAATTCCCAGGAAACTTTTGAGATTAAAACCCACAAAAGGGTTGTAGATATTATAGAACCAACAGATAAAACTATAGATTCTCTAATGCATTTAGAGCTTCCTGCAGGTGTGGATATTGAAGTCAAAATGTAATCCAAGGTGTTATCCTTGGCTCTCTTTTGTCACCCTGAACGAAGTGAATACTAGTTAAGTCATTACGAGGAGCAAAGCGACGTAGTAATCTTTATTCTATAATTTCTTCATAAAGATCTTTGAGTTTTGGGTTAAACTCAAGTATTATTTTTTCTTTTTTAAGTCTGGAATAATTTTTTATCTGTTTTTCTCTTAAAATAGCATTTTCAGGATCCTGGAAAATTTCAAAGTAAACTAAATGGTGAATTTGGTATTTTTGACTAAAACCTTGGACTAAGTTTTGTTTATGTTCCCAAACTCTTCTTTTTAAGTCATTTGTTACTCCGCAATATAGAACTGTTTTGGAAAAGTTTGAGAGTATGTAAACATAATATTGTTTATTAGGCATGACTTTATTTTAAATCAAGATTCCTACGCAAACAAAGTTTGCTCGGAATGACATTGTTTGTACTTCGCTGCACTTGCATTTGTGCGTGAGTGTGTGTTAAAATTCTTTTCAGTACATGCTTAAAGCTTGTTAGGTTAACAACTTGAGATTTTCAGTAGATCGCACGTCGGATTTTACATTAAAGATACGGCGATTTTAATAAAAAAAAGCGAAATACTGAGTGAGGATCCGGCAGCGGACCTCACTCTTTTTTGTGCTTAGTAAAAATATGTTAAATACATTGCTCGGAATTAAAAAAGGAATGACTTCTACATACGATTCTCGTGGGAGAAGAGTTGGGGCAACTTTGGTTCAAATTGAGCCTAATTTTGTTACTCAAGTTAAAGTTGCTGAGGGTAAAGATGGATATAATTCAGTTCAGCTTGGAATTTCTACTAAGAAAAGTTTGAAAAAACCTCAGCTTGGACATCTCAAAAAAGCTGGTATTGAGAAGGCTACAAGATGGATGAGAGAGATTAGAACAGAAGAAGCACAGCAAGATATTACACCTGGTCAAGAAATACAAATAGGCCAGGTTTTTTTTGTGGGTGATGCTTTAAAAGTGACTGGAACTTCTAAAGGTAAGGGTTTTCAGGGTGGTGTGAGAAGACATGGATTTCATGGGGGACCAAAGACTCATGGTCAGTCTGACAGGCACAGAGCACCTGGATCTATTGGTACAGGTACTACTCCAGGCAGGGTTTTAAAGGGTAAGAAAATGGCAGGACACATGGGGTCAGAAAAGACTAGTTATAGAAATTTAGAAGTTGTATCTGTTGACAAAACAAACAACATTTTAGCTATAAAAGGTGGGGTTCCGGGACCTATTGGGGGGCTTGTGATAATAGAAAAGTTAGGAAGAATTAAGGGTTATACTCCACCACCCGAAGAGAAAGAAGAAGAGGAAGTTGTATCTGATGTAGAACAGATGGAAGCAGGCGGAGGAACGGTAGAAGAGGAGTCGAAGGGGTCGGAAGGGACTGAGGAGTCGGAGGTAAAAGAAAAGCAAATTGTTGAAGATACAAAAAAAGAAGGAGAAGAGAATGCCAGTTAAAAAAGAAGTAACAAATGACAAGAAACAAGAAACAAACAAGAAAAACGTCATTGCGAACGTAGTGAAGCAATCTAGTCCGGATAAAACTCAAAACAAGATTGCCACGTCGCCAAAGGCTCCTCGCAATGACAGAAAAAAAGGGGGGCTTTCTGTAGCCTTATATTCTTTGGCTGGCAAAACAGCTGGGACTTTGGATTTGCCAAAAGAAGTTTTTGGGGCAGAGGTAAATCAGGATTTATTAAAACAAGCTTTAAGGGTTTATTCTACAAACATAAAATCCCACAGAGCTCACACAAAAACCAGGGGAGAGGTTAGGGGTTCAACCAGAAAAATCTGGAAACAAAAAGGGACTGGAAGGGCAAGACATGGAGCTATAACAGCCCCTATTTTTGTAGGCGGAGGAATTGCACTTGGACCAAGAGTCAGGAATGTAATTTTAGATTTACCTGAAAAGATGAAGAAAAAGGCATTGATTTCTGCTTTATCCCAAAAAGCTTTAGATAGCGGGGTAATTGGAGTTTCAGGATTAGATAAGGCTAGCGGTAAGACAAAAGAGATGGCAACACTGATTAAAAAGGTTGAAGCAAAGTCTGCTTTGATTGTGACAGGTGATAAAAGTGAAAATGCTAAGAGGGCTACCGGGAATTTAAAAAATACACAGCTTATTAGTGCGCAGTCTCTAAATGCTTATGAAGTATTAAGACACCAAAGCTTACTTTTAACTAAAGAAGCAGTTGAGAAACTAAAAGAAAGGTTGGTTAGGTAGATGAATATTTTACTTAGGCCTTTAATTAATGAAAAATCTATGAATTTAGTAACCCAAAGCCAATTTAGCTTTGAAGTTGATGGTTCTGCATCTAAGAAAGTTATAGAAAAGATTGTTGAAGATAAATTTAAGGTGGATGTGGTTTCTGTAAAAATTATTAATTTAAAACCTAAACAAAAGTTGCAGAGAAGCAGGAGAGGAAAATTTTTAAAGGGTGGAATGAAAAAAGCAATTGTAAAACTTAAAAAAGGACAAAATATTCCTTTATTTGAAACTGTAAAAGAACAGGATGCCATGCCTGCCGGCAGGCAGGTAGAGGTGAAGACTGCTGAAGGTGAAGTATTAACAACTATAAAAGAAAAGAAAAGTTTACTTAAGGGAACAAAGGTAAGGGTGGAGAAAGCTTCAGATAAAGAAAAAATAATACAGGAAACTGAAAATAGAGCACCAACTAAAACATCTCAAAAACCTGTAAAAAAGAAAGGGGTTAGGTAAATAAGCTGAGCGGAAACATGAAGGAGATCCTTCGTCGCTTCGCTCCTCAGGATGACACTCGCTGTTTAAAATTTTACAGCTCGTGTCAAATTGGCTTAAGGATAAAAATATGACTTTAGTTTTATATAAGGAGAATACTAGGACAAGAAGATTTGCATCAAAACTAGTTAAACCTGGGAAAAATTTTGGCGCTCCAAAAAATTTAAAAGTACTTTTAAAGAAAAAAAGTGGAAGAGGAGCAGGAGGAAGGGTAAGTGTCAGACACCAGGGTGGAAGACACAAAAGATATTACAGGTTAATAGATTTCAGAAGGGATAAGTTTAATGTTGAGGGTGAAGTTGCGGCTTTTGAATATGACCCAAACAGAAATGTAAATATAGCCTTAATAAATTATGAAGATGGGGATAAAAGATATATTTTGGCTCCTGCAGGACTTAAGGTTGGAGATAAAGTTTTATCAGGAGACAAAGTTGAAGTAAAGGTTGGGAATGCACTTCCTCTAAAAAATGTAGTTATTGGAACTATTGTCCATAATGTTGAATTAACACCAGGAAGAGGCGGACAATTTGGTAGAAGTGCAGGTGCCGGGCTTGTTGTTCAGTCTAAAGAAGCAGGTTATGCTCACTTGAAAATGCCATCCGGAGAGATTAGAATGGTGTCTTTAGAGGCTAGAGCAACTATAGGTCAGCTTGGGAATGAAGATGCTAAGAATATAGTTTTGGGCAAAGCTGGCAGAAAAAGACATATGGGTATAAGACCTAGTGTGAGGGGTGTAGCAATGGATCCTGGTTCACATCCTCATGGTGGTGGAGAAGGAAGAAGTGGGGTTGGCAGGAAGAAACCTATGACTAAATATGGTAGACCAGCTGTGGGGAAGACAAGAAAGAAAAATAAGTGGACTTCTAAATATATTTTGAAAAGGAGAGGAAAGTAGAATTTAAAATTATGAATGCAGAATTAAGAATTGGAATTTCACAAATAAGATATGTGATAGATCCTGTGAGTCTGGTTTGTGCAGAAAATAGCCTTGGAGGAATGTCCATTTATGGTTTTTCCCAGGATAAAAGTAATCAATCTGTCTACGCATTTTACAGATCTGTTTCAAGAGCAGAAATTAATGGTCTTAGTGATGTTGATGTCGCCTGTCTGGAGGAGATTGACGATATGGTATTTGGGGTAGCAATTGATAAACAAAAAACCTTGTACTCAAATAAACCATTTTATGTTAATGATGAATATGGTTTGTGGCAAAAAGATGAGTGGTTAACAGCAAACCCATCCTTTAGAAGAGCCCTAGGAATACAGAGAGATGGAGGGAGAAAATAACAAATGTCTAGAAGTTCATTTAAGGGTCCTTATGTGGATGCGAAGTTACTTGAGAAAGTAATGAAGCAAAAAGCTGGTGGTGCAAAAACTGCTATAAAAACCTGGGCCAGAAGAAGTGAGATTCCACCTGAATTTGTGGGACACACATTTTTAGTGCACCAGGGTAAAAACTTTATAACTGTGTATGTCTCTGAGGCCATGGTAGGGCACAAACTGGGAGAGTTTGCACCAACCAGGACATTCAGGGGACATGGAAAGGTGACTGAAAAGTCTAGCGCAAAGACATAAGGAAGGTATACGGTGACGAAACCGGTATCGTGAGGAGTTTGACGTTAAACGTCACCATTAAACGATACGGGCATCGAAACCGAAAACTATAAACGAACATGGAATATACAACTATACAAAAGAATATTTCTGCTTCTCCCAGGAAACTGAGGCTGGTGGCAGATATGGTTAGAAAAATGAGCCCTTATCAGGCTTTGGATATTTTGCAGTTTACAAACAAGTCTGCTGCAGGAGATTTAGCAAAAGCTATTAAAACAGCTGTTGGAAATGCAAAGGGTACTGAAAATCTTTTCTTTAAATCTGTTGAGATAAATGAGGGGATGAAGATGAAAAGATATAGGGTGGGAACAGCAGGCAGAGGAAGAGGCAGGCCATATAAAAGAAGATTTGCACATATAAAAGTTGTTTTGACAGATGAAATCCCTCAGGGAAAAGTATCAAAAGTTGAAGAAAAGAAAGAGGAGGTAAAGTAAATGGGACAAAAAATACATCCTGTTGGTTTTAGGTTAGGAGTTGTTAGCCCCTGGAATTCAAGATGGTTTGCATCATCCAGAAAATATCACCAGTTTTTAGGTGAAGATATAAAAATAAGGGAAGTTTTGATGAAAAAACTAAGACCTGCCGGAATTTCAAATATCGAAATAGAAAGAGCTATTAATAAATTAAAAATTATTATTTTTGTTGCAAGACCCGGAGTTTTGATTGGCAGAGGCGGTGCAGGGTTAACTGAACTTAAAAAGTTTATAATGAAAACTTTAAAGATAAAAGAAGAGGGAAGTTTAGAAATTGTACCAATGGATGTTAAAAATCCTGATATGAGTGCATATCTGGTTGCCCAAAATATTGCAGAACAATTAGCCAGAAGGCTTCCTGCTGCAAGGGTTATGAACCAGTCTTTAGATAGAGTCATGAATGCAGGAGCAAAAGGGGTAAAGGTAGTAGTATCCGGAAGAATTGGCGGAGCAGAAATTGCCAGGAGAGAATCTAAATTTGCAGGATCAATTCCACTCCATACTTTAAGGGCAGATATAGATTTTGCAGTATACCCTGCATTAACCAAATCTGGTTATGTAGGAGTAAAAGTTTGGATAAACCGGGGGGAGGCAAAGATTTAAATTATGGCACTTTTAGTACCATCAAGGGTCAAGTTCCGAAAAGCTTTTAGGGGTAAAAGAGGCGGAGTTGCAACAAGAGGTAATGAAATATCTTTTGGAGCTTTTGCATTAAAAAGTGAAGATTCAGCCTGGATTAGTGCCAGACAAATTGAAGCAGCAAGAAGGGCTATGACCAGATTTACCCAAAGGGGTGGAAGGATCTGGATCAGGATTTTTCCTGACAAACCAATTACCAAACATCCTGCTGAGGCAAGAATGGGTTCCGGAAAAGGTGATGTTGTAGGGTATGTGGCAGTAGTAAAACCCGGGACTATTTTATTTGAGATGGGTGCAGTCACAGAGGAGATTGCAAGAGAAGCTATGAGGCTTGCAGCCCACAAATTGCCAATTAAAACAAGATTTGCAGTGAAAGGAATAAGTTGAAGATGAAACGTAACCAACTTAATGAAACAAAACAGTTAGATAAAACAGCCCTTTTGGAGCTTGTTAAAAAAACAAGAAATGAGATTGCAGATTTAGTACTGGATAAAAATATGAGCAAACTTAAAGATTTAAAGTCTATTTCTAAAAAGAGAAAAGATTTAGCCCAGATGTTAACCGTATTGAGGCAGAAAGAGTTGCTGGAAGTACTGGAACAGAAAGTATCAAAAGATGAAAAAGTATCAAAAGTTGAGGAAGGGGTAGCAGCATGATTGGTAGAGTAGTTTCAGTAAAAATGACCCATTCGGCCTCTGTTTTAATAGAGGGTAAAAAAACCCACCATTTATATAAAAAGAGTTTTGTCTGGAGCAAAAAATATTTAGCAGATGATCCAATTGGTGTAAAACCTGGAGATATTGTTGAGGTTATAAAAACAAAACCTATTTCTAAAAGAAAACATTGGTTGATTACAAACGTTGTGGGATCTGATTTTGTGGCAATTGCGCAGGAACATTTGAAAGAAGAAGCTGAGGAAGCAATTGAAGAGGTAATGCCAGTGGAGGAAGAAGAGTCATCAGAAGTCAGTCTTCAGTCGTCAGAAAAGACAGAGAAGATTGAAGATAAAGAAGAAGTTAAAGAAAAAAAGCCAAGAAAGAGAAAGGAGAAGTCTGAAAGCTGATAGCTGAGGACTGAAAGCTAATTTATGGTTCAACACAGGTCGATATTAAAAGTTGCAGATAATAGCGGGGCTAAAAAGCTTCAGGTTATACAGCCTTTGGGCGGTTCCGGCAAAAGAAAAGCCAAGCTGGCAGAAATTATGGTTGGTGTTGTTAAGGGTGCAGACCCTAATGGGCAGGTTAAAGACCATGAGATTGTCAGGGTTTTATTAGTAAGACAAAAAAAGGAATACAGAAGGGCTGATGGGTCTTATATAAAGTTTGATGATAATGCAGGAGTGGTGATTGATAAGGATGGAAATTTAAGGGCAACCAGGATTTTTGGACCAATTGCCAGGGAAGTTAGAGACGCAGGTTATACAAAAATTGCATCATTGGCGAAGGAGGTTTGGTAATGCAAAAATTGAAAAAGGGGGACAATGTGATGGTATTGGTTGGTAAAGACCGTGGAAGGTCTGGAGCAATTGAGAGGATTGATACAAAAAAGGGCAAAGCTTTAGTTTTGGGAGTAAATATTTTTAAAAGACATGTTAGAAAAACTGGACAGATGGAGGGTGGAATAATTGAGATTGCAAAGCCTGTTAATTTGTCTAATTTAGCTTTGGTTTGTCCAAACTGTAAGCGACCTACTAGGGTAGGTTTCCAGATTGAAGCAGGTAAAAAGATGAGAATATGTAAGAAATGTAGAAAGGAGATTAAATAGGTCGCTTGCGAGATTTTCGCATAATATTGAAATCGATGTTTCAATATTGGCTACAATCTCTTAAAAAGGTAACACAAAAAATTATGAATAATTTAAAGAAAAAATATTTGGAAGAGGTTAGTGAAAAACTAAAAGAAGAATTTGCGGTTAAAAACCATATGGCTATACCTAGAGTTAGAAAAGTTGTTATTAATATTGGTTTGGCTGATGCAAAAGATAATGCAGGAATTTTAGAAAAGATGAGCGGGAATTTAGGTGCTTTGGCTGGACAAAAACCAGTTGTGACAAAAGCTAAGCAATCTATTGCAGCTTTTAAGTTAACAGCAGGTCAGTCAATAGGGCTTATGGTTACTTTAAGAGGAGAGAAGATGTACAGCTTTTTAGAAAAATTATTTAATATAGTTTTGCCAAAAGTGAGGGATTTTAGGGGAGTGTCTGATAAAAGTTTTGACAAGAGCGGGAATTATAATTTGGGTTTAAGAGAACAGATTATTTTTCCAGAAATTGATTACAAAAACATAGATAAACCAAGAGGTTTGCAGATAACAATTAATACAACTGCTAAAAATGAAGAAGAGGGAAAAAGGCTTTTAGAGCTTATGGGGATGCCTTTCGTGAAAGGAGCAATAAATGGCTAAAGTAAGTAACATTGTGAAGAAAAAGTTTAAATTTGAGGTTCAGAAAACAAACAGGTGTATGAGGTGTGGCAGACCAAGAGGATATATGAGAAAATTTGGAATTTGCAGGATCTGTTTTAGGGAATTTGTTTATAAGGGATATTTACCAGGAGTTAAAAAATCATCATGGTAAATATCCCTTGCGAGAACTTCACAACTATTGAAATCGTTGTTTCAATAGAGTTACGTTCTCTAAAGGGCTACCTACCTGGTGTTAAAAAATCATCATGGTAGTTGGAAGGAGAAATAAAATATAAAAAATAAAAGATAAAAATTATTGTAATTTCTCGCTTTGCTCGAAATATATATTTTTCAAAACAAAGTTTAGAAAATTCCTTAATTTTTCATTTTTAATTTTAAATTTTTAATTATTTTTATGGATACAGTTGCAGATGCATTAATTAGAATAAAAAATAGTTATATGGCTTACAAGAGCAGTGCTCTTTTGCCATACTCTAAACTTGTGAAATCTATCTGTGAAGTTTTGAAAAATGAGGGGTTTATAGAAAGTTTTGAAGAAGCTTCATTAAAAGAGGGAAGCAAAGTTAAAGTGTTGAGAGTAGCTTTGAAGTACCAGGATAGAAAACCAGTAATAAATGGGATTAAAAGAATTTCCAAGCCAGGCCTTAGAGTCTATAAAGGAAAAACAAATCTACCCTTTGTTTTGAATGGTTTGGGAATTGCAATAATTTCTACTCCAAGAGGTGTTATGACTGATAAAAGTGCTAGAAAAGATGGAGTGGGCGGGGAGGTACTAGCTTATGTCTGGTAGAAAGGAGAAAGTTAATTTTTAATTTAAAATTTGAAATTTGAATTCAAATTAAAAATTGAAAATTTAGAATTTTAAAATGAGTAGAGTTGGCAACAATCCAATTAAAATACCTAATGGTGTAGAAATTAATTTAGAGAAGGGCCATATTAAGATTTCTGGACCCAAGGGAAATTTAGAAATGGATGTACATCCACTTATAAAAGTTGAGGTTTCAGAAAATATGCTTTTGGTAAAAAGATCTAAGGATGATAAAAATTCTAAATCTTTACATGGGCTGACAAGGGCACTTTTAAACAATATGGTTTTGGGTGTAAGTGAAGGATTTAATAAAGGGCTTGAGCTGGTGGGGGTAGGTTACAGAGCTGCAGGTGGTGGAAATACCCTCACTTTAAGTGTAGGTTATTCTCATCCTGTGCAAATTGATGCACCTGAGGGAGTGACATTTACTGTAGCTGATAATACAAAGCTTACAGTTTCTGGCATTGATAAACATTTAGTTGGACAGGTAGCTGCAAATATTAGAAAAATCAGACCACCTGAAGTTTATAAAGGAAAAGGAATTAGATACAGTGGTGAATATGTCAGAAGAAAAGCTGGTAAAGCAGGAAAGGCAGTAACAGGAGCAAAGTGATAATATGCAAAAGCCAAAAAGACTTATTTTACATAAAAGAGTTAGAAAAAATATTTCTGGTTCTGAAAAGAAACCAAGAGTTTGTGTGTTTAAATCAGGCCAGCATATTTATGCACAGGTGATTGATGATAGCAGTCATAAGACTTTAGCATCTGAGTCTGATTTAAAGATTAAAAATGGCACAAAATCTGAAAGGGCTTCTGTGGTTGGGGAGAATCTAGCTAAGAAGATAATTAGTTTAAAATTAAAGGAGTTGGTCTTTGATAGAGGAGGATTTAAGTATCATGGCAGGGTTTTAGCATTAGCAGAAGGGTTAAGAAAGGGAGGAGTAAAAATTTAAATGGATAGCGAGTATTACGAGAAAGTTGTACAAGTTAATAGGGTTTCTAAAAAAACAAAAGGTGGAGATAAAAGGTCTTTGTCAGTTTTAGCAGTTGTTGGTGATAAAAAGGGTAGGGTTGGAGTTGGTCTTGGAAAAGCTGCAGATGTTCAGTCTGCTGTAAGAAAAGCTACCAGCTATGCAAAAAAACATATGCTGAGTGTGCCATTGAAGGATGGGAGGACTATTCCCCACCAGGTTGATATAAAACTTGGTGCTGCGAAGGTAATGATTAAACCTGCACCAGAAGGAACAGGTGTTATTGCAGGTGGGGCTGTAAGGGTAGTTGTAGAAGCTGCTGGGATAAGAGATATTGTGTCTAAAACTTTAGGAACAAGTAATCAGGCTTCCAATGTTTATGCAACACTTGAGGCTTTGAAGAGATTAAAGTCAGTGAAAAGAGAGACAAATAATGAAGTATCAGAAGAGGAAAAGGTATCAAAGGTATCAAAAGTTAAGAAAGGAACAGGAAATGCAACTTAATCAATTACCAAAATTAACAGACAGGTCTAAGAAGAGAATGGGTAGGGGTTTAGGGTCTGGTAAAGGAAAGACAGGTGGAAAAGGTTATAAAGGACAAAAAGTCAGGGGTAAAATGCCTGCCTGGTTTACAGGCAGTGGTTTACCTTTATACAGAAAACTTCCTTATGTCAGAGGTTGGTCAAGAAGCGGGGGTAATCCAGCAGCAGCACCAAAGCCAATACTTATAAAAACTGAAGCACTTTTAAATTTGAAAGGTAAGGAGGTTAGCGTAAGCAGTCTAATAGAGAGCGGATTGATAAAAGAAAAACAGGCTAAAAAGAGGGGCGTAAAGATTTTGGGAAAAGCTGATTTAAAAACTGCTTTGGTTGTTCATTTACCAGTAAGTAAATCTGCAAGAGAATCTATAGAAAAGGTAGGAGGTAAAATTGATAGCTGAGCTGCTAAAGGGGTTTACTCAAGCTTTTCATATACCTGAACTTCGCAGGAAACTTATAATAACAGCTCTAATTTTAGTAATCTTTAGAGTTGTTGCCCATATTCCTTTGGGGGGGATAAATGCAGCCGGGTTAAGAGACCTTTTTGCAAACAATGAACTTTTAGGGCTTTTAGATATTTTTTCAGGAGGAACCTTAGCTAATTTTTCTGTTATAGCCCTTGGTTTAAATCCCTATATTAACGCATCCATTATAATGCAGCTTTTAACTGTAGTTTTTCCAAAACTTGAGGCTTTGTCCAAAGAGGGTGATTTTGGCAGGCAGAAAATTAACCAGTATACCAGGTACTTAACTGTGCCCTTGGCTGTTATCCAGGCTATTGGAATGTATACACTGTTGAGAAATCAGGGGCTGATTGAAGTTACCACCGCAATCCAGATTTTATCGATAGTTGTGGGTATGACTGCCGGAACCATCTTTTTAATGTGGCTTGGGGAGATTTTAACAGAGTATGGAATTGGTAATGGAATTTCACTTCTAATTTTTGCAGGAATTGTAGCCAGGGCCCCTGTGTCACTTTTCCAAACTGCTTCTGTAGTTGACCAGCAGCAAATTATAAATATTTTAGTATTTGCAGGGTTGGCTATTGCAATGATTGCAGGAATTATTTTTGTTAATGAAGGAAGAAGACAGATTTTAGTTCAGTATGCCAGAAGATATTCAGGTGGAAGAACTTCTGCCAGTGGAGCACAAACTTATTTACCGCTGCGGGTTAACCAGGCTGGTGTTATCCCAATTATTTTTGCAGTTTCTTTAGTGCTTTTACCTTCTTTTGGAGGACAATTTTTAGCAGCATCTAATTCAGCCCAGCTGCAGCAGATTGGAAGATTTTTTGTAGAACACTTTCAGCCAACTTCTATTTTATACAATGTAGTTTACTTTTTATTAGTGCTTGGTTTTACCTATTTTTATACTGCTGTTATTTTTAATCCTACCAAGATTGCTGATGAGATTAAGAAATATGGAGGGTTTATCCCAGGAATCAGGCCAGGGGAGGCAACAGCAAAGTTTTTAAATTTTATACTTTTAAGAATTACTCTGGCCGGAGGAATATTTTTAGGTATTATTGCAGTTTTGCCATCAATTGCATCCCAGGCAACAAACGTAACTACTTTGGTTGTTGGAGGAACCTCACTTTTAATTGTGGTCTCAGTTATTTTGGATACTGCTAAGCAGTTTGAGTCAAAGCTTATAGAAAGAAACTACGATAAGTTTCTACAAAGATGATGAAAATATATGTTGCAGGGCTGCCTGGAAGCGGGAAGACCACACAAACTGAAAAACTAGGTAAATACTTAAATCTTCCTGTTGCCCAGATGGGAGTGATTTTAAGAAAAATTGCTGTTGAGGATGGGGAAAAAGGAGAGATGATGAAGCAGGTTATGTCCACTGGCCAGCTTTTAAGTGATGAAGAAGTTGCACAGATAATGGGTGATGAGGTGTCAGGTGAGGAGTATAAAGATGGGTTTGTGATGGAGGGGTTTCCCAGGACAGAAAAACAAGTTGAGCTTTTTAATCCAGATTTTGACAAAGTAATTTATCTTGAAGTGTCTGAAGATGCTTTAGTAAAAAGACTTTTGGGGAGAGGTAGAATGGATGATTCTGAGGAGGCAATAAAAAAAAGAATGGAAGTTCAGAAAGCAGGATTTGAACAAGTCTTAGGATGCTACAGGGATAAACTTGTAAAAATAGATGGAGAACAAAGTGTAGATAAAGTTTTTGAAAGTATAGTTGCACATTTAAAGGATGAAAGTTAAGCCAAAAAGTCCGCACGAACTTAAATTAATGAGAAAAAGCGGATTAATTACTGCTAAAGCATTAAAAAAGACCCTTGAAGCTGTAAAGGCTGGAGTGAGTTTAATAGAACTTGATGATATTGCCAGGGAAGAGATATTAAGGCTTGGAGGCAATCCTTCATTTATGAGTGTGCCTGGGTATGAGTGGACAACCTGTCTGACTGTAAATGATGAGGTAGTCCATGGAATCCCCAGGGATGTTATTTTAAAGGATGGAGATGTTTTGGGGATAGATTTAGGGGCTGTTTATCAGGGGTATCATACTGATGCTGCATGGAGTATTTTAGTCAGTGAAGAGGGAAGAGTGAAGAGTGAGGAGTCAGAAAAGAAGGAGAGATTTTTAGAAGTTGGAGAAAAGGCATTATGGGATGGGATAAAACAGGCTGTGGAGGGCAATAAGATTGGGGATATTTCTGAGGCAATCCAGAGTGAAGTTGAAAGAAGGGGAGGATATAGTGTGGTGAGGTCTTTAGTGGGCCATGGGGTAGGTAAAAACCTGCATGAAGAACCTGAAGTGCCTGGATTTGGTAAGGCTGGGACAGGATTAAAACTTATGAAAAATATGACTTTGGCTATTGAGGCAATATATACAGAGGGAAAGAGTGGAGTAGTAATGGATAGTGATGGATGGACAATCAGGAGTGAGGATGGCACTTTGGGAGGGCTTTTTGAGATGAGTATTATAGTTTTAAAGGACAAAGCTGAGGTTTTAACTGACTGGAGAGGGGTATAAGTCTATGGGTTGTGTTTCGAGGCTAAATTTGTTAAAATTCATAAGGCCTTTTTAAGTATGGATGATGGTCAATTGCCGGATTTATTAGAAGTTGAAGGAAAAGTTTTAGAGGTGCTGCCCAGCACAATGTTTAGGGTGGAAATTGACAGGTCTGCTAACTTACCTGAACTTGTAGGTAGAGTGATCTTGTGTCACATCTCAGGCAAAATGAGAAGGCATTTTATAAAACTTTTGACAGGAGACAGGGTAAAGGCTGAGATGAGTCCAAGGTATGATTTGGATAAAGGAAGAATAACCTTTAGGATTAGGTAAAATTATAAGGACCTGATGTCTTCGCAGTATGAGATATTGTACTGCTCAGTTATCAGAACCTTGCCTTTTTAAAACAAGGCAATTATTAGATAGAAAGGAAGTTTTAAAAACGTGAGAGTACAAGCAAGTATTAAGACAAGATGTAAAGCATGTAAAATCGTTAAACGCGAGGGGATTTTGTATGTTATTTGTCCAAGAGATCCAAAACATAAACAACGTCAGGGATGACGTTGTTTGAGGATAGCTCGTTGCTATTGAAATTGAAAGGTTCAATAGAACTACGCCATCTTAAACAAAGACAAGGATAAAAGATTTATGAATACAGAAAGAATAAGACAATTAAAAGGTAATGTAAGAGAAGTTGGGAGAATTGTTGGTATAACTCTCCAGCTTGCCTTAGACCCAAGAACTGATCCTGATTTTATAAGATTACAGCAAAGATGGAATACAACTAGAGTTGATGGGTTAGGTAATCCACAATCATTAGCAGCTAGAATTAAACAAACAATTAGAGGGGGGCAAGCTAATGGCTAGGATTGCAGGAGTGGATTTACCAAATGAAAAAAGGGTTGATATTGGACTTACTTATATTTTTGGTATAGGCAGGGCTAATGTGGTTGGGCTTTTAGAGAAAGCAAAAGTAGATCCAGCAACTAGGGTGAAAGATCTATCAGAAGATGAGGTAAATAGATTAGCAAAAGCTATAGATGGAATTATGGTTGAAGGAGATTTACAAAGGGAAGTTGGTCAAAATATTAGAAGGCTTGAAGATATTGGAACTTATAGAGGTTTAAGACATAGAAAAGGGCTTCCTGTAAGAGGACAAAGGACTAGATCTAATGGTAGGACCAGAAGAGGAAAGAGAAAGACAGTAGGAACAGTAAGAAAGGAAGCACCTGCAGCAGCTAAGAGTGCAGCATAAAAAATATCGTGGCAAAGAAAACAGTTATAAAAAAGAAAAAATCAGAGGCAGTAAAAAATATACCTAAAGGCAGGTTATATGTGACTGCAACTTTTAATAATACTTTGGTTAATTTAACAGATCCGCAGGGCCAGAGTTTAGCCTGGAGTTCTTCAGGGGCATCAGGTTTTAAAGGAGCAAGGAAAGCTACACCATTTGCAGCAATAACTGCAGTTGAGAAAGTTTCTTTAAAAGCAAAAGAGGTAGGAATGAGTGCACTGGAAGTTTTTATTAAAGGGCCAGGACCCGGGCGTGATGCAGCTATCAGGGCATTAAAAAATTCAGGACTTAATGTTGTAATGATTGCAGATGTGACACCCGTTCCACACAATGGACCAAGAGCAAAGAAAAGGAGAAGAGTTTAATGTCTAGATATACAGGACCTAAAAGAAGATTATCAAGAAGAGAAGGAGTAGCACTTTTTCCTAAAGATGCAAAGGCTTTGGAGAGAAAAGGTGCAGTTCCTCCTGGAATGAGGGGTACCAGATCCAGAAACAGAAGAACTTCTGAGTTTGGTACACAGCTGAGGGAAAAACAGAAAGCAAAAAGGCTGTATGGATTGTCTGAAAAACAATTTAGAAATACTTTTGATGAAGCTTCAAAAAGAAAAGGCAGGACAGGGCAAACACTTCTTGAACTTTTAGAGACAAGATTAGATAATATAGTTTATAGGTTAGGGTTTGCTAAGTCCAGGCCTGAAGCAAGGCAGTTAGTATCACATGGCCATATTCAGGTTGACAATAAAAAGGTTGGTATTCCCTCATATAGGGTGAGTATTGACTCAACTGTTGCAATTTTACCCAAATTTGTGGATAATACACAGGTTAAAAAGAACCTTGAAGAAGGCAGGACTGTTTCGGGCTGGCTGGAGAGAAAAGCAGCTGTGGGTAAGGTTTTAAGACTTCCTGAAAGAGAAGAGATGGAAGCTATAGTGGATGAACAACTCATAGTTGAATACTATAGTAGATAATGGTAAAATAATATTTAAATTTATGCTTAATTTTAAAGTAACAACTGAAAAAGAAGATGGCAACTTTGCTTTAGTTTCTATTGAGCCGCTTGAAGCTGGTTATGGTCATACACTTGGTAACAGCCTAAGAAGATGCCTTTTGACTTCACTTGAGGGTGCAGCTATTACTTCTGTTAAGATTTCCGGAGTTTCTCATCAATTTTCAACACTTGCGGGTGTGGTTGAAGATGTGATTGAAATAATTCTAAACTTAAAAAAAGTCAGGATTAAGGTTTTTGGTGATAAGCCTATAAGAGTTAGAATTACTAAAAGCGGGGCAGGAGAAGTAAAAGCCTCTGATATTGATACATTAGGAGCAGGAGAAGTGGTTAATCCAAATCTTCACATTGCTACACTTACTGATTTAAAAGCTAAACTTAATGTTGAGCTGGTTGCTGAAAAAGGTGCTGGATATATGCCTGCAGAGGAAAGAAAAACTACAGAGATTGGAGTAATTCCAGTTGATGCAATTTTTACACCAATAATGTCTGTAAACTATACAGTTGACCAAACCAGGGTTGGAAGAAGAACTGATTTTGATAAACTTAATTTAGAGATTACAACTGATGGTACAATTTCTCCTTTAGATGCTGTAAATACTGCAGCAAAAATCTTAGGTGGGTATTTTAAACAGGTTTATGAACCAACATTTGAAGAGGTTGAAGAAGCATCAGTTCTGCCTTCATATATGTCTGATGATTTGATGAAGTCTTCAATTGAAGAACTGGATTTGCCAGTTAGAATTACAAATGCACTAAAGGCAATTGAGATAGATACCATTGGCAAACTTACTACTGTTTCAACATCACAGTTAATGAAAGCTAAAAATTTGGGTGCAAAATCATTGAGTTTAATTTCAGAGAAACTGCAGGAGAGGGGGCTTGGCTTGAGTGAGGCATAGAGTATATGGTAAACACCTGGGAAGAGATAAAAATCAACGGACTGCACTTTTTAAAAATTTAGTGCAGAGTCTAATCCTCTGGGAAAAAATAGAAACTACGCAAGCTAAAGCTAAAGCAATCAAAGGACTTGTAGATAAAATAATAAATCAGGCTAAAACTCCAGCAACAAGAAGACTTGTAAGTCAATTTTTAGTCAAAAAAGAAACCCAGGAAAAATTAATAAAAGATATAGCTCCAAGGTTAAAATCCAGAACTAGTGGCTACACCTCAGTTGTTAAATTAGGAAGAAGATTGGGAGATGGCACAATGATGGTTTCAATGAGGCTATTAACAGAAGAAAAAGTATCACAAGGGGAACGAGTATCACAAGTACCACAGGTAAGAAAAGAAGAAGAAAAACCCCGTGATACCAGTGTTACCCGTCAATCCCGTGGTACTTCCAAGAAGGAGGTATCAAAATAAATGTCTACAGCTAAAATTTCAGGAAAAAATATTCAAAGAGAATGGCATTTAATTGATGCTAAAGATAAGACTTTAGGAAGGTTAGCAGTTGAGGTGGCTAAGATTTTAAGGGGTAAAAATAAAGTAAACTTTGTGCCTTACTTGGATCAGGGGGATTATGTTGTGGTAGTAAATGCAGCAAAAGTTTCAGTTACCGGCAAAAAAGAAAATCAAAAGATGTATTACAGGCACTCAGGCTATCCGGGTGGATTAAAATCTGAAAGTTTAGGGAAACTAAGAAGCAGAAGGCCTGAAGAAATTTTAAGGCATGCAATTGTAGGAATGTTGCCAAAAGGGAGTTTAGGGAGAGGTATGATAACCAAACTTTATATTTTTGCAGGTGAAACTCACAATATGGATAGACAGTTGGGGATAAAAAAAGAAAAAGTAGCAGAAAAAGTGGAGGAGCAAGCTGTAGCAAGCGCATAAAATTATGGCGGATGAATCAACCACTCCAATAAAGCAGAATGAGCGAAGCTCTTCTTCGAATAAAAATTATTTTCATGCAATAGGCAGAAGAAAAGAAGCAGTTGCAAGGGTCAGGCTTTTTAAAGGACAGGGGCAATTAACTGTTAATGAGATACCCATTGCTCAATATTTTAAAGGACAAATTGCACAAAAACAGTATCAAAGACCCTTTGAAATAACAAAAACATTAGGGGAGTTTACAGGAACTATAAAGATAGAAGGTGGAGGGTATGCTTCACAACTTGATGCAATTGTACATGGTATTGCAAGAGCACTGCAGCTTGCTAATAAGGAGTCATTCAGGCTTCCACTTAAAAAAGCTGGGTTTTTAACCAGAGATGCCAGGGTAAAAGAGAGAAGAAAATTTGGTTTAGCCCACAAAGCAAGGGCGAAAAAGCAGTCTCCAAAAAGATAATAATGTTAAAATAGATTAATGGGTATACCCTGGAGGCTTCCTAAAATCCAGCTTGCTTTGCTTTTGTTCTTAGTTTATTTATCTTCTTTGGTAACTACTCCCTTATTACAGTTAATCTTCCATTTAGGATTAGTTTTAGGAAGTGTGTTTATTTTTGACTATCTTTTTTTGAAAGTCAGGAATATCCAGCCATTTTTATTGTCTGCTGCTTTAGTGAGTGGTTTAATTATTGCTTTGCTTGCAGATCCTGCTCTGCCTTTCTATAAGATTATTTTAATATGTGCACTGGCAATGTTTTCTAAGAATTTCATCAGAGTGGGGAATAGCCATATTTTTAATCCTGCAGGGTTTGGATTGTTTTTAGGAGGCATAATATTTACTTTTACAGTTTCCTGGTGGGGCGTTTCTTATCAGAGATTATTTCCTTTTAGCATTACCTCTATAATTTTATTTTTAATTTTGATTACTCCTGGTTGGATTTCTGCGGTTAGGATGAAAAGATATAGGATAATTATTCCTTTTTTACTATTTTATAGTTTTTTCCTTCTTTTGATAACAGGGCGGTTTGATTTTGAATTACTGAGCAATACATTAATAGATCCTACAGCTTTATTTTTTGCTATAGTAATGCTGCCTGAACCTATGACAACTCCAAATAAGCCTTTTAGGCAGTTAATCTTTGGAACCTTTGTTGCTATATTGGCAGTTATAGTTTCAATGCCAATCTTTAGTGATCAGTCTTTAGGATTTAATCTAGTTTCAGATCCCCTTATTTTGGCACTTCTTTTAGGAAATCTGGTTTTTTTCAAGTTTAAATGAGTCTTTTCAAAGCCTCTTTTCGCGAAGCGAAAATGAACCTTGTCTCAAAACTGTAATTTTCTCACCATCTATTTTAATTAATGTGGATGGAGGAGAATCTAAAATTCCTGCATCTATATAAAAATCTACATTGTCCCCAAAATAGTTTTTTGCCTCTTTTATTGTTGATGCTGGTTTTTCTCCTTCAAAATTTGCACTTGGTGCAACTAGGGGACCCGTTTGTTTTAGAAGGTTGAGTAATTGGTTGTTATCTGGAATTCTAAATGCCAGAGTATTTGTTCCCCTGTGGAGATATTTAAAATCTTCATTCGCGCAATGTAAAATTACACTGACTGAATTGGGCCAGATATTTTTTAAAAAATTAGAAATTTTTTCGTTTGGATAAATCTTAAATCTTTCTATATCAGCTAAAAAGGAAATAAGAATAATCATGGGTTTATTCAAAGACCTTCTTCTTAGTTTATAAATTCTTTCTACAGTTTGTTGGTTTAAAGCTGAACCGACGATGCCGTATAAAGTGTCAGTTGGTAAGACACCTATACCGCCTTGTTTCAGAATGTCCATTACTTTATTTGAGTATTTCATAATGGAAGCTTAACTGCGGAGTAATATACTTAATCCAAGAAGAACCAGTAATACTGGCCAGAACCTGCCGAATTCCTGAAATTGAAATATTCCAAGGTTGTTAAATAGAAATAAAAAGCCGAGTATGATTATAAATAAAGCCCACCAAAATTTTGAATCATCTTTGGTGGTTGGTCTAGAGATAGTATGGGTGAATTTTTGAGTTGTATTTTTCAAATCCTGCAGGTTTTCTTTTAAAGTATCTTTGGTAATTTCTGAGGTGTTGGTGCTAGATGGCATTACAATCCAGAGAATAAAATAAATTAAAATACCAGAACCTCCAAAAATTGTTAAAAGGACAAAGATAATTCTTATAATTGTAGGGTCAATATCAAAAAATTCACCAATTCCTCCGGCAACACCAGCAATAATTTTATTGGTTTCAGACCTGTGTAATCTTTGAGAATTCAGGTTATTGGGTTTTTCTTTAGTAGGCATGAAGGTATTTTACATCAACTAGTTTTTCTTTGCATCATAATCTTTTTTTACAAATTCATCTTTGTGTTTTATCATAAGCCAGGCATTTTCTTTTCCGCCAATTCTGGTTTTAACAAGAGCAAAAGACCCTTTTAATTTTTTGCCCTTTAAGAAAAATTTTATTTCTCCTTTCTTAATCCCCTCTGCCATTATTTTCTCATCTTCTTTTCTATCAGGAATTTGTTCCCTTACTCCTTTGGAGATTTCTCTTTCCGGGATATACTCTCCTTCATCCCAAATCTCTACTGGGCCTGCACCATATTTTCCCTCAGGGATTGTACCTTCAAATTTTCTAAGAGCGTTAGCTCGCAAGCTTTGCTTATATTCTAAAGAGTGGTCTGGAGTTTTCATTGCAAGTCTTTTTAGATTTGGATCTAGTGTTGGTCCTTTAGGGATTGCCCAGGATGGCATGACCCCATTGACTTCCAGCCTGAAATCAAAGTGAAGAGAAGTTGCATTGTGTTTCTGGACTACAAAAACTAATTTAGACATAAGTTATAATTCAATGATATGAGTACTAAGATTATATTATATTTTGAGAAAAGTGATCCGGTTATTTATTCTTTAATAGAAGAGTATGGGTTAATTGAGGTTGTTGCTTCAAAAACTTATTTTATAAACCTTTGCAGGTCAATAATAAATCAACAAATTTCTAATAAAGCAGGCAGGGCAGTTTTTGAAAGATTTATTAACTTATTTCCCAATAAAATCCCTACTCCTGAAAAGTTATTAAAAATTAAGGATGAAAAACTAAGAAGTGTTGGGATGTCTAAAATAAAAGTGAGTTACTTAAAAGACCTTTCTAAAAGAATTATAAAAAAGGAATTACTTTTGGAAAAGATTGAAGTTATGGAGGATACTGAAGTTATTGAACAGTTGATTAGAGTAAAAGGAATTGGAGTTTGGACAGCAGAAATGTTTTTGATGTTTTCTTTGGGAAGAGAAGATATTTTTTCCCATGGGGATATAGGATTAAGAAATGCAATTAAAAAACTTTACTTTTTAGAAAACCCTTCTAGGAAAGAGATTGAGAAGATTGTGGAAAATTGGTCTCCATATAAAACATATGTTTGCAAATTACTTTGGAGAAGTTTGAATAACCAATAATTCAGGAATTTTTTCTAAAGCAATGCAATCTTCTAATTTAAAATTTCCAACTTTTGTTCTTTCTAACTGCTTTATATAGCCTCCTGTTTTTAGTTTTTCTCCAATATCTCTTGCGAGAGATCTTATATAAACCCCTGGGCCTGTGGTTACTTTTAATTCCAGTAGAGGATAGTCATAGTTTAAAATTTCTATATTTTTTATTTCTACTTCTCTTGGTTTTAACTTCACAGTTTTTCCTTTTCTTGCAAGTTTGTAACTTTCCTGTCCTGAAACCTTGACAGCAGAATAAACTGGTGGAGTCTGTTTTACTTTACCTATGAAACCTTCTAAAACTTTTGATACCTCTGATACCTTTGGTACCTTTTCAACTTCCCATTTGGTTTTTTCTCCTTCTTCATCATCTGTTGTGGAATTTTGTCCAAGTTTTACATCTGCAATATATTCTTTTTCTTTTTTTACCTCTTCTGAGATTTTTTTGGTTGAATCCCTGCCAATTGCTACAACCAAAACTCCAGAAGCTAGTGGGTCTAAAGTTCCAGCATGGCCAATTTTTTTAATCCTAGTGAGTTTTTTTATTTGAGTTAAAAGTTGATTAGAGGATGGGCCTTTGGGTTTAAAAACTGCCAGGATCATTTAGGTTTAACTAAGTTGATAGGGTTTCCATTTAAAAAACTTTTAATATTATCAATTGTGGTTTGCTGGATTTTTTCCTTTGCCTCTTCTGTATTATAGGCATTATGGGGAGAAATTAAGACATTATCCATTTCTAATAGTTTGTTTAACTGAGGAAAAAATTCCTGCTTTTTTGAAACTCTCAGAGCTTTCTCATTTTCTATAACATCTAAGGCTGCCCCTGAAAGAATTCCTTCCTCTAATGCTTTTATCAATGCCTCAGTTTGTAAAACTTCCCCCCTGGAGGTATTTACAATTACTGTGCCTTTTTTAATTAGGTTTATATTATCCAAATTGATAAGATGGTTGGTGGATGGAAGTAGGGGAACATGAAGTGTAATTACATCTGAATTGTTTAAAAGATTTTCTAAGCTTGTGTACTCAAAACCTAAATCCTGGGCTAAATTTTGGTTAGGGTATGCATCAAAGGCAGCTATTTTCATCCCAAAGCCTTTGGCTATTTTTATTACATGGGTGCCAATGTGTCCAGTTCCAATTACCCCTAAAGTTTTTCCTATTAAATCAAATCCTGTTAAACCTTGTGAATGAAATGTTTTTTCTTGTTTTACTTTATTGATAGCCTGAGGAATTTTTCTGGAGAGTGCCAAAAGAAGGGCTATTGTATATTCTGCAACTGTTTCTTCACCATAAGTTGGGACATTTGAAACTAAAACACCACTTTTTTCTGAAGCTTCTAAATCTATCTGGTCAAAGCCTGTAGATCGGGTTGTTATTAGTTTAAGATTTGGAAGAGCTTTAAGTACATCTTCATCAATTTTTGAAAGACCAAGGATTGAAATAATTTCATAATCTTTTTTTTCAGGAAGATTTTTTGAATTTATTGGAGTTTCAAAAAAATCTGCTTCAATTTCACCCATTTTGTCCTGAAGTGACTCTTTTTCTCCAGGTCTTATATTAAAAAAAGCAATTTTTGTCATACTAATTAAAGTTTAAAATCATAGGTAAATGATCTGAAATTAAGATATTTTGAGGTACATTAAAATTATGAACTTTTATGTCTTTTGATACAAGAGTATAGTCTGCAAAACGCTGTTTGCCATAAATATTTAAATTGCTCCTGGTTTTTCTTATTTTGTATTTTTTAATTAAGTTTACTAGTCCGGAATCTTCCAGCATTTTAATGCTTTTAGTTGAAGGCATTAAGTTAAAATCTCCAACTAAAATCTTCTTTCCATTAAAATTATTTAATACCCCCAACGTTTTTTTAGATTGTTTAATGCGGGCAGCTGTGTCAAGCTTTGTACCAGGAAAAGTAATTCCATGAAGATTGATAACCATATAATCTCTTCCATTTTTTCTGAATTTCAAAATTTGAATATTTTTTGGAAGTATAGATCGTCCTTTATTATCTAATGTAATTTCACTCTTTTTCCTAAATACAAATAGATCTTTTGCATTTTTTTCTGTAATAATATTTTTTACAAAAATAGCTGGACCTACTTCCAATGGAAAATTTGTTGGAGAATCAAATAAAAAATTTTCATGGGAAGGATGAAAATAACAGGTATAATTTTTCAAACAATTTTTTATATAAACTAAATTATTGTATTTGTATCCTTCTTTTGAAACTCCATCATTTTCTGAATTTATGACTTCCTGGAAACAAAAAATATCCGTGTCTTTAGACTGGTCATTAATGAAATTTAGTAGGGGAGTAAGATCATGGCCTCCCCAAATGTTTAGTGAAATAAGTTTCATAAATTAGAATTGGTTTTCTTTAAAATTATCAGATCCTGGTTTTGGTATTCAATTCCCCAGTATGATGAGGAAATTAACGAGTTAACCCTACTAACAATCTCCTCTGGAGTAGTTGGATAAGAAGATAGTGAAGGTTTTACTATAATGTATCTTGAATCATAGATCTCTGGAAATAAATAAATTCTTTGCCTGTTTGCAAGGTAAGGTACAAACGGGTTTTGAGCTGAAACTGAAGCGTTGGCAGGTATTATCTGGAGAGATTGGTATATTTGTGAATTATTTTGGATGTTGGATGGTTTTATATAAAATACTCTCCAGATTAAACTGTTTGGTGACAGGCCACTATAAAAAAGGAAAAAAATCAAAAGCAGGGCAACAGCTATTATTGGAATTCTAAATTTTGATATTGCGAAAACAGTACTTATTGCCAGAAATGGTTCCAGATTTGCATTATAGTGCCAAATAGTGGTCCAAAAATGAGTTGCAGTTGAACTAAATCTTAAATAGAGAGATGGAAAAACTGTAAACCAGCTTAAAGGGTTAAGTATAGGAAGGTATGCGTATTGTTTATATAAATTATCAAAAGTATCTTGCTTTATTGGGGAATTGAAAAAATGGTTTAAAAAAATGCCGGGTCTTGAAAAAAATAGAACAATTAATTCTAATGGATTTGTTAAGGGAAGTGCAGATGTTGAAATATAACCCTGTTCAGCCCCTTTCCAAAAAAAAGGCATAATCATAAATTTCACTATCAAAAAGTAAAAAAAGGAGACGATTAGTGTAGCAATGCCTGATCTTGTTTGTTTTAAAAAAATTTTATAAATTCCTAAGCCAAAGATTAATATTGAAGTATCTTCTTTTGTCAGAAGGCTTAAGATTAAGCTTACCCAATAGATATTCCATTTCTTGAAATACCAGCCATAAAGTAAAAATGATAATGGCAAAACTGAAATTGTAGCCAAATGAAAATCAAAATTTATTGCAGAAGTAATACCTACAGAAGTTAAGTAGCTTAAAGTTATCAGTAAGCTCAAAAGACTGCTTTTTAACTTGTCTTGAGTAATTAAATAGATTGGAATAGAGCTTAAGCTAACAAAAAGTGCCTGCAAAATTAGTAAAGTTTCAGATGATGGGAAGAATCTATATAAAGGTGCAAGAAGTACTAGAGCAATCCCAAAATGGTCTCCCAGAACTAGCATATGTTTGAGGGTGCTAAAAGGTGTTAAACCCTGACTATAGAGATAAATTGCCTGGGTGTGTATCCCCAGATCAAATGCATTACTTTGGAATGATTGGTGTTTGCTGATTGAAATGGTTGTAAATATGACAAAAAATAGAATTGCTAGTAGCAAGGGAGTAAGAAAATTATTTTTGGTTAAGTTCACATTTTTCCTTGGGCAAATGGCATTATATTAAGCCGGGTGATAAAATACAAAGATTGTAAGCGGGGAGTGGTATAGTGGTAACACATCGCGCTGGGGGTGCGATATCGGGAGTTCGATTCTCCCCTCCCCGACATTTCTTCAGCCCTGATATTTATATCAGACTTGAAGAAATTTTGGATGGATTGAGAATTTAACTAGATCTTTGATCTAGTTCGCCAATTTAAATGTGAAATTGGGTGTATTTTCTCCCCTCCCCGACTCGTCGGAATTCGCTACAAAAGTATTACTGATATCTTGCGAAAATAACGCGAAAGGATATAATAATTGTCAAATGGCTAGGAGCGCTTCTACAAACGGTTTTGACTCTTCTACGGATGCTAAGAAAAATGCTATTGCTACTGCAATGGCCCAAATCCAAAAACAATATGGCAGTGGGTCTATTATGCGGCTTGGTGAGAGAGCTGAAAGGATGGCAACTGAGGTTATTTCTACAGGTTCTATTGCTTTAGATTTGGCATTGGGGGTTGGCGGTTTACCTAAAGGAAGAATTATTGAGATTTATGGACCTGAGGCTTCAGGAAAAACTACAGTTTGTCTGCATGTTATTGCAGAGGCCCAAAAAAAGGGTGGAGTGGCAGCATTTATAGATGCAGAACATGCCCTTGATCCTCAGCGGGCCCAAAAAATTGGGGTTAATCTGGATGATCTTTTAATATCTCAGCCTGATACCGGTGAGCAGGGTTTAGAAATTGCTGATGCTTTAATCAGGTCTGGCGGAATTGATGTTTTAGTAATTGATTCTGTGGCAGCATTGACTCCTAAAGCTGAGATAGAAGGAGAGATGGGTGATGCTGTAATGGGAATGCAGGCAAGACTTATGTCTCAGGCTTTAAGAAAGTTAACTGGGGCAATCTCCAATACCAATACTATTGTTATTTTTACAAACCAGTTAAGACAAAAAATTGGGGTGATGTTTGGGAATCCTGAAACAACAACAGGGGGACAGGCTTTAAAGTTTTATGCATCAGTTAGACTTGATGTTAGAAAAATAGAAAACATAAAACAGGGGGATGTGGTAGTTGGAAGTAGGCATAGGGTTAAAGTTGTTAAAAATAAAATGGCTCCCCCATTTAGAATTGCAGAATTTGATATGGATGATAATGGAATTTCTCATGAAGGTGAACTTTTGGATGTGGGAATTGAACTTGGGATTTTAACAAAGTCAGGAGCATTTATAAGATGGGGTGAAAATATGTTAGGTCAGGGAAGGCCTGCAGCTTCAGCATATTTAAAAGAAAATCCAAAAGAGGCAGAGAGATTAGAAAAAGAAATAAGGGAGGTTTGGGGAAAACCAAAAGATGGAAAAGACCGTTTGGTCGTTGGTGAAGAAGAAGCTGATGAAGGTGCAGAAAAAATATCTGAAACAGATTAATTCTTTGACAAGAATTACAGAAGAAGCTGTATAAAGGTTGCTGATATTCATTGAACTGCTTTGTCTGAATTGACTGTCTATATTCAATTAAACTAAACTTAATTATTATGGATGAAAAGTTATGGAATAAACTAGTTAAATTGCTTGATCAACAATATGTAAGATTTAGCAGCAGAATTGATAAGTTGGAACAGAAAGTTGTTTCAAGAAATGATGATGTTTTTAATAAAATGGATGCTGTATATAAAGAAGTGTTGGATGTGAGACAAGAACAGATAATGCACACAGGCAGCCACATGAGAATTGATGAGGATTTAGAAGAAAACAAGCGAAAGATTAAAAAATTAGAATCCAAGAGGGTTATAGTTTAAGTAGTATAATCTTCTGGTGAAAATTACTTCGGTTGAACCTCAGAACCCTCCTTCGCTCATAGCTTCGGAGGGCAAGGAAGAATCCAAATGAAAATTACACAAGTTGATCAACAAAAGAGAAATCCCCGTCGTTTTAATGTCTATTTGGATGGGCAGTTTGGTTTTGGGGTGGATGAGGATTTAATTGTAGATAGAAGATTAATTATTGGTAAAGAGCTCTCCCCTGCTGATTTAGAAAAAATTTTATTTGAAACAGAAGTCGGGAAATTAATGGTGCGGGTTTATACACTTTTGAATATAAGGTTAAGAACAGAAAAAGAGATACGAGATTATATGAGGGCGTTATCATTTAAAAGAAAGGTTAAGGGTGATGATGAAATTTCAGAGATGGTGATAGAGAGTTTGATTGAGAAACTAAAGCAGAAAAAACTTTTAGATGATGAGGTGTTTGCCAGAGAATGGGTT
This sequence comes from Candidatus Daviesbacteria bacterium RIFCSPHIGHO2_12_FULL_37_16, assembly GCA_001776785.1. Taxonomy (GTDB): domain Bacteria; phylum Patescibacteriota; class Microgenomatia; order Daviesbacterales; family UBA10151; genus GWB1-36-5. Next base: position 33,106 of record MFDF01000023.1, read on the forward strand.
AGGTCAAGAAGAGCCAGTAAGAAAAAAGGCAATATTGCATTGAAAGCAGAGTTATTTCTAAAAGGCGTCGACCGCAGCATTATTGAAACAGTTTTAGAAGAAGAAGGAAATTCAGGAACCCAGGAGAATTTAGCTGGCCAGGCCTTAGAGAAGAAGATGAAATCATTTCAGGCACTCCCCTATTTAGAAAAAAAGAAAAAAGCTTTGGAATTTCTTATGAGAAGAGGATTTGACTACTCCATCTCAAAAGAAGTTGTTGAAAAATTCTTAGAGAAATAGTACAATAACTATAAGTTAGAGAACTTTGAGGAAAATAACTTGAGGTTTTTATGGAATATTTATCTTTTACCAGATTAAATTAATCCCCTATCCGCTTAGCTGCGGAATTTTCCATTCTCTAATTTAGAAAGAAAAATAGATTGAAAAGATCATTTGGACCTGGATCACAAATAGAAAGTAATCCTACCCCACAAAATGCGGGTTCTGCTCCCCTACCTCAAAAACTTACACCTTCTGAAACAGAACTTGCTAAAAGAGAGGGGATATTAGAGGAAAGAGAAAGATTAATTGAAGAGAAACTGGGTATTTTGGATAAGAAATTAGAGCAGGCTGAAAAAGTTAGAAAAGATTTAATTGAAAAGTTAGAAAAGTCTGCCAAAATGTCTCCGGAAGAGACTCAAAAGATTTTATTAGAGCAAGTTGAGAAAGATTTAGCATCAGAAATTTCAAAAAGAATTAAAGAAGCAGAAGAGGAGATTAAGTTTACTGTTGATGATAGCGCAAAACAAATTTTGGCAGATGCTATGTATCATGGTGTGACAGATGTAATTTCAGAATATACGACCTCTACTGTAACTTTACCTGATGAAGAGATGAAGGGAAGGATTATTGGGAAAGAGGGAAGAAATATAAAAGCTTTTGAACAGGCAACTGGTGTAGATGTTGTGATGGATGATGAACTTCCAAATGCTTTAATACTTTCTTCATTTGACCCAACCAGAAGAGAGATTGCTAAAGTTTCTTTGGAGAGATTGATGGCAGATGGTAGGATTCAGCCCCAAAGAATTGAAGAGATTGTTGATAAGACAAGGGAAGATATAGAGAAGATAATGTTTCAGGCAGGTGAGAAACTTTGTCATGATGCAGGTATTTATAATTTACCTCCAGATGTTATAGCAACACTGGGTAAATTTAAATATAGGTTTTCTTTTGGACAAAACTTAATCCAACACTCTTTAGAGTTAGTTAAAGTTGGAGTGGAGATTGCCAGACAAATGGGGGCAGATGTAAATACTGTAAGACTTGGGTGTTTACTGCATGATATTGGTAAGGTTGTTTATGAAGGGGATGAGGGAACCCATGTAGAGAAAGGGGTAGCTTTTGCAAAACAGCATGGTATTCCCCAAAAAGTTATAGATTGTATCGCCCAGCATCACGAGGATGAGCCATTTACTTCTGTTGAGTCGATTATAGTTGCAACTTCTGATGCTATATCTGGTGGAAGACCTGGTGCCAGACATGAAAATGTTCAGGATTATTTAAAAAGACTTGAAGATATAGAAAGGATTGCCACAAGTTATGATGGAGTAGAAAAAGCTTTTGCAGTCCAGGCAGGTAGGGAAGTTAGGGTCATTGTTGTTCCAGAGAAAGTTAGTGATGATGAACTGCCAAAATTAGTGCATGATATAGGAGCTCAAATCCAAAAGGAAGTAATGGTACCTGGGGCTGTTAAAATTACAGCAGTCAGAGAAACAAGGGCAACAGAGTCGTTTCTGACTTCTGGAAGCTAGAGCAGACCTTGTCAAGAGGTTGACATTAATTTTCTCTTTGGTTATATTGGTAGCTACTTAATTTTAGAACTATGACAAAGAACGAATTAATAGAGAAGGTTGCGAAAAAATCTCATTTAACTAAAAGGGCTGCAGCTGATGCTGTGAATGCTGTATTTGATCTTATAAGAGATAATTTAAGCAGGGGAGAGAAGACTATTATAACCGGTTTCGGGACATTTTTAGTACGCTCCAGGGCTGCCAGAAGGGGAAGAAACCCTCAAACAGGTGAAACAATCCAAATTCCTTCTAAAAAGCTGCCAAGTTTTACTGCAGGTAAAACTATTAAGAGAATTATAAGATAGACTGACTTTAGGCTACCCAATACTTATTGATATATAAAATTGCAAACAACCCAAGAAGCATAGCTGAGGTTATAGTCCAAACAAAATTGAAATATTTGTTTTTTACATTTGCCAGAAGAATAAATAGAGGAAAAAGAACTATTCCAAAGCGGTGGATTGATAAAAGAGTATTTGTTGATAGAGGTATAAGCAAAGCAAGTAAGAAAAATACTGCATATGAGAGCCTAAGTTTTACAAAAGATATGATGGCACCAATAATAAATACCAAAGCAAAAATAAACTCTATTAATATTTGTTCAGTCTGACTGACTATAAAAAAATTATTACTTAAAAGGGAGCTAAGATAGGCAAACATTAATTCCCATGGTAGACTAATATTTCTGCCCCAATTACTTTCATAAAGAACATATGCATGGGGATATCCCTGAGTATAGTAAAGGTAATAAGAATAAATTAGAAAGGGTGCTAAGGATGTAACAGTAAGTTGTAATCCTTCTTTCATAAAAATATCACGAGATCTCTTATTTTTTAAAATCAAATATAAAGTAACTAGTAGAAAACAAATAATACAAACTAAGAATAATAAGTAAAGCATTGTGCTTACTACTCCAACTATTTCCCAAAACTGAAATTTGATAAAGATTGAATTGAAAAAATAAAGAATAATAGTAGTGATGGTTAAAAAAGTTGTAAACCTAACAAATCTGTTAGCCCATAAATCTTTTAGATTAATTTTTATTCCTTTTTGGTAAAGATATTCTACCCCAATAGCTACAATAACGCATATTCCAATTATCCTGGTAACAGAAGATAATCCTGCAAGAATAGATGCGAGTATGTAGTTTTTCTTACGGGCATAGTAAAAAGAAGAAAGGGTGAGTGCTAAAAATGAACTTTCTGAATAAACTGCACCTAGATAAAAACTTGTTGGAAAAGTGATTAGTAAAATTACAGCTTTTTCTGCAACATTTTTTTTATAATCTAATAAGACTAATTTGTAAAGATAATAAAGAGATATTACAGTAAATATTTGAGAAATTATAAATCCAGCCCAAAAATAATTGGTTGTTAGTAAAGACAAAAATTTAATTAGTAGAGGATATAAAGGGAAAAAAACCACTTGAAATGGTTCGTAACCATATTGGGCAATGCTTAAAAAATGTGCACCATCCCAGTTCGCCCATCTTTCCCAGTAAATAAGATCAGCAGAAGGAGGATTAATATTATATTGAGGTTGAGTTATATTAGGGATAATGCTTAGTCCTAAAAAGGTTACAATAAATAATCCTACTCTCCAACCAGAAAATATTAATATAACAAAATTAAGTATTTTTTTATTCGACATTTAAACAAAGTTTTACTACATAAGACAGATTGAAACAATAGTTACTTATATTGACCACAATCAGTTTAATGATTGTGGTTGACAAAATTTAAAAGTAGTGAGTTAATAGATATATGGCAAATGGTTATGGTAAAAGACCCCTTTGGCAGTGGGTTTTAATCTATTTAATAGTTGGTGGAGTTATATATTTTGCTATCTACTATTTTTTTATAGGTGGTTCTGGTAGTTATAGTTATCCTTAGATTTATTCCCCAAAAGGATTTTTAGTCAAATTAGTTTGGAAAAAAAGCATCAGCAGGTCTTTTGGCAGTGGAATTCCAGTTAATATTGGATAAATAAATATAAAGCTAAGTAAAAAAGTAATTAGGAAACTAAAAAAAAGAATCCTCATTTTTTTATCTTCATATAGTGGAGCAAGCTGGTAGGCGAGTATTATTGATAAGAATGGAACTGAGGGGCTGTAGTGATATAAAAACATAATCCTTGGAGATAAACTCCATGGAAGCCAAAAACCAAGATAGCTTATTAAAAGTATAAAAATACTTTTCCATATAAATGGATTTTCATGCTTAAAAAAAGATTTAAGAACAGTTTTGGTATGTTTGTAAAATATTTGCAGTAAGTCAAATAAAGTTACAATAATTGCTCCTATACCAACCCAAAAAAGAAGTGGGTTTCCAGATGCAAATATATTAGATATTTTTCCATCCTTTTGGTAATCAACAAAATACCAGACAGGTTTTAAATTTAGAGGCCAGCTCCACCAGGCAGAATAATAATCATGGGTTGCTTTTAGGTTTGTATGATACCACCACATCTGAAGCTGCAGTCCCTTAAAAGTTTCTATGTCATGTCCTAATAAAAAGAATGGGATATAGCTTGAGATATAAATAATTGGAGGAACAAGAAGGAAATAGAAAGTCTTTAAAAAATTTCCCTGTATAAAAAGAATTGCTAACTCAATTCCAAAAAAATAAATAGCTGTCCACTTTGACGAAAGAGCCAAACCCAAAAAGATGCTTGAAAATAAAAATTTCTTTTTAAGAAGTAAATACAGACTTACTAATACAAAAGTTATTAAATATATATCATTCATTCCGGTTCTGGATTGGACAAAATTTAATCCATCTAGAGAGTAGATAAATGAAGCTGTTAGGGCTATAAGTTCAGATTTAAAAAGAAGTTTTGAGATAAGGTAAATAAGATAGATGCTTATTATTCCTAAAATTACCCCTGGTAATCTCCATGCCCAAGATTCTTGAGTATTAAACATAAGCATTGAGAGAGCCATAATTTCTTTAGCTAAAGGTGGGTGTGTCCATTCATATGCCACGCCAGGTGGTGGGGTTGTCCACCATTCCCAGGCTTCTTTGTGGTTTTGAGAAAATTCTTTAGCAGTAAAAGCATGGTAGACTTCATCAAAAACATAAACTGTGGGGTAGTTCAAATTATAAAACCTTGTTAATAAAGCAAAGAGTAAGATAGCTATTAGAATTTTATTTGGTCTAGTAAGTTTTTTTAGCATTACTTGGTTTTATAATTATAAAGCCTGCCAGGATAAACAATAAAGTAGATATAGAGGATATTATTTTAGATGAGTTGTTTAATACTTCATAAATAATTTGGTTATATAAAACCTTGGTTAGATTTAAATAGAGTTCATTGTAGTAAATATAGACATAATAAAGGTTTAGAAAGTGTACCAAGCTTAAGAGAATTTGAAAAATAATTATTTTTGATGATTTTTGTTCAATAGCTGCAAGAATTAAAAAAATTAAGGAAGGATATAAGTATCTTTCGTGGACTCTAGTTGGCAGAAAGTAAAAACCTAAGGTTGCTAAAGCAGACATAGTAAAAAGCCCAATATTTTTTTTAAAGTAAACAAAAGATAGGACTAGCCAGTAAATTATGAGCAGGTAGATTCCCCAGTCTTTATATGTTATTAAATAACCTTGGGTGTCATTTATCCAAAATCCTACAATTCCCCAAAGATTGTAAGCAAAAAGTGAGGTATAAGAATAATCATTTATCATGTTTTGGAAAAGAGCAAATAACCCAGCTATTGGGTTGCCAGGGAAGAAAGGAAAGGAGAGAATGGTAAATAAAATTGGTGCAGGGAGGGATAATTTAAGAAAAGATGTTAGGTTAAAGTTTTTAACAAGGTATAAAAAGAAAACAGGTGTGATTGCTAGAGCTTGTGGTTTGATTAACAGAGCTATGGAAAAGAAGACAGATGAAAGGATTAGGTTTTTCTGGATTAAATAATAAATAGAAAAAACCATGAATAATGACAGCAGTCCATCTATTTGGCCCCAGATAGCTGAATTAAAGATAAAAGCTGGATTTAAGAAAACTAAAGAAGAAAGAAAGATTGAAATTCTTTCATTAAAATGTTGCGATGACAGTCTATAGATAAAAACTCCCAATATTAGTTCTGAAAGAATTGAGGGAATTTTAAGAAGAAGATAAAAAAATGAGCTATCTAAACTGAAGAGGTTTTTTATAAATCCCAATAAACCAAGTACATATAGATATCCTGGAGTATAGTTAGTCCATATTTGTGATGAATAAAAATTTGCAAACCCAACTTCATTGATCCTCAAAGCCCAGGCAAACCAAGCATCTACATCTATCTTAAACCCCTCTAAATTAGCTAAAATAACCCTTAGTATTAATCCAATAAATAATAAAAAAATGATATTTAAACTTTTTATCCCATTCATGCTATTTTTCTTAGTCTTGAATATTTATCTGCTTACATCACCTGGTGTAACTTACTATGATTATTTCACCAGGCTTTCAAAGAGTTTGATTAATGGTAAATTATATGTGATAGAAAATCCATCCTGGTTAAATGAGCTGATTCCTGTTGGTGACAAATACTATGTAGCTCTTCCGCCTATGCCAGCGATAGTTATGATGCCTTTTGTTTATATTTTTGGCCCAAACTTTTCAGAAACGTATTTTTCAATTGTCTTAGGAAGTATAAATGTTGTATTAGTATACCTTCTTTTAAAAAGATTGAACTTTTATGATGCTTCCTCAGTTTTTGTAGCTATTTTTTTTGCATTTGGGACTAATCATTGGTTTGCTGCTTCAGTTGGTTCTTCATGGTATTTAGCCCACATTGTAGCTGTATTTCTAACTCTTCTTGCTTTAATAGAATCAGCTGGTAAAAAAAGACTTTGGCTAATTGGATTGCTTATCGGGGCGGGCTTTTGGGCAAGAACGTCAGTTTTATTTACAGTTTTATTTTTCTATATTTATTTATGGAAAGATTTATGGATATTTAAAAAAAATCCAGTTCTCTTTCTAAAAGAGTTTAAGTTAACTAATCTTTTTGAGTTTAACCTAAAAAATTTAACTAATTTTATAATTTTTAATTCAACAATTTTTTTGTTTATTTTATTTGATTCTCTATATAATTATGCTAGATTTGGTGATTTCAGTCCTTTTAGTCCCTATAGATTAATTCAAAACGTTGATACAAATACCGTAGTTAATGGGGTATATATGAGTATTATGTATATACCAAGACATATTGATGCTTTAATTTTTAGGTTACCTAAATTTAGTGAAACTTTTCCATATATGACGCCTTCTTTATATGCAACAGCAATTTGGTTTACAAGTCCTGTATTAATTTACATTTTTATAGTGAAAAGAAGTTTATTAAAATGGGCATGCTGGTTAGCAATATTGCCAACATTTTTTATAGTAATCCAGTGGGCTGGAGTGGGTTTTTCTCAATTTGGTTATCGTTTTGCCCTAGATTTCATGCCATTTTTATTAATATTGTTAGCGTTAGGTCTAGGACAAAAACCAAGTAAATTTGCATATTTTTTATTAACTTTAAGTATATTAGTAAATGCCTGGGGGACAATAATTTTAAATAAATATGGTATTTATATAATGTAAAATTTATTCTTGAACCAGAATACCTCGCAGCTTGCTGCGGGGATGAATGGTTCACAGAAGAACTTGCCTGAAGGGATACTCCGCAGTTTACTGCGGAGTAGTTCATTTTTTTAAAACAAATGTTATTTCCATTCCCAAATGGGTAAAAAATTTCTTTTCAATTTTGAATTTAGCTTTTTTAATAACTTCTTCAAGTTCCGTATAATGAAATGGGTGAAGATGGGCTTCCTGCCAGATTTTACCTTTTGTATTTTCCCATACAAACCAGACGAATCTAAATAACCAATTTCCAGAATCCATTGCTAAGATTAAAATCCCACCTTTTTTTAAAACTCTTTTTAATTCTTTTAAAGTTTTAATTGGATCTTCTACATGCTCAATAGTTTCATAAAATAAGATAACATCAAAATAATCATTTGTAAATGGAAGGTTGTGAGCAAAAGCTGTTTTAAATGTTATATCCGGGTAAGTTTTTTTTGCATAGCTTATGGCCTTGCTGTAGACATCAATTCCAAAATATTTAGCGTTAGGAAAGGCTTGGTAGATTTTAAATAACATAAAACCGCTTGCACAACCTGCATCTAGGATTTTTGAAAATTGGTGACCTTTAAGAATTTTTTTTGCAGAATTAATTTTTAAATGATGCCAAGCCATTTGTAAAATATTTGATTTGGTACCGGTTTGATAGTAATCAACAGGTACTTTATTCCAAATTTTATATAATTGATGATCGCGGATGTTCATAAATTTAAACTAAAGTATAATCAATATTAAGTTTTAAAAAAACAACTAATTATGAAAAAAGTAATAGTAATTTTGGGTCCAACTGCAGCTGGAAAAACAGACACTGCAATAGATTTAGCAAAAAAGTTTAGTGGAGAATTAATATCCTGTGATTCAAGACAGGTTTACATTGGGCTTGATATAGGAACAGGAAAACTTCCCGGGATAGAAGTAAAAGTTAAGAAAGGAAATGGATATTGGGAAATGGATGGAGTGAAAGTCTGGATGTTGGATATAGCGGATCCCAAAAAAAGATACACGGTTTTTGATTATGTTAAAGATGCAGAAAAAGTATTAGAAGATATCTTTAAGAGAGAAAAACTTCCAATTATAGTGGGGGGGACTGGGTTTTATCTAAAAGCTTTGTTAGAAGGATTAGATAATTTAAGCATTCCTTCAGATAAAAAGTTAAGGATAAGATTAGAAAAATTATCAATTAGCAAGCTGCAGGAAGAATTAAAAAAAATTTCAGCAGCAAAGTTTGAAAAGTTGAATAATTCAGATAGAAATAATCCCAGAAGATTGATAAGAGCCATAGAGCTTTTATCTCAAAAATCAAATAAAAAAAATGTTGATGCAAAATCTAAAGATTTAGATGTATTAAAAATTGGTTTAACTACAAGAAGGGAAATTATTGGAAAAAGGATTAAGGATAGAATTTTACACCGTTTGGACAAAGGAATGATTGAAGAAGTGGCTAACCTTCTTAAAAATGGATTGAGTATAGCTAGGCTGAAGGAATTAGGGTTAGAGTATTCAATTATTTCTGATTATGTAACAGGCGTGATTAAAAATAAAGAAGATTTAGTTAAAATACTAAGAATTAAAATAGGCCAGTATGCAAAAAGACAAATGACCTGGTTTAAGAAGGAAAAGGATCTTAACTGGTTTGATATAACTGAGAAAAATTATTATGAAATGGTGGAAAAAATGGTGGCTGATTGGTACAATTTAGGGCATGCCAGCTAGATCTTTTGATATTTCACACAAGACTATATTTTTTGTTGCTAGTTTTTTAGCTCTTCTTTGGGCGCTCTACTTAATAAAAGATGTAATAATCCTTTTGTTTATTGCAATCATTTTTATGTCTGCGCTATCTCCAATTATAGATAAACTGGAGAGTTGGAAAATTCCAAAAGCTTTAGCAATTGCTTTTACCTATGTTGTTGTCTTTAGTTTACTCGGTTTTTTGGTTTCTATAGTAATAACGCCGTTAATTGAACAAACTTCTAATTTAGTAACTAACTTACCTCAAACCTTAAATAAGCTTTTTCCTGATGGAAGTCCAATTGATAAGTCTGTTATTCAAAGGGAATTGGGAAATATAAGCGGAAATGCACTTGGATTTTCCCTGGCTGTTTTTAGTAATTTTTTAGCATTTATATCAGTTGCTGTTTTAACTTTCTATTTGCTTTTGCAGCGTGAGCGCTTGGATCAGCTGATTTCCCAGTTTTTCGTTGGACAGGAGGAAAGAGTTAAAAAAATTAGCAGAAGGATAGAGGATAAGCTTGGGGCATGGCTCAGGGGACAACTGGTCTTAAGTTTTATTATAGGAAGCGTGGTTTATATAGTACTTTTTTTCCTTAATGTTCCCTATGCTATACCTTTGGCAATACTTGCAGGGATTATGGAAGTTATTCCTGTCATTGGACCTATTATTTCTGCAATACCTGCAGTAATGATTGCATATGTTTCATCACCAATTCTGGCATTGATTGTAGCCGGGGCATTTTTTGTAATCCAACAGCTCGAGAATCACATTATAGTCCCACAGGTTATGAAAAAAGCAGTAGGGTTAAATCCTTTGATTGTGATACTTGCTGTTTCAATAGGGGGGAAACTTTTAGGAGTAGCAGGTGCTTTGCTTGCAGTTCCTGTTGCAGTAGTTGTGCAAATTATTACTGAAGGGGTGTTAAAAGAAGAGTAAAAATTTTTGTGCCTGGGAGGATCGTAAGGACCTGATGCCTTCGCAGTATGTAATATTTTACTGCTCAGTTATCAGAACCTTGCCTTTTTTACTTCGTAAAAAACGTAAACCAGATTCGCCTAGGAAGAGTATAAGCCAGATTCTGTTGGGAAAGTTTTATCTGAGTCTGCTTTCCCTGCGATAATTTATCTAATGCTCCTCATTTCAACAAATGTACGAGCAGTACTGTTGGTTCTAGGATTGCAGCGGGGAGGATTGCCCGTTTCATTCACCACATCCGCCTGCTGGCGGACTGTGACTCGTTTCTGTTGCTCTATACTTGCGGTTACCCGAGCCAGCTTACGCTGGCCACCCTACTCTGCGCTGTCTGGACTTTCCTGACCCAATGATTTCTCAAAGGACCTAATCGCCCATCTTCCCAGGCTTTGCCACGTTTGACGTGGCTCCCATATTATACCCGAAATGGACTATTAGTTCAAATTTCATGATAAAATTGGTTAAATGAAAAATGTAAATGAGGAGCAGTTGAAAAAATTAACACCCCAGCAGTATGAGGTGGTGGTAAATAAGGGGACTGAGGAGCCGTTTACAGGTAAGTTGCTTCGCAATAAAGAAAAAGGGAGTTATAACTGTGTGGTTTGTGGTGCTGAACTTTTTTCTTCTGAGGCAAAGTTTGACTCAGGAACCGGATGGCCAAGTTTTGATGATACCCTGAATAGGGAGCATGTGGAACTTTTAGAAGATAATTCTCATGGGATGGTAAGGACAGAGGTGGTCTGTAAAAATTGTGGGGCACACTTGGGGCATTTATTTGATGATGGCCCCACAAAAACAGGGAAGAGATTTTGTATAAACTCCTGCTCTTTAGACTTTAAAGCAAAATCTTGAGATCCTTCAGACTTCGTCCTCAGGATGACAAGAAAAGTTTATGATTTTACTTTCTTTGTCACTTTTTTTGGAGCAGGCTTCAAGGTTTTATCCTCTTTTTGGGCTTTGCTCTGTAAATATTTTAACCCTGCAGTTGCTTCTTTTTCAGCCCTGACTGCAAGTTTAGAAACTACCTCTAAAGCCTGGACAGTTTTTTTACCCAAGTTTTTTCTTAGTTCTTTATTTGCGAGAATTGCTCCTGCAACTCCTGCTACTGCTGCAGTTAAGGCAACTCCTGTAGCACCAATTATTAGATTTTTAGTGTTATTCGAAGAAGAGCTTCGCTCATCTTTTTTTTCTTCATCTGCCATAAAATTCACCCCCCAACGAGTTAATCTAATATATTACTTTTTTGTAAATTTTCAAGTCTTTTTAAAACCTCATCCTCTCCTACAAATTTTATAGATTCAAAAAGGGGAGGGGTGACAAGCTGTCCAGAAAATGAAACCCTTAAAAATTGAAACATATCCCCTACTCTTAAATCCTGATCTTGTGCCATTTTTCTAAAAGTTTCTTCAAAAATTTTTGCATCCCATGGTTTTTCTAAACTTGTTAAACTGCTAATGACTTTATTTAAAAGTTCTTCTTGATTTTCAATTTTTAACTTAGAAAAAACTTCTTTGTCATAATCTGGTTCTTCAAATAGAAAAAAAGTTAATGGTATAAAGTCGGATAATTTTTTAATGCGTTCTTTTATTAAGGGAACAAGCGGTGCTATTTTTTCTTTTGCTGGATGATCTACTAAAAATTCCTGAAGCCTTTTTGTTAACTGTTCATCAGGCATAAGTCTTAAGTATTCTCCATTTAGCCATTCAAGTTTTGTTTCATCAAAATATGCAGAGGCTGCATTAAAATTTTTAAAATCAAAAACCTTGATCATGTCTTCTAGTGAAAAAATTTCTTTGCCTTCTGGGTGTGACCAGCCTAAAAGTGCCAAAAAATTAATTAAAGCTTCTTTTAAAAAGCCATCTTTTTTATAATCAAGTGCAGATTTTGCACCATGTCTTTTGGAAAGTTTTGATCTATCGGATCCGACTAATACCGGGAGGTGGGCGAATTGCGGTGGTTGCCAATCCAAAGCTTTATACAGCATAAGATGTTTTGGAGTTGATGAAATAAACTCATTTCCCCTGACAACATGAGTAATCTCCATTAAATGGTCGTCTATTACATTGGCAAAGTTATAAGTCGGATACCCATCAGATTTTATAATCACAAAATCCTCCTGAGTATTATTGGGAAAACTTATGTCTTTGTCTCCAATTAAATCATGCCAGGTGGTTTGACCATCTTTTATAGTTTTAAATCTAACTGCCCCTTCGTCTTCATATGCTAAATCTTTTTCCTGTAACTGTATTGCGTATTTTTTATAGATTTCTAACCTTTCTGATTGGATATATGGTCCAAAATCTCCTTTTTTTTCTGGACCTTCATCATAGTCTAAACCAAGCCAATTGAGTGTTTCATAGATTTGCTGTTCTGATCCTGGAACTAATCTTGTCCTGTCTGTGTCCTCCAGCCTTAAAATGAACTTTCCGTTGTTTTTTTTGGCAAAAACATAATCAAAAAGGGCCTGCCAGGCTGTTCCAATATGAGGTGAACCAGTTGGAGATGGTGCTAAACGGACCCTAACACTCATAGAGGATATTATATGAGATTAGGTATAATAAAGGAAGGAACTTCTCGACTTCGCTCGAAGAGTAATAATATGGCATTGACTCTGACCCAGACTGCAGATTTAACAAAGAAAAGCTTAATTTTTGGGGCAATCTTTTTATTTTTGTTGATAGCAAGTTGGGTTGGGTATATGTACTATATAAATTTTGTTTATATTCCTCCTCCCCCGCCAGAGACTCCTCCTGATGTTTTTTTTGGAAAACTTCCAAAACTTAAAATAACTGAAGCATCAAATTCTGCCGGGAGTTATGCATACACTTTGGATACAGATACTGGTTCACTTCCCAGAGACATTCCAAAAATTTTTAAGGTTTATCCTATTGCTTCTTTGGGTACTGATTTATTGGCTCCGGATAGGTCAAAAGCATTAGCTAATAAATTGGGTTTTATTACAGGACCTGAAATGCAATCTTTAACACAATATCTTTTTTTAGATGAGAATGGTGGGGATATGGTAGTTAGCCTGGAAAGCGGGAATTTTAGATTTAACCATAGAGAATCTACTGAAAGTGCAAATTTAACAATGACTAATAATTTTTCAGATCCTGAAAGATTAACTAAGGATTTTAAAGACTTCCTTTTGCCTATGGATCTTTTAAAGGAGCAGCTGCGGGATGGAAGGAGTGAAGTTTTTTATGAGAAACCCTCTATAAATGAAAGTAATTTTGCAACTATAACTTTATGGCAGGAAGATGTTGATAAAATACCTTTGGTAACTGAAAAGTTTGAGGAAGGATTGATCAAAGGGGTTATAAATAAAAGAAGTGACAACAGACAGAAGGTTTTAATATTAGATTATGTTTTTTGGCCAATAGATATTTTAAATGGACATACATATCCAATTCTTACACCTGAGGAAGCATATGATAAATTACAAACCCAGCAAGGTTTTGTAATAAAAAAACCTTTGGGATTAAAAGTATCTATAACTAAAGTTTACTTAGGCTACTTTCTTTCAAGAGAATTTCAACCATTCCTTCAGCCAGTTTTTGTATTTGAGGGAGATGAGTTTGTTGCTTTTGTTCCTGCGCTAAGAGATGAACAGGTTGAATAATTTATTCCCATTTAAAGTTTTTAAAAACCCAATCTATTAATGCTTTAGATTCTCCAAACCTATCATTAGAATTTAGAACTACAGTTAATATTTTGTGTCCATCCCTGTCAACTAAGGCAACTAAGTTTTCACCTGCAATTTCTGTAAAACCTGTTTTAATACCGACTACACCATCAGTGCCCAAAAGTTTGTTTAGATTTTTTAGGGGGTGAGATTTTGTTTTATCAAAAGAGATGACTGAGGTTTCCTTGGTGGAGACAACTTTAGAAAGAGTTGGATGTTTTGTAAACTCAGTAGCAATTTCTGCCATATCTTCTGAGGAAGTATAGTGATATGGGTTATCAAAACCTGCAGGATTTGTAAAATTTGTATTTTTAAGGCCCAGTGAACCTGCTTTTTGGTTCATGGCGTTAACAAATTCATAGATTCCACCAGGATAGTTTGCAGCAACAGTAAAGGCCGCATCATTTCCAGAATTTAGAAGCATCCCATAAAGCAAACTCCTGAAGGTCATATATTCTCCAGCAATAAGTCCCATATTTGATCCACCAACTAAAGCTTCGGGTGGAACTAATAAAATATCCCCGCTTTTAAAGTGTTCTGTGGCAACTAAAGCTGTCATTATTTTGGTAGTAGAAGCCATTGGTACTCTAGTCTCTGAATTTTTTTTAAAAAGAATATCACCAGTGGTTAAGTCTTTTATATAAACTGAATTTGCAGTTGTAGTTGGAGCTTTGATATTTAAATCTATTTTTTGCAGAGAACTTTGGGTAGATTCTGCCTGGACATCACCTGCTAAAAGTATGGGTTGTTTAAACACCTCATTTCTTGAATTTATTTTAGATTCTGCTAAATCTAAAGAGTTTGGCAATAGAATCATCAAACTTAGGGCTGATGAGAATACTACAAAACTTATGCCAAAAAGTTTTAGCTTCTTAGTTAGGTTTCTTGACAGGTTTAATATCATGGGCTTTTTGAGAGAGTCTTATATCTACTCTTTCCATATCTCTGGGAAAAAGACTTGCTTCTCTAATATTTAATAAATTAAGAATTTTCATAGTAAGCCTTTCTAAACCAAAAGAAAATCCACCCTCTGGGGGCATGCCATATTTAAAAGCTTGTAGATACATTTCAAAATCCTTGGGGTCCATTCCGCGCTCTTTTATTGCTTCAACAAGTTGATTGTATTCATTTATTCTTTGTGAACCACTCAAAATTTCTAGTCCTTTGTACAATAAATCATAAGAAAGTGAAAGTTCTGGGTTTTTTGGATCTGGGAGTGTGTAAAAAGCCCGTTTTTTAGTTGGGAAGTGGGTTATTGTTACGAAATCAGATTTATGTTTCTCTTTTGCCCAGTTGCAGATATCTATTTCATCCTGTCTGTCAAGGTCTTTTTCTGACCTGTGGTCGCGCCCAAATTCTTTAAAAATTATTTCCTGGGCTTCCCTTAAAGTCAGCCTTGGGATTTTACCAAATGCTGTTTTTTCTGCCCCAAATTCTTCAAGCTCTTTTTGGCAATGTTCTTCAACATATTTAACTATGTTAGTCCCTACAAGTTCTAACAGGTCCAAAAGTTCTTCAAACTGTACAAAGCCAAATTCACAATCCATTTGGGTGGCTACTGAAAGATGATAAGTGGTGACTGATGGTTCTGCCCTGTAAGCATGGGCAATTGTTGAAACCCGCTCCATTACTGGGACTAACATCTGCTTATAGAGCTGAGGGGATTGGGTTAAGAAAGCCTGGTGTCCATAATAATCAAATTTAAATACTTCTGCCCCTCCCTCTGTTGCAGATGCTGAGATTTCAGGAACAACTATTTCTGTGCAGTCTAGTTCCTCAGTAATTTTTCTAAAGCCTTCTAAAATTTTATCCTGGACTTTAAAAATTGCTTTTACTTTTGGGTGTCTTAAGGTTAGTGATCTAAAGTCCAGGAGGGTAGGAAGCTGGAGGTCTAATTCTTTTGTCCCCATATCAAAGGGGAGTTCTGCAGCTTTTGAGAGAATTTCTATCTTTTCACCCTGCAGTTCTATAGAGCCTGTGGGGAGGTTTGAGTTTATTAATTTCTCAGGCCGTTTAGAGACCTTTCCTTCTATGGTGACAACATCCTGGTGTTTTAGGTCTCCTGCAATTTCTCCAGTAATAACTACCTGGATAACTCCAGACCTATCTGAGACATCAAGAAAAACTATTTTTCCATGATCTCTTCTTGTTTGGACAAACCCAGAGATAGAGACAGTTTGATCTATTTTGTTGTTGCAATATAAGATTAATGTTCTTTCCATCTCCTGATATTACCAGTTTTGAGCCTAAGTTTACAAGGCTAAAGGTGAGTTTTTTATTAAACCCATAGTTTGACATACTTTGAGATAAAGAGTATAATTTTTATACATTAGCTGTTGACAAGAAACTTTTGAGAAAATAGAATATATTAGTAGTATGAGCCAAATTGATTTAAGTTTTATAATTTGTTTAGTTATTTTCTTTACCCTTCTTAGATGGGTGCTCATTATTATGGGCACAAGGAAGGGAGGTCAATTTAGCTAAACATAGCTAAATCTCAAAAGTTAGGAGACCTCCCGAATGGGAGGTTTTTTTATACAAAAAATGGAAAGAGTTACAAGTATTTATTTACATGAAAGAGGTGTGTTAGTAGATTTGCCTCCTCAACTTGCTCAGAATATTTTTTCTGATCCAGATCAGGGGGAGTTTTATATGGGTGAGGTAGAAAAACAGAGATTGAAAGCTATATTAAAAGACCCCATTTTAAAGAAACGGTATCCTGATTATTCAGATGGAGATAGGTATATGGATGGAGTTTCTCCCCAATGGAGAGATAGACTTATGGGTTGGTCTCATGAGATGACGGAGGCAATCAAAGATGCTTGTTTGGATATAGGAATAGATAGATTTGGGGTTATCTTGCATGGATCTGTTGCTAAAAACTTGGCTAAACAAAGGACTGATGCTGATCCTTCAAATATTGATTTAGCTGTAATAGGTGATATATCTGTTGATGAAGGTGAGGAAATTAAAAATATTATAAGAGGAGCTCGGGAGAGAATAACAACTAGAATTAGAGTTGCTGAAAGTTGTCGATGTGTAGGTTTAAGGTGCGTTTGTGCATCTGAAGTTAGTCTTTCTAAGCCTTCAAATCCTATTGAGAGGGTGGGTGTGTTAGTTCAGGATATAGAAACATTAAGGAAAAACGATTATTATCAAGCAAGAATGTTTATGTCTTCTTGTGCAAGGGTAATGTATGATCCCTTTGATTTGTGGAAAGCTTTAGAATTGGAAGCAGTTCCAAGCATGGCTAAGTTTAATATGACCCGAGCAGAACGAAAAAGAGTCATGGTTGAAGAAAACAGACAAACAGTGCCAGGAGTTTTGATACCAGTAGGGTCGTTTTAAAAATCTCTAAAGAGGGTCTTGGAATTTGAGCATTATATCTCTTCTTTTACGATCTGAGATACGCACAAGTCCGTTTAAGTTTACCTTATTATCTCCTATTATTCTGGGAATCAAATGAATGTGAAAGTGTTCAATGTCTTGTCCGGCTGCTCTTCCTATGTTTGTTAGAATATTTAGTCCCTCTGTTTGGTAAATCTCTATGATTCTTGGTGTATATTTAAAGATATCTTGACCTAAGTTAGATGCCAATTCTGGGTCAATATCCTCAAATCTGACGTGTTTTTTAGGTACTATAAGAGGATGACCTTCTAATGAAAGGATTAACGCAGTTGTTTCTCTATCTTTTATTATGAACTCTCTTTGATTATCCCTAAAAATCGTACAAAAAGGACAATTTGTATGATTTTCGGTTGAGGAAGCTATTTCTTCTTTGGCTAACATATTTATATGCTAATTATACAATATTATAGGATATCTAGCAAATCAAGACAATGAAGAGCCTTATACCTCTAGAAATTGACAATTGGGCTCAGAATTGTTATTATTTTTGTTAATGTTAAGAAATTGGAGCAAATTTTTCTTTAGTTACTTTACTTTCCAAAGGAGGGAGGGAGTTTGATGTCTTAGACTAATAAAGCCATAAGACTCAAATAGGCCTCCCAAAAGGGAGGTTTTTTTATGCCTAAAAAGAGAGGAGGTGTTGAGTAGTGTCTGATAAAGAACCAAGTGGTATTGCAAAACTTGATATTGCCCAGTCTGTTGCTCGGGGAATAGTCCCAGAAGGAGTTGCTCCTAAAATTGTTGTTGATATGATAAAACCAATTCAAGTTTCTGAAGGAAGACCATTAAGAAGAAGAATTGCAGAACTTAAAAGACCCTTTAGAGATTTGAACAAGTGGGAAAAATAATATTTAACTTGAAATTACTATCCTGATGAAGCCTTCTGCGTATTTGCATTTTGCTTTTTGGCCCATCTTTGCTGCCCGCTCTTTGACCCTTTTTATAACATCATCAAAGTTTTCAAACTGTGATTTATGGCATGAGAGGGCTTCTATTTTATCATCCATTGTGTCTGAGATATCTATAAAAAAGTCTGCATCCTGCCTGTTCATTAGTAAAACTTCAGATACTTTATGAAGTTCTAGTCCTTCATCTAAAAGTTCTGGGAAGGATCTTATATTTCTTGAATAAGGAAAGACTGCCTCTAAAGTTGCCTGGCCTGCAACCCTGTGGTCTGGATGGTTAATGTAACCTGCCTGTTGAGAATAAAAATAGGTTGGGTCCCATGAGATGACTATATCTGGTTTAACTGACCTGATAATTCTAACAATCTCTTTTCTTAATTCAAGTGTGTTTTGAAGTTCTCCATCTATTTCCTGAAGGAAAAAGACATATTTTGCACCCAAAATTTTAGCTGCTTTTTTTTGCTCCTGCTGGCGCATAGTGATAAGTTGTTCATTTTTTATAGATAAATCTTCTGAGCCTTTGGAGCCATCTGTAAGTATAAGATAATAAATTTCTGCACCCTCTTTAACCCATTTAGCAAAAGAGCCTGCACAGCCAAAATCTATATCATCTGCATGAGCACCAACTGCTAATATTTTTTTATTTCTAACATTAAAGTCCATACTAACGCCTATTTTAGCTAAAAATTTGCCTAAATTAAAGCAATAAAGTAAAATTAAATATATGGAAGATCCAGAGGTAAAAATACCTGGAACATCATTTAAGACAGGAGATGCAGGAACATTAGCTAAAGGAGTAGATAATGAACCTATGAAGATTCCAGATCCATATCAAGACACTACAGATAGAACAAAACAGGTTATAAAAGAACCTCACCCAACTATTGGTAAAGATATATCTTCAGTTGATTTAACTCCACCAAGAACTAATGTAAGTAATTTAAAAAAAGCTGGTATTTTAGCTGCATTAGCAGGGGTTGCAGGAATTCTGGGAGGTGTTTTTACTCACAGAGGAGGAAGTGAACCTGCTCCAGATAGCTCTACTAAAACAACACCGGGAGATCAAATGATTAAAGATAGAAATACTGCCTTTGATGCAAAAGTAGGTGAGAGACCTGATCCATTGGTTTATCCTGATCAGAAAAATAATTTTTAGTTGTTAAAGTGAATGTCTTTGACTTTTAACTGTAAGGTTTGGTTTCCTCTGAATTCATTTATCTCAAGGTTATAGGCAAGACTTATTAATTGATTAGTTGTTAACACTTTTTCTAAATCCCCTAATCCAAATGCTATTGCATCAATCCCATCTGCTTTGAATTTAAGATGTTTTCCATTCCCAACTGATCTAATATCTGAAACTTTCATATTATTTGTAGCAAAAATTATTTGAGGGTTTCCAAAACCAAAAGGTGCAAATTCTTCCAGAAGCTTAACTAATGATTTAGTTAATTTTTTACTCTCAACTTCTGCTTCTATCTCTAAAGTTTTTTCTACTTCAGGTAAACTTTCTAAACTTTTCTCTAATCTTAATTTAAACTCTTCAATTTTATCGCTTTGAATTGAAAATCCAGCTGCTCCAGAGTGGCCGCCAATATCTATTAAAATATCCTGACAACTAGTTCTGATAACTTCTACAATATTTATTCCATCTATAGAGCGGGCTGAACCCTTGGAAATAGTTTCTCCAATAGAAATAGCTATGGCAGGACGATAATATTGCTCACTAATTCTTCCAGCTATCAGACCAATTATTCCCTGATTCCAGGTTTCAGAATGAAGTATGTGGATTTTTGAATCTTTGACTACTTTTAACTTTGCTTCTTCAAATGCTGTCATAGTTAATTGCTGGCGGGCTAGATTAGTATCAGATAAAAGTTTTGCTAATTTTTTTGCTTTATGAGGATCTTTTGTACAAAGAAGTCTGAGGGCTTCTATAGCGTGTTCCAGTCTGCCAATAGCGTTTATTCTGGGTCCTATGATATGGCCAACCTCATAAGATGTAATTGGATTTTCTATGCCTGCTTCTGTGAAGAGCGCTTTTAATCCCAAATTATCTGTTTTATTTAAAACTTTTAAACCTTCAACTAAAAAAGCTCTGGCGAGATCTTTTAAGGGAATTAAATCACAGACAGTAGCTATTACTACAAACTGTAAAAGCTCATTTCTCAAATCTTTTGAAACCTTGTCTTGAATCAGACACCAGGCCACTCCCGCACCGCACATTTTTACTGAGTGAACCAAAGAATAAGCTTCAGGAAGATTTTTATCTGGTAAATGATGATCTGTAATTATAAGATCCAGACCTATTTGCTTTGCATAAAGAGCTTGTTCAAAAGCGACTATTCCATTGTCTACTGTTATTACAACTGATGCTCCAGAATCTCTGGCAAAATCTAGACCAGTTTTAGACAGACCATAGCCCTCTTTTTCTCTATGGGGGATGTATGGTAAAACCTTAGCTTTTAGAGATGTTAAGGCTTTATATAGGATAGCAGAGGCACTGATTCCATCCACATCATAATCTCCAAAAATAACAATTAACTCTTCATTTTTGATGGCTTTTTCAATTCTTTCCCATGTTTTTTTGATGCCAGGAATTTCAATTTCTTTTTGAAAATTCTCAATTTTTGGATTAAAGAATTTTTCTATATCTTCTGGAGTTTTTAAACCTCTGTTTAAGAGAAGTTGAGTTTTTAGGTCATCAGACTTTTTTGGGAAAACTTTCCAGATCTTGGGCATATCAGTATGCGCAATTGTAACATAACTAAAAAAACCTTAAAATTACTGCATATGATACTTAATTTACCTAAAGAGGTTGAAGAGATTATGAAAAAATTTGTAGATAGTGATTACCAAATTTATATTGTTGGAGGAGCTGTGCGCGACCTTTTAATGGGCAGGGAAGTTAAGGATTGGGATTTTACAACTGATGCAAAACCTGAAGAGATTTTAAAAGTAATTCCAGAGGGGTTTTATAATAACAAATTTGGGACAGTTGGGATCTCTGCAAGGTCCACCTCCGAGGTGAACCAGGATGAAAACCTTGCTCACACCTCGGAGGTGAGCGGCGCTGGGTTGTATGAAATCACTACCATGAGGCATGAGGGTGATTATACAGACCACAGACATCCTGTGGATGTATCCTGGACTGACAAAATTGAAGAAGATTTAGCAAGGAGAGATTTTACAGTTAATGCTATTGCGCTTGGGAAAGAGAATAAGTTAGTGGATCCATTTGAGGGACAAAATGATTTAGAAGAAAAAATTATAAAAGCTGTTGGAGATCCAGAGAAGAGATTTAAGGAAGATGCCTTAAGGCTGATTAGGGCAATTAGATTTGCAGCCCAGTTAAATTTTAAAATTGAAGATAAAACTTTTGCTGCAATTAAAGAAAATTCCAGTTTAATTCAAAAAATTTCCTGGGAAAGAATCAGGGATGAGTTTTTTAAAATTCTATCTTCAGAGAACCCTTATGAAGGCGTTTTAAAATTAAGGGAAGTGGGGCTTTTGCAGATAATTTTGCCTGAGCTGGAGGATTGTTTTGGGATTGTTCAGGAGGGGCCTAAACATGATAGGGTTTATGATATTGGAGAACACAGCCTTCTTTCTCTAAAATTTTGTTCTTCAAAAGATCCTTTGGTAAGATTTGCATGCTTAATTCATGACATTGGAAAAGTGGATACTGTAAAAATTGCAAAGGATGGAAATGTAACTTTTTATGGGCATGATGTAGTTGGTGGAAATTTGGCAAAAAAGGTTGGAGAAAGATTAAAACTTTCTAAAAAGGAGATTGAAAAATTATACAGACTTGTCAGGTGGCACCTTTTTTCTGTTGATGAAAACCAGACAGATTCTGCAATTAGAAGATTTATAAAAAATGTGGGGTTGGAAAATATTGATGACATGATGGATCTTAGGGTTGGTGACAGATTGGGTGGGGGAACAGAAAAAGCAGTTTCCTGGAGAATGGAGAAATATAAAGAAAGAATTAAACAGGTTTTACATAAACCCTTCTCTATTTCTGATTTAAAGGTTAATGGGACTGATGTAATGGAGATTTTAAAAATTAAGCCAGGACCAAAAGTTGGTGAAGTTTTAAATAAACTTTTTCAGGAAGTTTTAGAAGATGCTTCAAAAAATAATAGAGAGTATTTAATGGGAAGAATAAAAGTCATTTAGACAATTTTATCCCCAGTTAGATAAAAGGACTGAGAAGTCTAATATACCTACTTTTCCATCCTGGTTTAGATCAGCTTGAGTATCTGAAGAATTCCATTTAGATAAAAGTATTGAAAAATCAATGACTCCTATTTTGCCATCACCATTTAAATCTCCCCTTTTACCTCCACTTACAAGTTCAAATATTTTTCCATCACCAGGTAGAAAATTAATTGATGCTCCCTGTGCATAAATCTGTCCTGTCTCCAAATCTTTAAGACTTCCACTAAGTGAGGAATTTATTGTTAAATTTTGGTTTGAGCTGCAGCTTTCCCTGTTAACTGCAACTGCATACTTTTGGGAGCCATCAGCAGAAACTAATGTAGAAATATATGGGTTATTAGGGCCAGATACGCTAAATTGGTCTGTAGAATTTCTTTTGAGCCCCAGGAGTGTACCCCTTAATGGATTTAACCTGTTTGCAAGAGTTGAGACTTCATTCATTAAATTAGTTTCATCCTTAAGCCCTGTCCAGCCCTGCTGGGATGTATAAATAAACCAGAATATTCCTGTTGCACCCTCACCAATTGCCATCCAGTTTTGAGCCCTGACTTCTGCAGCAGATGGCTTCCTTAAAGAATAAAACCCATTATCCACACCTGGATCACCCCAGTTATGGGTCTGCAAAATTACCCAAAGCGGAATGTTTGGGTCTTTGGTCCGGGTTACAGCCCTGATATATGCAACCATGTCATCATCAGAAAAACCAAACTGTCCAAAGGTGGCAGGGGTATAACCAAACCCGCTCATGGAATAGTCACAGGCAGGATTAGCTCCTCCCATTGGATAAACATCAATGAGCATAACTTCAGGTTTTGTGGCATCAAGAATTGGTTCTGCCCTGTTTAACCCTATTAAAACAGGGGTAGAAAACCTGGTTGGGTCTCTTTCCTCAACTACCTGTTTTGCCAGGGCAATCCTGTTTTGGTCATCAGTGCCTCCTGGTTCATCATAAAGCAAATACCCCTTAACACTTGGGTGATTTTTTACTTTATCTATTAAAGGATAGATGGCGGTCCGGGCATTTTCTATAGTTGCAGCCGGAGGATTTGGGTTAACATCTGTTGTATACCAATTCCTGTGCATCTCATAATAAGGTGCAAAGAAAACATTCATAGTTAAATTATCAGATACAGACAGCATAGCCTCATCCCTGTTTGCAGAATTATTGGTAAACATCACAGAATCAAAACCCTTACTCTTTAAGTTGTTTACCATATCAGTAAAATCTGCAGAGTTTCCTGAAGTTATATTTCCATCTTCAAATATCCCAATGGGGAAATAATCTACATTAGATATTCCACCTGAAGGTGTTTGATAAGGGATGGGAGTGACTGTTGGAGAAGGTATGGGAGTTGGGGTTTGAGTAGGTGTGGGTGTTGGTGGAGGTGTGCCATTACCAGCTGGTGGGGTTGGACAATTGGTTGAAGTATTTTGAGGACTTAAACTTCCATTTACCATGTTTCCACAGATTACATTTGGTCCTTCAACATTTCCTTCATGCTCTATAAACTGATAACCGCCAGGAGCACTATTTACCGTGTTATTTACAACTATATATTTACCTACAGTTCCCAAACGATCTCCTACTGGGCAGCCTACATTATGGGAGGTCTCTTCAATCCTCATAAATCCATAATTACCAGAAAAGCCAGTCCCTAACACATTATCCCTCACAACATCATATGTATTAGTGTATTTTGGATATAAAGGCAAAGGCAGATATTTCTGGCTGCATCTGGCAGTATTTCTATAGGGAATAACTGATCCGCCGATTGTATTTCTGGCAAACATCATTGATTTACCACTGTTGGCTACTACTGTATAAACAGAATCAACATTGTTTTTATAAAAAGCTATGTAGTTGGCATTCCTGGTTTCATCAGGATCAAATTGGTTATTATTATTATTCAAGTCATATGAAAAATCATCATTTGTCAGAAAAACCCCAATTCCTGCCCGGTAGTTATCATTAAAAGTAGAGTTAACAATCCCGCAGTTATGACAGCCGTCAAAATAAACTGCAAATTGTTCCCTCCCCTCAAAACGGGAGTTTAAAATCCATAAGTTACTGCAGCCTGCGTTGCATTCAATGTTTCCTCCGTGAGGGAAACAAGACGGGTCTGTATCACAGGGGGTGGTGAAATTCCTGACAGTAACACCATCAAAAACTACGTTTTTAGCAGCTGATGCATAAAACAATTCGTTGGGCTGACCCTGGCCATCAAAAATGATATTTTTAAAATAATAGTTGCTGGCTCTTGAGGTAAAACACTCCCTTGCTCCAGGCTGGTTTTGATGGACTGCCAGGTTAAATTTTCCATAATCAAGCCAGTCATTATTTGGACCAGTTCCACAGATTACTCTGATTGTACCTCTAATAGTTGCTCCGGTTTCCCCAAGAAAATGCACATTATCTTTGGTTGCCACCAAAAGAGAGCCAAAATTATAGTTGCCGGGTTTTAAATAAAGGGTTCCACCGGTAGCAGGCAGGGCATTGTAGGCTGCTACTATATCTCCACCGTGGGCAGCCTGGACATCAATTCTTGGGTCCGGAGAGTTAATCTGGGTATTAGAATTAGGAGAGTCAGGGTTAAAAGGATTATTTGCCCACCATTGTTCTGTAGATAAATTATAGTCTATGGGTAAATCAGGTACCCCATCCCAGGGATTTGCAGCCTCAGATTTAGGTTTTGGATAAAGGATATTAAAAATCCCCTCCCTTAAAGGGGCATTTGAGGAAATAACCAGGAAAGTTAAAACCCCAGCTATAGCAACAAGCAAAAATAGGTGGACAATACCTTTTTGGTTTAACATTTTAATTCCAGTTTGACAGCAAAATAGAAAAATCCAATATATTTACTTTACCATCCTGGTTTAAATCAGCAGCAGGATCTGATGTATTCCATTTGGAAAGCAGTATAGAAAAATCAATTACCCCAACTCTCCCATCTCCATTTAAATCTCCAGGCTTTGGTGTAGGCGCTGGAGTGGTTTGAGAAGAAACCAATTCAAAAACTTTTCCGTCACCAGGAAGGAAAGATATTTGTGAGCCTAATGGAAGAATCTGTCCTGTTTCTAGATTTTTTAAGCTTCCTTGCTGCGTGGAATTAATTGTTATATTTTGAGAGGAACTGCAGTTTCCAATATTGGCAACAACAGCATATTTTTTAGTCCCATCATTTGAGGTTAGGGTTGAGATATAAGCCCCATTGTTTGCAGTAAATAAGTCTGTAGAGTTCCTTTTAGCATTTAAAAGAGTTTGTGTTAATGGATTAGTTCTTTGAGCAAGGCTTGAGATTTCATTCATCAAAGTTGGGTTATCTTTAAGCCCTGTCCAATCCTGCTGTGTGAAATATATAAACCAGAATATCCCATGGGCTCCCTCACCTATAGAAATCCAGTGCTGTCCTCTTACTTCAGGTACTGAGGGAACTCTTAGTTGATTTATCCCCCAGCTGGAATCCCCTACTTTGTGGGTTTGTAAAATTATATACAAGGGTACATTAGAAGCTTTGGTAGCTGTCATCTCTCTTATATATTGGGAAAGGTTTTTATTGGTGTAGCCAAAGCCCTTCATAGTAAAATCACAAGCCGCAGACTGGACTGAAAATGGATAGGCATCCATTATAAACATTGTTGGCAGCACTGCATCATAAATTACATTTCCTGTTCCAACTGCAATTAGTACTGGACCTGCAGGTTTTGAGGTATCTCTTTCCATATAAGCCTGAGTTAAAAATTTAACTCTGTCTAAATCACCTAAACTGGGCTCATCTGCCACATTATATCCCTTGACAGATGTGTGATTTTTTATCAAATCTACAACAGGATAGATTATATTTCTGGCCTCCTGTAATGTTGGGGTTGGGTCAGAGAAATAGCTATCTGTTTCAGAATGGGCTCCAAAATAAACATTAAAGTTTTTTTGGTCTGAAACATTAAGAATTGGTTCATCCCTGGAAGCATTATTATTTCCAAAAATAACTGCATTCATGCCTTTACTTTGAAGATCATTTACCATATCTGTGAAAGTTGGGATTTCACCCCAAACCATATTTCCATCCTCAAATACACCTATTGGGAAATTTGCATTTGCATTATTTGAAGGTACTGGGGTTGGGGAACCTGCTGGAGTTGGACTTGGTGTAGGAGTGGGTATGGGGGTTTGGGTAGGATTTGAAGAAGGGGTTGGGTCTGATGATGGAGCAGGGCAATTTGTCCCAAAACAATTGCCATTGACTACATTTGGTCCTTCAATTGAACTGCAGCCTGTTGGGTTTTCGACTATGGTCTGACCTGAAGCGGCTCTGTTGTTTTTTATTTCATATTTACCAACATGGGCAAAATTATTTTGCCCAGAAGGACATGTTCCCCCATTAATCTCCATTAAATAAGAGACTCCTCCTCGTGCATCATTTGCAATAATTTTATTGCCATAATAGGAATAAGTGTAGGTGTCATTAACCAGTGCTGTTTTAGCATCAAATGCACCAATGTTTGTCACCCTGTTTGTGATTATATTTCCCATTACTAAATTATTAGCTCCCGTAAAAGCGGCTATTTCATAGGAAGTTACAGGAGATCCGTCATAATTTTTTAATCCTCCGTCAAAAGTATTTCCATAAACCACATTATATTTTGCACTTCTGACCTCCCAATCTTCAAAGCTGCCATTTCCGTTATAATCTTTAGTAAAATCATCATTTGTTAAAAATAGTAAATACCCTCTTCTGTGGTTGTTGGAAAAAGTATTATTTATCATACCTCCCCCATGCATACCATCAACATAAATTGAAAAAGCAGTTTTACCCAAAAAACTTGAATTTCTAACCCAGATATTATCAAGCATTGAAGCTCCTGAGATTTGTCCTATATGCAAAGAGGGGTCCAGGGTGTAATCAGCAAAATTTTGGAAAGTAGCATTATCAATAACCATATCCTGTACTGCATGCAGATCAAATGCATCTAAAGCACTTCCTCCCCCGTCAAATGTTATGTTTTTAAAGTAGATATTTTTTAGCCTGTTTGTTGTTGCACAAGATAAAGCATCAGGATCCCTGTTTGTTACAGCTAAACTAAAATCATGATAGTTAAGCGCTGTATCACAACCTGCAATCCTGCTTGTCCCAGCAATAGTAGCTCCTGGATTACCAATAAAGTGAACATTGTTTTTACCAACTAAAGTAAAATTGGAATAATCTCCTGCAGGAAAATAAAGAGTTCCTCCAGAGGATGGTAGGGAGTCTAATGCAGCCTGAGTATTACCACCAAACTGGGTAGCAACATTGACCTGGTTTGATGGAGAATTTATATCAGGTCTGTAATTTGGTGATGAGGGATTAAAAGGATGATTTGCCCAATAGGTTTCTACATCCTGGTTATAATCTATATTAATTGATGGAACTCCATCCCAGGGTGCTGCAGCGTGAGATTTGGATTTAGGGTATAGAGAGTTTAAGAGCTGGTCTCTTAAAGGAGCGTTTGAAGATATTACAAGAAAAGCTAAAACTCCAACAATGGCAACTAGCAGTACAGGAAGATAAATTATTCCTTTTTGGGACATGAATTGTTTGTACATATCATTTACTTAATTACACCTTCTTGTTTTAGGATCAAGACTAAGGCTGAGAAGTCTACAGCGTTTATTAATGAATCATCATTTATATCAATCTCTGTTGGTAATCCAGTTGTCTTAGCCCAATTAGTCATCATTACAGACAGGTCAATCCTATCAACCCTTCCATCTTTATTACCATCACCTTTTCTAAATTCCCCAACTCCTGGTTTAGTAACCTCTAGTTTTGGATCTGAAGAGTTAAGTGTTAGACCAGACCCTACTAAGGAAGCTATATAGTAGTACTCAGGAGGGTTATTAATTCCGCCAACTCCGTCATCCTGGAACTCAGAAACCCAAGCAGAATTTGCAGTTGTTCCCACAAATGTGGCAGTTACAGGATTATTTAGTACACTATTAAATCCTAATATGCCATCATCCTCTCTTACCTCAAATGTCACTTGTCTTCCATTACATGCACTAGAACCTGTTACCCTAATAGTTACCAGTGAGCCCTGCATAACTGGATTTGAAGGTGTAATCCAGGCTGCATTAGTTAAGGTGCAAGTTGGTACAGGTGTTGGACTTGGAGTTGGAGATGGGGTTGGTGTTGGACCAGCTGAGCCAGTTGGTGTTGGGCTTGGAGATGGGGTTGGGGTTGCTCCAGATTGCAGAGTTAAAGCTAAATCAGTTGTTGAACCTAAAATATCCTGGTTATCTGAATTTCTTAAAATACCTGAAGTTGGTAAAATAGAAATAGTTGTGGGTCCAGCAGTCTTTGCCTTGAATGTAAATGCCATCATTTTAACCCCACTCCCACTTGTTTGGATACCAGGACTTGGTACTCCTCCTAAAAGTGAAACCTCACCAGTAGCATTATCATAAAACTGCTCAGCCCATTGGGTAATAAATGAACCTGTGGGCTCAAGCCTGACAACTTCAAGTTTAGCTGCATCAAAACTCAATTTTGCATCAAATAAATTAGCAGCATCCTGATCACTTTGGGCTTGCAAAGTTACCAGAAACTCCTGCCCAACAGTTACAGGATTAGTATTACTAATTAAAGTGAAGCTTGCACTGCCTGTCTGTGAACCGATATTAATTGTCCCATCACCTCTATTCTGCAAAATATTACTATTAGAATTGCTTGATATTGCCTGAGAAGCAGCACTAAAACTTATTGCTGCAACTCCAGATGCAATAATTGGTTTAAAAGTTAAAGTTGCAATTAACCCATCACCATTTACAGGTGCAACAGTTCCTCTAGATATGGTCACACTTCCAGGAGAGGTTGTGGTAGGTACTTCCAATCCAAAACTACTACCAGTCCCATCTATGCTGACATATTCCAAAGAGGCGATTGGGTAATTAACTACTGCCTCAACAGCATTAATAGGTTCCCCATTAGTATTTACCCTAACCTGAACCTGAAAATTCTGATTTTGTGTAGCTTGGGTAGTAACAGGAGATACATACACACAAGCAGTCCCAGTTGTTGTATTTTGACAAACTGTTCCTGTTACATCAGCTTGTGAGGATGGTTTTTGGTATAAAAAACTAAATAAATTGTCCTTGAAAGGAGCACTTGAAGAGATAAAAAGATATGCTACCAGCCCTAAGGCTGCGAGCAGTATTAAAGGGATTAAATGTACAATCCCATTTTGGAGTTTTAGTGTATTCTTTGCAGAATTAAAAAGCCTGGACAACATACCTTATATTAAGTAACTCATATTAAATATAAGCCTGTCAAGCTTACTTTGTGAAAGTTATAATAAAGATCGTTTGTTTTAGATTTGGATTGTGCTCAACTGTGATTGGGCTTTCAGTTTGTGAGGATATAAATTTCGCTATATAGCCTTCTAATCCGCTGGAAAGCTTTAAGTTAGATTTAAACAAAAGGTGATCATAATATGGTTTTAGTAAAACGTTATAATCTATCCCTAATTGTGGGGAAGATGAGGTAATTTTTATCTTTATAATATGACCAATTTTTAGTATTTCTACTAAAATTTTTGGATCTTTTTGGTCTGAGGATAAAAGTATTGAAAGTTCAATCAGTTTTTGGATCATAACCTCTATCCATTTTGAATCCAAAGGTATGGCAAAATCAGGGATAACATCTCCTGCAAATGGGGATTTTTGCTCGGTCATATTTATAGCTGCTTGTTCAGAGACTTCGTTAGCAGATAGAGAAAATTCAAGTTTTACTCCTAAGCTTTTGGCAAACACAATTTTTTGATTAACTATTTTTTTAGATAAAAGCGCAAGGTCAGTTAAAGTTTTAAATTCTTTGATTGGATGGTCTTCTAATTCCTGGGCAATATTTAAATCTTCCTCAGATTTAGCTAAAAGTTCGATTTGTAAATCAAGGCTGGGAATGTTTGCTCTTAAAAGAGAGTTTCTGATTTCTGAAAGCAGCTTTAGATTGGAATTTTTTAATGGAATTAAATCTTGGTGAAGGGATTGACCTATTTTGGTAAATGCTTTTTCAGAAACAATAAATACAAGCTGGGTAACTTTGCTAGCTGAATCAACAATAGGTCTTAGCTGGATACTAATATATATAGGTTGGGGTTTTGTTTTAGTAGAAAGGGAAAAACCCTCAATTATCCTGGTAGACCTGTCTTTTAGAACTATATCAATGTAGAGGCTGTCTTTAGTAGCAGGGTTATTTGTACTATCTAAGAGTTTTAAAACTTCTAAAGCAGGTTTATTTTTGTAGTCAATTTCAGAAAGCTTTAAATTGTTTTCAAAAGCTGAGTTTGCTGAAAGGATAATTAAATTGGGATCTGTTATAAAAACAATTTCTGCCAGACTTCTTAAGATTGATGCTTCTTTAGATTCTTGGATAACCAGTATATTTTTTAATTTTTCATAGATGGCTGACTTTAGATGGTATGTTCTATTAACAATGTGCGAGAGTGGAATAATAACTACAAATGAGACAATATATAGAATTAATGTGAAAGGGTCCTCTTTAAATTTTTCAAGTAAGATTGGATTGTAATAAGAGTTGAAAACAAGAAGGGCAGATGATGTTGTTAAGAAAATTATTGAAGAGGGGAGGTTAACCAAGAAGCTTAGAGCTAGTGAGTAAAGGTGAATAAGAATTAGAAATGGGCTGTAAAAACCTCCTGAGGATAAAACAAAGATTTGAACAAAAAGAGAACATAAGCTTATCAAAAAAGTGGTATTAAGGTTTTTTAAGATTGGATTTATACTTTGATTTAATCTATTAGCTGAAACAATAAGGAAAATAATTAACAGGACTAAAATAATATTTACTATATTTGTAGGGATTTTATAGTAAATTAAAGCTAAACTTAAAAGTGATGAAATTACTAAAAGGGTAGGAGTCAAAAAGGACATTAACTTAATTTTAGCATCAGTGCTTAAGTTTTTCTTCCCAAAAAGTTAATAGGGCAGTAGCATTAAATATTGAGGAGTAAGTTCCTGAGATAATACCTATAAGTAGGGCAACCACAAACCACCTGATGGATTCCCCTCCGAATAATAGAAGAGCGATCAACACAAATACAACAGTTAGGGAGGTATTAAGTGAGCGGGCAAGAGTTTGGGTAATAGAAATATCTGCAACTGCTTCAAATTTTTTCGATAAGTTTTTTGGGAGGTTTTCTCTGATCCTGTCAAAAACAACAATTGTGTCATGGACAGAGAACCCGATTATAGTTAGAAGTGCAGTTACAAATAATACATCAATTTCAACATTAAAAAAATGTCCAAGGATGGCAAAAATTCCTACTACAACTAAGACATCATGAATTAGGGCCGCAATTGCGGCAATGCCAAACCTGAATGATGACGTCGGTTTGGGAATATTTCTAAATGAATAAGTGATATATAAAACAATCATGATACAAGATATTAAAAGTGCTATAAGTGCTTTCTGTTTTAACTCTTCCCCAATGATAGGTCCTACATTTTCTTCACTTCTAACTTCAAAATTGCCAAATTTATTTTTTAAATCTTGCTTTAGAGTTTGTAGTTTTTCATGTTCTATTGGTTTAGTCCTGATGATAAAAGTATTTTCTCCGGCCGGAGTAACTACCCCAAATTGTTCAAGCTCACTTTTGCTTACATTTTGTTCAAATCTGTATTCAAGCAGTGCTCCTCCCGTGAAGTCTATGCCAAGTTTTAGTCCAGATATAATTAGATAAAAAAGTCCAGGCAGAATTATGAGGGTGGAAAAGATAAAAAATAGAAGTTTGTGTTTCATTAAATGCATATTGTTAGTTTGTAAGCTATTTAGCTAGTTAGTTTTCCTAAATAGCTTACTTGCTATCTTGCTTCTTAGCTTATTTGCTTCCTCTCTTTGATTCCTTAATGTCTTCATGCATTTTATTTTTGATGTCCTCTGCTGCTGTTTTGATTTTTTCTTCAATGTTGTTAACTTTAGAGTTTAGGTGTTCCCAGATTTTTTCTTTGTCATCATTTGAAAGATGCTCCATAAAAATTTTTTTATCTTGTTCTGAAAGTTCTGAAAGTATTACATCTAGTATGGTGTGATGAAGATTTGAATCAACAAGTGCAGCTAAGTGATTTTTTTCAGTGTCGGATAGTTCCAACTTATCAAGCTCTACAACCAGTGATTCAATCTCTATTAAATGTGAGTAAAAATGTGTTTTGATCATACTTTTGCTAAACTGTGTTCTGTTTTATTGACAGGTCCTAAAGGGATCTGGTCCTGAGGGTCATCAAGGAAGAAGTATAGTACAGGTCCTTTTCTTGGTCCACCTGCTAATCCTACCTCATGCATTACTTCTGGAGAACCTCCTAAGTGTTTGCCTGTCCACTCAGCTGGTCCTGCGTCCCCTATTACTGCAACTACTGCCTGGCCTGTTTTAGGGTTAACTACCAGCATTTTTCTAAATTTATAAAAATCCCTATATTCTGCAACCCTTTCTGAGAATCCAGGAGAGAGAAAAGTCTGGACAGCCAGATAATACCTTTCCTGGGCCTCATCTTTTGGGGTAAACTGGGCTTTTGATGGAGTAAAATATCCCCATGCTCCAAGTCCAGGAGCAATGCCTGAGGATCCATACATAGCCCAGTCCTGTGCAGTTTTAGCATGGGCTTCTAAAGTATCCCCTGGATATCTATAGAGGTGCTGCTCTCCACCAATTACTCCATAAGTCCTGTTTAACCTTTTTCCATCTATCTCTGCTTTAATATCCAGATCTAAGTCTTTTTTAACTAGTTCTTCTACAACTTTTTCTTCAGTTGGTGTAAGAGCCCTGGTTTCTTTAGGGATTTTATCTGTAAGTTCTGCTGCCAATAGAGCATTTTTAGAAGTTGAAGCCCCAATTTTAGACTGGTCTTGCTGCGCTGGATGAGTGATAGGGACTGAAAGCCCTGGGGTAGATAAAAGCATAAGTCCCCCAAGGGTAGAGGCTGCTGCATTTCTAAAGTGTTTTTCAAAAAGATTTTCTGTAATGTCTTTGTTTCTTGAAATCCACTTTTTCCTTAGGTGTTCATAATGAGGCCTTTTTGATTTGAATAGGTTCATTTTATTTAGTTATTAATTTCAAAAATGTTTTGGTGATTGTTATTGCTGTAAACATTGAGACTAAAACCCCAATTGCCAGCGTTATAGCAAAACCCCTGACAGGACCTGTACCTAAAAAGTATAGAATAGCTGCAGTAATTAATGAAGAAATATTTGAATCCCTGATGGATGACCAGGCTCTCTTAAAACCCTCTTCCAGTGCAGTTTTATTTGATTTACCCCATCTTTTTTCTTCCTTCATCCTTTCAAAAATTAAGATATTGGCATCAACAGCCATACCAATTGAGAGAATAAATCCTGCAATGCCTGCTAAAGTTAAGGTGACAGGGGGGAGGATAAATAGACCTGTTTTAAAGATTGCTAAAACCAGTAGTGAATAAATTATTAAAGCAATGTCTGCAACAATTCCTAAAAAACCATAATAAAAGGCCATATAAATCATTATAGTTAGAAGGCCTATTGCTCCTGCAGCTAAACTTTTATTAACAGATTCCTGGCCCAGCGTTGCACCAATAGAGCGTTGCTCAATGATTTGAATTGGGACAGGTAAAGCCCCTGCATTTAGCTGGACTGCTAACTGTTTAGCAGTTTCAGAGGTGAAATTTCCAGTTATGACTGCGCTGCCACCAATAATTTCCTGCTGGACAGTGGGAGCAGAAACAGGAAGCTCATCTAAAAAGATGGGTAAACTCTTGCCAATGTTTCTTTTGGTGATTTCAGCAAATTTTTGAGCACCAACT
Source organism: Candidatus Daviesbacteria bacterium RIFCSPHIGHO2_12_FULL_37_16 (assembly GCA_001776785.1). Lineage (GTDB taxonomy): Bacteria > Patescibacteriota > Microgenomatia > Daviesbacterales > UBA10151 > GWB1-36-5. The sequence continues at coordinate 67,289 of MFDF01000023.1, forward strand.
GGTGTGAATTCAATTGAGACTTGGGCACCTGCCTGGGAACCACCCTGGCCAAAAACAACAGTAGATTTTTTAAGATCTGCTCCTGTTAAACCTGTGGGTTTTGTAGTATCCAGTGAAATGAGGAGTCCACTCATAGTAGCAGGAATGTTTGGGTCTTCAACTATTTCCCTAAATTCAAGCTGAGCTGTTTTTCCAACCAAACTGGCAGCCTCAGAGGCATTTTGGATTCCCGGGAGGTCAACTAAAATTCTTCTGGAGTCACCAACTTTTGAAGATTGGACAACAGATTCAGAAACACCAAATAAGTTAACTCTTCTTTCTATGACAACTCTGGCTGATTCTAAAGCATTGTCTCTATCTTCTGAGGCGATATTTTCCATTTTGGTTTCCAGCACAAGCTGTGTTCCACCCTGGAGGTCTAATCCAAGCTTGAGAGGAATTGTGCCAAGTATTTCATTTGAGTTTTTATTGACTGCTGGAATTTGAAAGTTGGGAAGATTAACCTTAGGAAGGTCCACAAAAAGTGCAGCAAGAATAAGAATGATAATAAGCCAAAGTTTAGTCCGCATATTAAACTAATACCCCTTCCATCATTTCCTGTTCATCCCCAATTAACATAATTTTGGGCTGGACCAGGACATGTAAAATGAATGGATCCCTTCTTTTAACCCTGAAATTAAACTCTGCCTCATCCATATATGAATAGTTAATCTCTCTTTCTCTTTTAGCTTGTTCATCTGCAACCAGGGATTGAAGTTCTGGAGCTACAATTTGACCAACTATTAATAAGTCTACATCTTCAGTATCAGATGATTCATTTTTTGCAAAACGGGTTGCCATCATAGCAAATTTCACTTTTCCTAGAGTATGCTTATTTTTTACAATTGCTCCTGCTAAACCTGTTGATTTAACCACCATTCCTAAAATTTCAGGATAAAATTTATAATCTTTTTTGAATCTATAAAGTCTTCTATTAGCCCTCCATTCAGATGAAACTAAACCATACTTTTCCATTCTGGCAAGCTCCCGCCTGACTGCGTTTATTTCTTCATCAACCCTTCTGACAATTTCCCTGACATGGAATAACCCTTCTGAAGAAGTTAAAAAAAGAGTTAGAATTTTAACCCGGACTTTTGATACGAATAGTTCCTCCATTAGACCTCCTTTCTAGGCAGAGGATTAATACTTGACTGTATTACCTTCCGGGACAGTTTGAATCCAAATTTGACCTTTAACAAAACTTACTTCTTTGCCCTTATCGTCTAAATATTTAGTCCTTGCAAGCCTATTGGTTTTATCCCAGGTGCCAACTATTGCTTTTCCATTCTGGAAAATTAAAGCTTTTCCTTTGCCTGTTGTTCCATATAAAAGATGGGCATTGCCTTCATAACCATCATTAGCCCTTGACTCTTTCTGGAACTGGATAACAACATTTTTAGGAGATAGCTGTTTATCATTATTCAAATCTTTATGGTCGCTGCCATTTTTTCTGTGGTAACAGTTGCAGGTTGAGTCATAGTTCCATTCCACAGTGTAATCACCCTGAGACTGCCAGAAAGGTACTTCTATTTTTTGAGGGGTGTCAGGTTTTGCATCTTCAATAAATTTCCAGGGGATAAATTTTGCATCCCATTTGACACCTGCAGCATCAACTGCAGCCCAGCCTTTTTTAGCCCCAATCTCCCAAAGTTTTTGAGTGGTAGAATACATAGTGTGTTCTGTGGCAACTGGCCTGCCTAGCCTTTGGTAATCTCTCCAGAATGTTGGGAAGCCAATACCAAATTGGTTTAAATCTTTAATTTTATAATCAATAATTTGACCTAAAGCATTAGCAGGTCCTGGGCTGTTTGCTCCTCCTACATGGGCATAAAGGGCATCATATTCTGAGAGCCAGTCTAAATAATAGGTTCTGGCAGAGCGGACTGGACCAACCTGGACATCTGAAAGATTACAATAAAACAGGGCCATGAATCTAGTGATACCGCCTTCTGCTACAGCTTCATAAACAATATTTGCAGAAGAAAGACCTGATTGAGGGCGGGCTTCTGTGTGGTTTTCAATCATGACAGCTAAAGGTCTTCTTAGCTCCCAGGCATCTTTTGCCTGTTTTGTGTGCATTGAACCATCAAGGGGACAGCTTTCTGTTTTGGGGACATTTGGGTCCTCATCTACTGCTTGAGATGGACCTGGAAGAGAAGTGGTAAGGGTGCCGCTTCCTGCCTTAAAAGCTAGGTTAGCAAACAGAGAATAAGAGGCAGTAGTGGAAACTAAATAAACCACTACTGCCATGATAGTTAGGACTAAAGTTTTTTGAGTCTGGTTTAAGTTTCCCAAATATTTATCAAACATTTTGTATTGCTTTTTTTAGAACTTCTTTCTCTTCTTTAGACAAATCCAATTCACTCTCACCCTTTTTTATGACTTTGGCATAAATCCTGGTACCAGATCTTGAGTGTAAGCTAGTTAAAATTGTGCCATTTAGCTTACCATCCAGGAGTACCAAAGAAAAGCTTTGATCCCCTCCAGTATCATTATAAGGGTTATATTTTATAATCTCTACTTTTTGTATATGACCCAAACCCTCTTTTGATACATCTCTGACATGTCTTTGAAGGACATGTCCATCTTTTACAACTTCATCAATGATATCAACCAATTCTTTAAACTTATTTCTGATATCACGAGCGCCTGATTTAGGAAAAAGTGAGCGTAAATAGTTTTGTTCCCTCCAGTATAAAAAACTTAAGATCCCAAGCCAAATAAGGGCTATTAAGATTAGGACCTGCTCAATTCCTACCGGATACATAAGTTACTCTATTAAGAATAGCTTAATAATATAAAAGTTGTCAAACCCCACAATTTGGATCTTAGAATCTATATATTAATAATGTAGGTTAAGAGCGGGGGGATTGGAGTTTTTCCATTAACCACATTCTAATTAAAGTGGATAAGTTTAAACCTTTGCTTCTGGCTATTTGATCTAATCTATCTCTTAACTCTGCCTGCATTCTGATAGGAACTATTTTTTCTCTGGGCTTTTTTAGATCAAATATAATTTCTACTTCCTCAGTCTCATCTTCATAATCAGTTATATCATGAGTGTCCCAGAAGTGAGCTTCCTCTTCATAGGTCATTTTATTAAAATTTGGTAATTTATTTTTTTTCTTTGGCATAAAGATCTTTCCTTTCCTTTTTACTTGCGTCTCTGGCAGTAACTGGATAATACTTTTTGGGAGCTTTTCTTCTAATAATTATTGTTATCAGTCTATTACCACTTCTCCCAACTGCCATGTACCTGCCAGTATGAGTTTTTCTGTGATAAATAAAGTTTTTACCAATGTTTTCAACTTCTTCTGTAGAGACACTATGCTTCTTGATATGTTCTTTATTTACCTCATCCCAGATTAACTCAAGGATTATAATTCTTGTCATATTGTATTACACTGTAATATATTTGTCAATGAAAAGTCAATTAGGCCCATAATTTTAGGCTCGATTGGGGGTTGACAAGCTCAGCTCGTGCGTGTTAGGCTCATACCGTGCCTAAAATAAGTTTGGACGAGAAAAGACTTCAGATACTAAGGCAGCAGCTCTCCCAAAAGAGTATGAGCTTAAGTTCCAAAAAAACTAAGGAAGTGGAAATGAGGGAGATCTCTACTCCTGTGGCTGCGACTACCGCTGCATTAAAGATTGAGGATACAAACTACCTATATAAAGATTTAAGAAAAATTATCATTTTGTCTGTTTTAGCTTTAGCTCTACAGGGAATTCTATATTACAGTCTGCAAATGAATTTAATTCGTTTGTGGTTTTAAAATAGAATTTTGAGAGGGGGTGAATTTTATGGCAGTACAAATGTATTGTGTTAAGTGTCGCCAAAAAAGAGATGCTGAGAATGCTGAAGCAGTTACCATGAAAAATGGTAAACCAGCAATGAAAGGAAAGTGTCCAGTTTGTGGTACAGGAATGTACAAAATTGGTGCAGCATCATAAAGTTGGCATCAGTTAATTGATGAAAATTTAATCCCCCCAAGTTTGGGGGGATTTTTTTAGAGATTGCCACGTCGCTTCGCTCCTCGCAATGACGGTTTGGCTGGAGAGATGTAGTTAAGCATCTGATTTAGCCCTATATTGGAGGGCTTCTGCAATGTGGTGCTGTTCAATATGTTCTGAATCTGCTAGATCTGCAATGGTTCTGGATAATTTTAATATCCTGTGATAACTTCTGGCTGATAAATTCATCTGGACTATAGCTAATTTTAATAAATCCAAAGCTTCTTTTTTAATTGTGCAAAACTGTTTAATTTGGGAATTATTCATCTCTGAATTGGTTAGAATTCCTGTTCCTGCAAACCTTTTTGACTGGATTTTTCTTGTTTTCTCAACCCTTTTTTTAATCTCTTTTGAGGTTTCAGATTTTAGGTCTCCTGTTAATTTTTCAACATCAACAGCTGGTACATCTAAATGAATATCTATCCTGTCTAAAAGGGGGCCTGATAATTTTTTCTGGTACCTTGAGACCTGGCCCGGCATGCAGATACAGCTTTTTTTAATGTCCCCCAAAAACCCGCAGGGGCAGGGATTTTGGGCAGCCAGCAAAATAAACTGGGCTGGGAAGGATAAAGACCCGGAAGCCCTGGAGATAACAACATGCCTATCCTCTAAAGGTTGCCTTAGGGATTCTAAAACCTGTCTTGGAAATTCAGGCAGTTCATCTAAAAATAGGACACCTCTGTGAGAGAGAGAAACCTCACCAGGTTTAATATTATTTCCTCCACCTATAATCCCAACATAAGAAGCTGTATGGTGAGGGGCCCTAAAGGGCCTTGTTTTTATAATTGCCTCATCTTTAGAAAGGTTTCCTGAGACTGAATAGATCTGGGTGATTTCTAATGCTTCATCTAAAGATAAAGAAGGGAGAATAGAAGGGAAAGTCCTGGCAAGCATGGTTTTACCTGCACCTGGAGGGCCTTTTAATAAAACATTGTGGGCACCTGCAGCTGCAATTTCTAAAGCCCTTTTTGATTGTTCCTGGCCTTTAATCTGGGAAAAATCATACTCATAAAGCCCTTCTTTTTCTAAATTGATTTTAGTTTTGGGCTGGGGAGTAAAGGAGACAGATTTATTCAAAAAACTTACAACATCTTTTAAATTTTCAAAGCCATAGATTTTTACTCCATCTATAATTGCTGCTTCAACTGCATTATCTTTTGGAATAATAATTTTTTTTAGACCTAATTTTTTTGCAAGAATAGTTAAGGGTAAAACTCCATGGGTATATCTTAAAGACCCATCAAGGGAGAGCTCACCTACATATAATATATCCTCTTCTACCTTTTCTAACTGGCCTGAGCCAATTAAAATCCCTACTGCAATTCCTAAATCATATAAAGGTCCTTCTTTGGGTAGATCTGCAGGAGCTAAATTAACAGTGATCCTTTTTGGGGGAAAGTCTGCGCCTGAATTTCTTAAAGCTGAGCGGACCCTTTCTTTGGATTCATCGATTGCTTTGTCTCCTAAACCAACAATGGAAAAAGAGGGGAGGCCTTGGGAGGCTATGTCTACTTCAATAGTGACAGGGGTTGAGTTGAGCCCTAAATTTGCACCGGATAAAACCTTGGCAAGCATTAAAAACATTAAAACACAAAGAGCTTATATTTTAAAATACTAAGATTAAAGTTATGTGCTGCGGGACTAGGGCTCGAACCTAGATTAGAGGATTCAGAGTCCTCTGTACTACCATTATACGATCCCGCAATGTTTCTAACCTGTTAATTTTACCAAAAGGGGGATTAATTTAAAATTATCTACGCTGGAGCTGGTTAATTTTTTTAAAGTCCCTATAAACCCTAATCAGGTGTGCAACATTCCATCCTAAGTCTCTTAACTGCTCCCTTTGTTTGTCATCCATTCTTACAGGTCCTCTATTTTCTGATGCAACCAAAAAAGCATCTCTAATCAATTCTCTTTCGATCCCTGTAACCTCTTTTCCATGACTATCTGCAAGGTCTGTAATACTCTCAAGCATTTTAGACGCTTTCCAAACACCATGCAGGTAATGACCCTGTGGTAAAAGTTGAAAATAACCTGTTCTAACAAAATGACCAGGATCTAGTATATGCTCATTCCAATCGAGTAAAGTACATTTCAAATCGAAAGGAAGATAACTTGCACTTAAAACTGTTTGCCTAGTTTTCTGGTACCTTTCATTAGCATTTTGTTGCGCTTGGAATGCAACTTCCATTCTTTTTCTTTCTCTTTCATCCATAATATAGCATATTATATCAACTACTATAAGATAATTCAAACTTAATAATCATAATTTATTATTAATTAGTTTTTGATATACTCCAATTATGAATTCTTTTTCTATTTGGATTGTGCCTTCTGGAGATGTAAAAAAGAAGCTTGAAGGGGTTATTTTAGATTTAAGCCAGAAATATAACTCGCCAGTTTTTGAGCCTCATATGACACTTTTGGGGGATATATCAGTTGATGAAAAATCTGTACTAGAAAAGGCAAAAATTTTAACTTCAAAAATTAAACCTTTCACAGTAGAACTTGGGGAAATATCTTTTAGCACAACATATTTTCAATCAGTTTTTGTGAGAATTAAATCTAATGCAGAACTTATGAATGCTAATTTAGCTGCAAAAGAAATATTTGGAGTTGATAATAATGTTTTTATGCCCCATATCAGTCTTTTGTATGGTGATTATGACATGGAGTTAAGGGAAAAAGTTGCAAAAGAAATTAAATTACCTTCTAATTTATCTTTTAATGTAGATAAACTTGTTATAATACCAAGTTTTCCAGAACCTAAGGACTGGAAACACTTAGCTAAACTCCCACTTTAAATTCTCAGTAAAATTTTTTACAAATTTAGTAAGATATTGGGATGGCTTATGAATTTACCTCCTTTTTAGAGAAGAGAAGACAACAAAGAAGAAATAAAAAGATTGTTAGAATTTTAGGTTTTTCCATAGTTATATTATTTGCAGTTTTTTTTATCCCAGGTTTTCTTAGAGATAGGCCTGCAATTTTGGGAGAACTGGTTAAACCAAATGTTAAATCCACCCAGGCTACACCCACTATTGAGTCAAGTAAAAATTTAGAACAGGCTGTATCAAAAGCTTTAATTGGGACCCAGGGAGAGTATGCAGTTTATATTAAGAATTTAAAAACTAATGAATCCTTTTTTTTGAACGAACACCAGGTATTTGAGTCAGGAAGTTTATACAAACTTTGGGTAATGGGTGAGGCTTTTAAGCAGATTGAGGAAGGAATTATTCAAGAAGATGAAGTTTTATCCCAGGACATTGCCACATTAAATAGAAAGTTTTCTATTGATCCAGAGTTGGTTGAACAAACTGAAGGAGGGATTACACTAACTGTAGCCCAGGCTTTAAACCAGATGATAACTATATCCCACAACTATGCAGCACTACTTTTGACTGAGAAGTTAAAACTTTCTCAGGTAAAAAAGTACCTTGAGGATAATGGTTTTAAGGAATCACAGGTAGGGTCTGAAACTGAGCCTCCAAAAACTACTGCTTTTGATACAGCTTTATTTTTGGAGAAGTTATATAGGGGAGAGCTTGGCAGCAGTGAGAGCAATGTAAAGATGATGGAGCTTTTAAAAAACCAGAAATTAAATAAAAAGCTTCCAAAATATTTGCCAGAGGGTACAGTTTTAGCCCACAAAACTGGAGAGATTGGCTGGTTTTCTCATGATGGAGGAATTGTTTTTCAAGAAAATGGGGATTATATAATTGTAGTTTTATCTGAAAGCAGTGTACCTGCAGGGGCAGAAGACAGGATTGCTAAAATTTCAGAAGCTGCTTATCAATATTTTTCTCAATAGTTTTACTTAAGAGTGCAGAAGAGTTGGGGGAAGGAAATCCTGAAGAATCCAAAGTTTAGGGTCCTAACCCTAATCTGACAGGATATATTTAGTCCAAAGAAGGGATTAGGGGCTGAACTAGGTGTTGCAGATGGTGAAGAGGTTGGTGTAGCTGATGGAATTGAGGTAGGTGTGGCAGAAGGGGTAGCTGTAGGTGTAGGCTGCGCAGTTGGTGAAGCTGAAGGAGTAGCAGTGGGGGTTGCACTTGGAGTTGCTGTTGGAGAGGGAGTGGCCTCTGGTTCAATGTCAGACTGGGAGTTTTGGGGCTGGGGTACATCTCTTACTACAAAATCATCTCCATTGTTATTTGTATCTTCTGCATTGCCCATGTTTATATCAACTCCTGAGGACATACTCTGCGGGGTTGAAGAAGAGTTTGCTTTTCTTTCCAGACTCTGGCCTGATGAAGGAGTGGCAGCTGCAGTTGTTTCTGTATCTAAAGCTGTTCCAAAGCCTACTTTATCAACTAGAGTTGTGCCTGAGTCAGAAAATAAAGAGAGAGTATTATCATCTGCAATTACTCCTGATGAGTAAACTAAGTCAGCAGAAGGAGAAGCAAATGATTCATCATGGGTTATTAAGAAAAATCCATTTGAAGGGATAGTCCCTGACAAAGATGCTACCAGGCTTGTTTCAGGAGATCCATCCTGAGGTTTTTTTGTTAATCTCCAACCTGCAAGATCTACTGGAGAGGAGGTTGGGTTATAAAGCTCAATAAATTCATCATTTGCACTACTGCCTCTGACCATAATTTCTGAAATGACTATGTTTGTGGCTGCAGCAGATTTAACTGATGTTACCTGGTGTAAGTAGATTAGGGAGAGTGTTGTTAGGGCTGTAAGAGATAAAAAGATGGGAAGGGCAGTTTTTCTCATCAATTTTATTTTAGTGAAGATAGGATTTTAGTCAAGACAGCAAATTTATCGGCTATTTTGAGAAAAGTTAAATTTATGTAAATAAAAGTAATAAATGTGTAAGAATTTGGTATTTTTGGGCTTATTGGGGTTGTCAAAACTAGATTTTTTGGTAAGATTGGAAGAATAAATTATCTATGGATAATATTCTAGAAACTATTAATAAATCTGGACTGAGGCTCTTAGAACCACTAACACTTTCTGAAACTTATGAGATTATTGTAAAAGAAGCAATAAGATTGGTGGATGCGGCTTATGGTTCCCTAACTTTAATTTCAGGTGACAAATTTTCTCAGGTTTATTCAACTCTCCCTATAACTGTAAAAAGACGCAAAAAAGGCTTTACATATAAAGCTTTAAAATCAAGAAAAATTTTAATAGTTAACACAGAAAAGACTGATGGTTTTCTAAAACTCTATCCAGACTATCAAAATTTAGGAATAAAATCGGTTGTGTTGATCCCTTTGTTTTACAAAAAAGAGGCTATTGGAGTACTAGCAATAAATTCTTTTAGAAGTGAACATTTTAACAAAAGAGAGCTTGATATTTTACAGCTGTTTGGATCTTTTGCCACTTTAGCAATAAGAAAAAATCAACTTTATGATGAGGTTAAAAAAGCTTTAGAGATAAGAGATCTTTTTATATCTATGGCTGCTCATGAATTAAGAACTCCATTAACTTCTGTAAATGGATATATTCAGCTTTTGAGAAGCAAACAAACAAATTCTAATACCCCTGAATCTAGATGGATAGAGCAACTATATGGTGAGAGTTTGAGAATGACAAGTTTAGTAAATGAATTATTAGAGATAAACCGAATTAGATCGGGGAAGTTAAATTTTATTTTAAAGGAGTGCCACGTTGGTCAGTTAATTAGAAAGATAGAGAATGATTTGAAAGTTTCTTATCCTAACAGAAAATTTGTTATTGAAGATCAGACAGGAGATAGATCCGATTTGGTGATTGGAGATTCAGATAAAATATCCCAAGCATTGTTTAATTTAGTAGAGAATGCTATTAAATTTTCGCCAGAGAGCACTCCAGTTGTCATGAATTTAAAGAATAAAAGTGGGAATTTGATTGTACAAGTAAAAGATAAAGGTGTAGGAATTCCTAAAAAGGATTTGGATTTAATTTTTAGAGCATTTCAGCAGGGAGAGCATAGTAGGGAGGGTTTAGGTTTGGGACTTTATCTTGTGAATAATATTGTTGAGAATCTGCGAGGAAATATAAAAATATCTTCTAAAATAAACAAAGGAACAACAGTAGAGGTTATTTTTCCACAAGCAAGAACATGACAGAATCTATTCCAGAAGTAAAAAAAATTATAAGACGTAATTCTGCATTATGGTTTGAACCCATAATGAGAGTAGAAGGACTACCTTTAATTGAACATCTTCAGGATAGGAATCCCCAACATTTTAATAAGTTAACTTATTTGAGCGCCAGTTCTTATGGAAGAGCGCAGAGGTTGAAAGAGCAGATAACAATAGAGATTGATATTTTAGGGTTAACGGGTTTAGCAAAATCTCTTCTTAGAGAAGAACTTTGTAATTTTTTTGAACCGATCGGACCAACTTTTACACATGATTATGAAGTGTCTATTGCTTTAGCTACGTTGCAAGGAAAAGTAAAAAATCCTAGTGGTCAGAGGACAGAGGAGGAGTTTCAAAGATCAAACGAAGAAGATAATAGGTTAATTAGTCTTTTTTTGGATCATATTGAGGTTAACAAGTTTTTTGTTCGAGAAAAACCTGGAATTACTCAGGATCCCTTTACGAAAGCTGGGTCTGTTAGAGGAGACTGGAGTTTTGATAAAAGGTTTAGGCATAGAAGGTCTCTTTTCGACATAATCATGGGAGGTGAAGAGGAGTTTAGAAGAGCCAATGTTTACAGGAGGGCAGTTTTAGCCAGTGAGACTAAAGATGCAAATTGGAGTTCTGGTTATAATGCTTTCGTTCAGCATTCTAAGGCTGCAGCCCTACAGATTTATACTCTAGCAGGGCGCGAAGAAGGAATGCGCTATGAAGAGCTTGATAAATACAAAGGAATGCCCCTGGAAGAAATTGGATCTTATTTATATAGAGAGGAAGGGGCGATGGTGGAATTTATAAGAGATGTACTTAGCAAGAGAGTCTCTCTTTTTCTTCACGGTGCCTACAATTCAGAGAGAGTGATATTTTTTTGCAATGAATTAAAAGAGGATTGGTCAACAGCTTTCAAAGGATACTCAAAAGTTGCCCTGAATTCCAGGTTGGGCATACACAGAGCTTTGTGGAAACATTCTCAAAAAACAGGAGATAAAAGTTTAGGAGCTGAACTTAAAAGTATGAAGGTTCCAGAATTAATAGAGATAGAAGAGAGGTAAGGAATATGATAGAAAGTTGGCAAGGGTCTAAACCAGTTTTTTTGTTGGACAATCAAAAAACTTTAACCCAGCATGTAATACATGAAAGAAATAGAAATCACCAACAGCCACAAGATTATAGTTATGATGATTATTTATTAGTCGAAAAGATGGTTGATTGTTTGCGAAGAGAACATTGGGGGGAAATTTCTAAGGATAGGATTAATAGAGAAGATGCTTTATTTTTTCAAATAAGTCTTTTAGATTTAGCTATTTCAAAAGAAATTGATATTAATGATCTTGGTAATGGTTTTAATTTGATGGAATACTTGTTAAAAGCACCAAAAAAAGATGGAATATCTTCTATACCTAGTATTAGTTCATCCTCAAATGATCAAATAACAGATTGGAAATTAACCGATGAAGCTAAAAGTTTAGTTAAAATGATTCATGATGATTTAAAATGCCCACAGTTTGTAGTTACAGGCATTGGTATCGATCAGAGGACAGAGCTATTTGAAAATTTTACTAAGCAAGGAGTTCTGGAATATTTAGATGATCCGCAATTTATATTACGACTAGGTAGGATTGGTTCTACACATATTCACAAAGCATTTGTGAATGCCGCAGTGCGCAATCTAGGAGAGCCTACAATTCATGTGGATGACGATCCCAATACAATAGGAACAGTACAAGCGCTTGTTGGTGGTGCGCATGTATTAGTTTCAACACCAGAAGAGGTTGAGTTCTATACTAGATCTAGAGGTTTAGACTCGATAAAAAATCAAAAATCAGGACCCATTTTTCAAAAAGGAGTAGATGGAGATACTATGCTGGAATTAGCTCATAAAGCCTATGATTGGTGGCGAGATCAACCAGCTAGTCTTTGATCATGTAACCGAAGCCGCGGACAGAGTGTAAGAGTTTTTGGTGGGCAGACTCATCAATCTTTTTTCTTAGGTAACCCATATAAACATCTACCACCCTTGTTTCTATATCCGGGGAATATAACCAAACCCTGTTTAAAATCATTTCCCTGGTTAAGATCCTGCCCTTATTGCTCATTAAATACTGCAGGAGTTTAAATTCCTGAGGTGTCAGCTGTATATTTTTTTCTTTTCTTTTTACCTCTAAGGTCTTATTGTCTAATTCTAGATCTCCAACTTTGAGTTTAGTATCCTGGATGCCTTTGCTTCTAAGCCTGGCTTTTACCCTAGCCAAAAGTTCATCTGCCACAAAGGGTTTAGTCATATAATCATCAGCTCCTAAATTTAGACCCTGGACTATATCTGAAACTGCATCTTTGGCAGTTAGAATAATTACAGGTAGGTCAGGATATTTTTTTCTGATTTCCATACAGACTGCTTCACCGCTCATATTGGGTAGGCCTAAATCCAGAATAACCAGGTCTGGTTCTGATTTAGAGATTGAGTTTAGTGCCTGAATACCATCTGAAGCTGATTGGGCTGAAAAGCCATTATCCAAAAGAAGTTCCTTTAAGTATTTTTGTAAACCTGAGTCATCTTCAACAATGAGGATTGTGCTTGTCATAGGTTTTCAAAAAAATTATATAGAGATATCAATTTATTTTCAAGTATCCTCTTACTAATTTTGGAAGTTTTTTTGAGGCTACTGTGCATATCCTTACAATATTATTACAAAAAAATTAACTTTTTTATTACTGATGCTCAGTATTATTGCTATGTGATTAAAGTAAATAAAGTATTAATAAGAATAGTTAAAAATACATTCCTATATGATTTTGTAGTACTTTTTTCTGCCCCTGTTAAGTAATATTTTAATTAGAATGGGTTTGTAATTAAATTTGAGTTTAAATATTTAAGTTTTATATTTGGCGGGGATTCAATGTTGGTTAACTTTTTCTGAGAGTTTAAATAGCTACTAAGAATTTTATAGGTATCTAAATCAAAATTGATGTATTCTTCCTGCTCTAACCCATCCATTGTAACCTTTCCTATTAAACACCAGTTATTTAATAGGAATCCCTCATCCCCTTCTTTGATAATAATTGGCCCGTTAAATGGCCAGGGTTTAAGTCTGCTGCGGGTGAAGGCTTCTATAAACCTTAAATTATACTTTATGGTTTTTTCTTTACCTTTGCAGGCACCATGACAATTGCCAAGCCTGTAGCCAAAACATTCCCCCTTAGTATTTTCTAAAGATAATAATTTCTCACAAAGATTAAAGTTTTTACAGATAATTAATAAAGTATCTTTTGCCTGTTTTTTTGACCTGAAAACTCCAACTATAGAATCTAAGTCTGCAGGATTAATTCTATCCACAGACTCCAGTGCTATAGTTTTATACCCTTGGGGATTGTCTTTAACTTTTAATAGCAAAAGTTTTCTGGAGAGCCTAAGCTTTGAGTTATAAAGGGGCTGAAGTTTTTTTACCAGAGTGGATTCTAATAAAAGGGCTCCCAATTCTCCAAAGGTTTGAATAGTTTCTATGTTTGTGATTAGCTGGGCAATTTTTAACTCTTTTGAAGAAAGATGGTCTGAGGAGAAGTGGGACATTACCCTATCTTTAATATTTATACTTTTTCCCACATAAAGGGGTGCCCTATTTTCTCCATAAAAAATATAGACTCCTGGGGATTTGGGGAGTGAATCTAAAATATCCTCAGAAATTTTTATAGGAATGGAGGGTCTTTTCATAGCTTTTTTAAGGTTTAATAAAAGTGTTTCTTTGGGCAGTTTTTTTGTTAAATGTGAGTAAAAATCCCACAAAACTTTAGCATCATCAAAAGCGCGGTGGCGGTTTTTAACTTTGAATTTAAACCTTTCTATTATGCTGTCTAAATTGTGGTGTCTGTGTTCAGGATATAAAGCCCTTGATAACTTTACTGTGCAAATTTGTTTTGGAGAAAAACTAATTTCCCATCTTTTAAATTCATTCTTTAAAAAACTTAAATCAAACCTGACATTGTGGGCTACAAAGATACAATCCTCTAGAAGAGAATAAATATCTTTTTTAACTTCATAAAAAGTTGGTGCAGCCTCAAGCTGTGAAGGGGTTATGCCTGTTAGTTCAACTATCTCTTCAGGGATATGACACTGAGGATTAAGTAAAGTCTGGTAGCTTTCAATTAATTTGTGGTTTTCAACTCTTAATATGCCTATTTCTATAATTCTATCTGAAATCCTACAGCCTGTAGTTTCTATATCAACAAAAGCTAGTTTTTTTGGCAGATCATCCATAGGAGAATTGAATATTATCAAAGGTATTATTAATAAGGCAATACTTATATGAGGAATGGTAAGATATGGATATGCTTAGGAATTTTTTCTTTGTATTAATAATTGGATTTTTTATCACTGGAATCTATGCAGCTTTTTACAATTCCCATAGAAAAATAAACCAACAAGTCCTACCAGCCTCTACAACTGCTCCAGAGTATCTGGAAAGTACTCCATCTGCGAGCCCCCTAAAAAAATGAGTCGAAAAACCCCGCACGTAGCGGGGATTCTCGAAAACTTATTTTTTAAGTAAGCTTATTATGTATAGCAGATAGGGCATTTTTCAGTCAACTAATGCAAAATATATCAATTTGCATGTTTTAAACAAATGCACTATAAATTTAGTATGAAGATTTATATTGGTGCTGACCATACAGGATTTGAGTTAAAAGAGAAGATTAGGACTTATCTTTCAGAACTTGGTCATGAAGTAGAGGATTGCGGGGCATTTGAGTATGACAAAAGTGATGATTATCCTGACTTTATAGCAAAGACTGCACAGTCTGTTTCAAAAGATCTGGAAAATAGTTTAGGAATAGTTATAGGAGGTTCTGGTCAGGGAGAGGCAATGGCTGCAAATAAAATTAAAGGGATTAGATGTGCCTTGTTTTATGGCCCGGCTTTAGCAGTTGAGGCAATTGATATAAATGGTAACAGCAGTGATGACCCATATGAGATTTTGAAACTGACAAGAATTCATAATGGTGCAAATGTCTTATCTTTGGGAGTGAGGTTTTTAACAGAAGCGCAGGCAAAAGAGGCTGTAAAAGTTTGGCTGGATGCACCTTTTGCCACTGAAGACAGACATATAAAAAGAATTGAAAAGATTAAAAAGATTGAAGAAAAAAGTTAATGGTTCAAATTATTCCTACTTTATTTGCAACTTCTGAAGAGGATTATCAAAAAAGAATTGTACAGCTTAATTCTGTACCAAGCTTTGAAGATGGGTGGGTACAAATTGACCTCATGGATAATAAATTTGTTCAAAATTTGAGTGTCGATCTGGATATTGTAGAAAAATACCCCCTAAAATTTAAAAAAGAAGGTCACTTAATGGTTGAAGACCCTGAAAGCTGGTTTGAAGGTTTACTTGAATTTGGTGTGGATAGAATAATTTTTCCTATAGAGATTGAAAAAGATATTGATGGGTTAATCAAAAAGGTAAAAAGTAATAACATAGAAGTAGGTTTGTCTTTAAATCCAGAGACTCCAGTTGAAAAACTAGAAAATTATTTAGATAAGGTTAATGTAGTTTTAGTCATGGGGGTGAATCCTGGTTTGGAAGGACAACAGCTTGATCCTAATACAGTAGGGAAAGTCAGACAGCTTAAAGAAAAAAGGAATGATTTAATAATTGGGGTGGATGGTGGAGTTAAAGATACAAATGTTAGAAGTTTAGTTGAAGCTGGAGTGGATTATTTAGCAATAGGATCATTTTTGTTTGAAGGGGATGTAGAGGAAAACATAGAGAAGATTTGGGAAGCAATCAAGAAAATGTAAGGACCTGCTTCGCACTTCAGTGAGAATGGTTTTACTTCGTGCTCGCAGAACCTTGCCTTTTTAAACTAATGATATTTGAAGAAAAATGGAAAGTTTAAAAACGTTGAAAAAATTTGGGAAACTCTTAAGAGCTAAACAAAGATGTGAGCTTAAAGCTCACACTATAGAGAATGTAGCTATCTTTGGCTATGCAGATACTTCAAACAGGGAACATTTATTCAGGGATGTCTTTAAAGTTTGCAAGAGGCTGGCTGAGTCAGGCTACACTGTTGTGGATGGAGGAGGCCCTGGGGTGATGCTGGCTGCTTCTCTGGGAGCTAAAGAGGGTGGAGGGAAAGTGATTGGTGTGACTTTGTACCCAAAAGACATGAAAAATTTTGAAGGGAGGGATCCTGAAAATTTACTAGATAAGGAGATTAAGACTGATAACTATATTGAAAGGACATTAACATTAATGAGGCATGGGCAGGTTTATGTAATTTTTAATGGGGGGACTGGTACTATCTCTGAATTTGGGATGGCTTGGGGTTTAGCTAGGCTTTATTTTGGACACCATAAGCCTTTAATTTTATATGGAAAATTCTGGAAAAATATTATGAAAGCTTTTAAAGAGAATATGCTTTTGAGGGAAGAGGAGTCCAAAGTTTATAAAATTGTTGATGACCCTGAGGAGGTTTTACAGGCTATTTATGATTTTGAGTGTGAGATAGTTGCAGGTGAACATAGGGATCATCTAAAAGCTTCCAAAAATGGATTCAGTATATAATATATCTATATGCTTTCTGCCCATGAAGTTAAACAATTAGAATTAAAGGCAAATGAGATCCGCATTGACCTTATAAAGATGCTTGAGGAAGCAGGCAGCGGGCATTCTGCAGGCCCTTTGGGGATGGCAGATATATTTACTGCACTTTATTTTAATATTCTAAATATTGATTCCAAAAATCCAAATTTAGCTGAAAGAGATAGGTTAGTTTTATCAAATGGGCATATCTGCCCTGTACTTTATACTACTATGGCCCACAGGGGATTTTTTCCTGTTGAAGAGCTTAAGACGTTGCGAAAGCTGGGGAGTAGGTTGCAAGGGCATCCACACAGAGAAGCTTTACCTGGTTTAGAAACAACCTCAGGGCCTTTGGGTTCTGGACTTTCGCAAGCCAGTGGGATGGCAGCTGTAGCTAAGATGGATAAGCTTCCCTGGAGGGTTTACTGCTTAATGAGTGATGGGGAGCAGGATGAGGGGAATACCTGGGAAGCTGTGATGTTTGCAGCAAAATATAAACTGGATAATTTAACTGCCATTATGGATAGAAATCACATTCAAATTGATGGTTTTACAGAAGATATCATGCCTTTGGATTCCCTAAAAGCTAAGTATGAGGCATTTAATTGGTATGTAATAGAAATTGATGGGCATAATATGCAGGAGATTATTGATGCCTGTCATGAAGCTGAGGCAATTCATGATAAGCCAGTTTTGATTTTGGCCCATACAATTCCCGGGAAGGGTGTGGATTTTATGGAGAATGATTATAAATGGCATGGAGCTCCTCCAGGGGCTTCTGATATGGAAGGTGAACCTAAAAAAGAAGAGCAGGCAAAAATTGCACTTAAGGAACTAAGAACTTTAAGAGGAAAGATACGATCGGAGCATGAATGATTAATCAAAACTTAAAATTAAATCCTAAACTTTTTGATGAGGATATTGAGGAGGCTCCTACCAGGAAGGGGTTTGGGGAGGGGTTGGTAATTGCAGGCGATGAAAATCCTAATGTGGTGGCTCTTTGTGCAGATTTAACAGAGTCTACTAGGATGGAGGAGTTTAAAAAGAAAAATCCTTCTAGGTTTTTTGAGGTTGGGGTGGCTGAGCAGAATTTGGTTACTGTTGGATCAGGTATGGCAGCAGCTGGAAAGATTCCCTTTGTTGCAAGTTATGCTACTTTTTCTCCAGGCAGGAATTGGGAGCAGATTAGGACTACTATTTGTTATAACAATGTGCCTGTAAAGATTGTTGGATCCCATGCAGGGATTTCTGTAGGACCTGATGGAGCAACACATCAGGCTTTAGAAGATATAGCTTTAATGAGGGCTTTACCAAATATGGTGGTAATTGTTCCGGTGGATGCAATTGAGGCCAAAAAAGCCACTATTGCAATGAGTAAAGATAAGATGCCTGATTATTTAAGACTTTCCAGATCTAATGTTCCAACTGTTACAACTGAGGAAACACCTTTTGAAATTGGGAAGGCTGAAGTTTTTTTTGAGGGTAAAGATGTAACAGTCATTGCCTGCGGGCAGATGGTCCATAGAGCACTTTTGGCTGCAGAGGATTTGAAAAAGAGTAATATAAGTGTCCGGGTAATAAATTGTTCCACTATTAAACCTTTAGACTCAAAAACAATATTAAAAGCGGCAGAAGAAACAGGAGCAATTGTTACTGTTGAAGAGCACCAGGTAAATGGAGGGTTAGGCGGGGCAGTTTCAGAGCTTGTAAGTGCCCATTTTCCTGTACCTATAAAAATAATAGGGATTGAGGACCATTTTGGAGAGAGTGGGGAACCTGAAGAGCTATTAGAAAAGTTTGGGTTGACTGTAGAAAATATTATAAAGGCTGTAACGCAGGTTTTAAGAATGAAACATTAAAAAGTAGGAGGTGAGTTTATATGATGGGTTTTGGGAGTTATGGAATGATGAATTCAGGTTTTGGTTTTTTGGCCAGTTTATTTTGGCTGGTAATATTTATTGATTTTATACTACTAGGTGTTTGGCTCTGGAAACAAATTAATAAAAAATAGAGTGAATAAATAATATCTTGCCAGAATACTACTTATAAATTAATATATCCCCATAGGGGGGATATATTAATGGCTTACAGACCTAAAGATCTACAGGAAAGAATCCTTCACAGGTTAAAAATTTCAAGAGGACATCTAAATAAAGTAATTAACATGATTGAGAGTGATGAGTATTGTATAGATGTACTTACGCAATCCCAAGCCGTTCAAAAAGCAATTAAAGAAACTGATGCTCTGATTTTGGAAAACCATTTAAAAGGGTGTGTTGTTGATCACATACAAAGAGGAGAGACAAAAGCTACTATCGATGAAATAATGAAAATTTTTAGAAAACAATAAAAAGGAGGTGAATATATGAAACAAAGAGACCCTTTAATTTACGGAATAATAGGTGTGCTCATTGGTGGTGCATTTGTATGGTTTTCGGCTACAAATGCAGTTAATAACAATAACTATGGCATGATGCAGATGATGGGTATGCGTGGAGGAAACCAGGGTATGATGATCAGTTCAACCACGATAGATGCTCATTTTATCGAGCAAATGATTCCCCACCACGAAGATGCTATTACGATGGCAAAACTTGCTCAAGAAAAAGCTAGGCGTCCTGAGATTAAAACGCTTGCCCAAAACATTATCAATTCCCAAAGCCGGGAAATTGATCAGATGAAAGGTTGGTATAAAAATTGGTTTGGCAGAGAATTACCTGTAGGTACCCAAGTAATGAGCCAACATGGAATGATAGGAGGAAGTGGTATGCATATGGGTATGATGGGTGACGAGACGGATATGGCAAGACTTGAACAAACTGCTGATTTTGATAAAGCGTTTATTGAGGAGATGATCCCTCACCACCAGATGGCTGTAATGATGGCAAGTATGCTTAAAAGTAGTACAAATAGAGATGAGATGAGAAAACTTGCAGATGATATTATCACTGCTCAAACTAGTGAAATAGATCAGATGAGGCAGTGGTATATAAACTGGGGGTACTAAGGAGGTGAGTACCATAAAAAAGTATTTAACAATGTGGCAGGTGTGGGCTGGAATTACAGTTGTACTTGCTATATTAGTGATTAGTGGGGTAACTAATTTTGCTGGTTTTTTGCCTTTCATATTGCTGTTAGCGTGTCCTATCATAATGATGTTTATGATGCGAGGGCACAAGCACAAATAAAATAAAGGGGGTGATTAAATTGTTAAAAGAAAAAGAATTTGCCAATGCTTTTACTGTTGTCAGTTTGGGGGTTTATGTAGTTTGCAGGGTATTATCACTTATTGCACCTGACTTTCTTTTTAGTGTAGGGAAAAGCTGGTTTCATACCTTTAGCTTAGACAGTATGAGGGCTGTTTCACCAATGGATTTAGGTACATTTATATTTGGGGCAGTTAGCTTAGCTTTTTTAGTATGGATAACTACATACTCAGGGGCAGCCTTATATAATAAGTGGGCAAAATAAGTTTAGTGAATAGAATAATTAAAAACACATTTACGATTACGCCTGTCTGCCGACAGGCAGGCCTTTAAGGTTTTCGACTCTGAGGGACGAGCCCTCAGGCTCAGACTCGAATGAGTGGAAAGCTAAATTTTGCAAAATATGAAAATGAGTAATAAAAATTTTGTGATTTCAAATAGGTTAAAAACCCTCCTAATGCTTTCGATAGTTGTGGTCTATCTACACTTTTTTGAAGAAGTTATTACGGGTTTTTATAACAATGATTGGATAATGAAGTATATTAGCAGTCTCTTCCAAAATATTAATCAAGCGCAATATTACGCGTCGCATATTGTTTGGATTCTCATGATTGGTCCAGCTGCCCTACTGGTTTTAGGAGGAAAATGGACTCTAAGAGTGTTAACACTTTATGGTATCTTCTTTATTTTTGAACTACATCATTTGATTGATGCTATTAGAACACTTTCCTACTATCCAGGAGTAATTACAAATATTGTGTTTGAAATAATTGGATTATTTTATTGGAAAGAGTTAGTAAATAACTGGAGGAGTGCTGAAGCATATGAAAACTAAAGAAATAATTAAAACTTATATTTGTCCAATGCATCCTGAAGTAACATCAGACAATCCTGGTAGATGTCCTAAGTGTGGAATGAAGCTTGTTGAGACAGAGATAAAAATGCCTGTCCGCCGAAGCCTGAGTGAAGGTGGAGAACATAAAGATATGGATCATGGAGGTCATGTAATGAAGCCTGTTTCTGAGATGTCTTTTTGGGAAAAGTTTAAGATGAGTATGGGGATGACTATGGGGATGGAGCACACCGGGCTTGCAGGCAGGGAGATGGCTAAAATGATGGAGGAGGATATCAGGAATAAGTTTTTTGTTTCTTTAATTCTCACAATACCCATTGTTTTATATTCCCCTCTGGGAATGAATCTTTTAGGGTTGAGACTTCCTGAGCCAATCCCAGGAGTTTGGATAATGTTTTTGCTTACAACCCCTGTTTATTTTTACTGCGGGTGGATCTTCCTTTACTCAAGCTACATTGCTTTAAAGCAAAAAACTTTAAACATGGCAGTTTTAATTGCTGTTGGGATTACTGCTGCCTACATATTTTCAATTGTTTTAACACTTTTGGGATCTGTGGAGTCTTTTTATGAAGCTGCTGCTATGCTTACAACTTTTGTTTTATTTGGGCACTGGATGGAGATGAAGAGTAGAAGAGGCACAACAGATGCGCTGCAGGCTCTTTTTAATTTAGTTCCCCCGCAAGCCAGGGTTTTACGGGATGGCAAAGAGCTGCTAGTACCAACTTCTGAGGTTAAAATTGGGGATGTTTTAATTTTAAAGCCCGGAGATAAAGTACCAGTTGATGGTGTTATTTTAGATGGAGAAACAGCTATTGATGAGTCTTTGGTTACAGGTGAGTCTCTGCCTGTTTCTAAAAAAAGAGGTGATCTGGTAATAGGAGGGTCAATAAATACTTCAGGATCAGTTAGGTTTAAAGCCACTAAGGTTGGGGAGGATACAGCTTTAGCCCAAATTGTAAAAATGGTTGAAACTGCTCAAAACTCCAAGGCCCCCGGGCAAAAACTAGCCGATAAATTTGCTAAGTACCTTGTAATAGTTGCAGTTGGTGGAGGTTTACTTACCTTTTTAGTCTGGTTTTTTATACTTGGACAGCCCTTACTTTTTGCATTAACTTTTGCAATATCCACAGTAGTGATTGCCTGTCCTGATGCTTTAGGGCTTGCTACCCCTACTGCAGTAGCAGTTGGTACAGGACTTGGGGCAAAACATAATATTTTAATAAAAGATGCACCTACTTTAGAGCAGGTTTCTAAGATCCAGGCTGTGGTTTTAGATAAAACAGGAACACTGACAGAGGGTAAACCAAAAATTACAGATATTGCTGTTATAGCAGGTTACTCTAAAGAAGAGGCATTAATCTTGGTTGCAGCTGCTGAGGCAAAATCTTCGCACCCCCTAGCAAATGCAGTGCTTGAGGAATTAAAAAATAGAAAATTGGAATTATCAGGGAATGTTGAAAAGTTTGAGAATTTATCAGGTTTAGGGGTTAGGGCAGTGGTGGATAATAAAAAAATCCTTGTAGGGACAATTAAATTAATGAAAGATGAAGGAGTTGAGATTAATAAAAATTTGCAGGATAAGATTGATGAGTTTTTGAAAGATGGTGAAACTATTATGGTTTTAGCAGTGAATAAAGCTGGAGTAGCAGCAATAGGAGCACAAGACCCCATAAAACCTAATGCCAAAAAAGCTATTGAGAGGTTAAAAGAGTTGGGGATAGAGACTGCCATGATTACAGGGGATAACAAAGCAACAGCTGATGTAGTTGCAAAAAAACTGGGGATAGAGAGGGTTTTTGCAGAGGTGCTGCCAAAAGAAAAGTCTGAGTATGTTAAAAAATTACAGAGAGAGGGAAAGTTTACTGCTATGGTTGGGGATGGGGTGAATGATGCACCAGCTTTGGCCCAGGCAGATATAGGGATAGCTATTGGGGCAGGTACAGATGTTGCAATAGAGACTGCAAAGGTAGTGCTGATGAAATCAGACCCTGCAGATGTTTTGAGGGCTATAAAACTTTCTAAAGCAACAGTTTTGAAGATGAAGCAAAACCTTTTTTGGGCTTCTATTTATAATTTACTGGCAATCCCTATTGCAGCAGGGGTTTTATATCCTAACTTTGGGATAATGCTGCGGCCTGAATTTTCAGCGCTTTTAATGAGTATTTCTTCTGTTATTGTTGCAACTAATGCAGTTTTATTAAACAGGGCAGAAAAAGATTTAATTGCCCTTTGAATGTTTACAAGCGGGTTTTAGTATACTAAAATCATAAAACCTTATGGATTCTGATAATAATTCTACCTTTATATCTACTCCCCTGGCAATTGTTTTAGGTTCTTTTGTAATAGCTGTTGCTATTTTAATCAGCGGCGGGGTAATACAGCTTCAGGGAGTGAAAACACTGGGAGCCCAGGCTAGTCCACTGCCTCAGGTTGGGGCATCTCCACTTCCTCAAGCAGAGGAGCCCGCTGGTCCTATGGAGGTTTCTCTGGATGATGATCCTGTTATGGGTGATAAAAATGCTCCCTTAACTATGGTTGAATTTTCTGATTATGAGTGTCCATTTTGTAAAAGGTATTTTGATCAGACATTGCCTGAAATTAAAAAGGACTATGTAGACAGCGGCAAGCTAAAGATAGTGTTTAGGGATTTGCCTTTATCTTTCCATGACCCAATGGCTACAACTGAGGCAATTGCAGCAAATTGTGCCAGGGAACAGGGAGGAGATAGTAAATATTTCCAGTTTCATGATGAGATGTTTAAAAGGACTACCTCTAATGGGGATGGGTTAGATAGGGCAGAGATTGATAAAATTGCTGCAGATGTAGGATTAAATGCTTCTAATTTTAAAACTTGTTTAGATACTGAGAAGTATAAAGATGAGGTTTCTAAAGATTTAGCTGATGCTTCAAATGTAGGGGCAGATGGGACACCAACATTTTTTATAGGTAAAAGTGAGGCAGGAAATAAAATTACAGGAACTAAACTTGTGGGTGCACAGCCTTACTCTGCATTCAAAACTATACTTGATGGTATAAAATGAGTATAGATGAAATTTTTACTGACTGCCCTATCAGTTTCATTATTTTACATCCTGTTAAATGTTTATATTTCAAACTATCAGGTAATAAACCAGGCTTTTTTGGGGGATTTTACATTTGAATATAGGTCAGCATTAATGTTTTCTTTAATCCAGGGACTTACAACTGCATTATCTGCAACAAGCTTAATCTTTTTAATGATAATTTCTGTTTTAACTGGTTTAAATTCTGCCATGCTTATAAAAAAAGTTAATAAAGGAGGTGGGGTGCACTTAATGTTTGGAGGGTCAATGCTGGGGACATTAGGTAGTGGATGTGTATCCTGTGGATTGCCACTTTTAGGGGTTTTAGGAATGAGCGGGAGTATAGCTTACTTACCGTTTAAGGGATTAGAATTTTCAGTTTTATCAGCAGGATTACTTTTAATATCTTTTTATCTTCTTTTGAGAAATTCAAAGAAAGAGTGTGTAATTAAATCTTCTTAGCAACAATTTTGGGGTTTTTATTTAAACTTTCTTTTAATTTATTTAAAGTTAATAGTCCTTCCTGGGGACCCATGGCTGAGATTACTGATGCAGAGTTTGATGTACCCCACCTGATGGCTTCTGAGAGGGGATTTCCATAAAAGAGTCCTGCTAGAGTGGCAGTAGCAAAAGCATCACCTGCCCCTGTTTTTTGGACTAGTTCAGCTGGGAAAACATCTAATTTATAATAATTTTCTCCATCAAAACAAAAAGAACCATTTTTTCCATCTGTAATTACCACATTTTTTGGACCTAAATCAGCAAGTTTTTTTAGGAGTTTTTTTATTTCTATTTTTTCATCATCTTTATAACCTAGAAACTTTTTAGCTTCTTCCAAATTCATTATCAAAAATTGGGTTCTAGATAAAAGTTGGCCATTTTTTTTAGCCCCCAAACTTATTTGGAAAGTCCCTGGCTGGTAAGCAAGTTTGGCTTTGGTCCTTTCTAAGTAATTTAAAATCTGGTCAATTAAGTTAGTGTCTACGAAGTTGGGAGCAAGAGAAGTTAGATAGACCCATTTTGTTAAATCCAGATCTGGTAAATTAAATTTCCAATGGTGGTGGTGGACTAAAATAGTCCTCTCCCCTTTGTAATTTAAAATAATATTGTGGTTAGTTGGTAAATCTGGATCATGGATAACAAACCTTGTATTTACCCCTTCTTTTTTGAGCTTTGCAATTATTCTTTCATCTGAGGCATCTATATCTTTTTTCCCTACATTTGTATAAATTGCAGTTTTTAATCCAAGTCTTGAAGCACCAACTGCATTATTTGAAGCATTTCCACCAACAAAAGAGATGGGATCATCAACAGGAATTTTGTAGCCAAAGGGTAAACTTAAATGAGGAGTACCAGAGATATCTGTTACTTGCGCATCTTTTAAGGGGACAAAAGTATCAATTACAGTATCACCTATGGTGATAAGATCAAAAGCCATGTTAATTTAGTTTATCATGGATATTTTTGTTTTACCTGATCTGGAGTGAGAACTTCTTTTATTGAGTGGTTATCATTTATTATTACAACCTGGTCTGCATTATTTTGGGCTAAGTTTTTAATGTGGATTGCAGGGTGGACTGACCTCCAGAAATAATGGACAAACTCCACAATTTGGTCATGGGTCATGCCTTCCCCTTTTGCCCTTAAAGCTTCCTCTGCCTGGTCTCTCCATTTAAGGGACATTTCATAATTTGGGACATATAAGACATTCATAAAATCTATTAAATCCCAAAGAGGATAATATTCATCCAGTTTAGAATTTATATCTTTAGCAAGTTGGATGTGTTCCGGGGTATCTAAAGCAGGTAAACCTGAATTAAAGATTGATTCATCCTCAACTTTTCTAGCACCCAGCATCCAGCCATCATAGAAAATAAAATGTGGTTTTTTAGTAACAGTATTCCAGCCAGTCCTGTCCCCGTCCCCATTAAAAGCTCCCTTATCATAAATAGGTATTTTAACTTCAGTTCCATCTTTCATGGTCTGAAGATCTTTTAGATTTTGGATTGCAAGTGGGATATCATGGGTTACCCCCCTTCTTATGTACCTTGGGTCTGATTCTCTTAGTTTGTTTAACTCATCATGGGTAAGATAGTGGTTATCAATAGATAGATGAAAAGATTCATAGCCAAAATGGTCAAGTAAGGTTTCTAGTATTTCACCTTGAGTGGTTTTGCCTGCCCCCTGAATTGCAGAGACACCCACAATTATTCCTTCCTCTGAAGTTTTATTTTTGGATAGATTAATTAGCTTTTCAATAAAAGGTAAGTAATATTTTTGGAGTTCAATTTTTAGGGATTCTTTTGAAATTTCAGGACGTTTTTTTAGGGGTTCATCAAATAGGGTTAAGTCATTATCTAAGTGAAAGTTCATACATAATATGGTAACATCTTTTTAGCAAAAAGGAGGTGATTTTAATGGCGTTAACAGATTTAGGATTAACAGGTAAATGGTTGGTGGCTAACTGTGGAAAATATCCAAGTGAGAAAAACTGTAAGTTAGTAATGTTGGCTCCGGAAGACCAAAAAGAAGATTTAGTAGAGGCAGGAGTAGCTCATGCAGTAAAGTCTCATGGACATACAGATACACCAGAGATGAGGGCTGAACTGGAAAAAATGATTGAAACAGTTGAGGCTTAAATTTGCTATACTGAATTTAATGCCCAATTTGGATAAATTTTTAAAAAATGGAAAGTTTTTGATGCTGGCTTTTGACCATCGGGGAAGCTTTAAGAAGATGATGAACCCTTCTGATCCAGAAGTGGTATCTGATGCAGAGGCGATAGAACTTAAGAAAAAAATTATTGATAGTTTGAGGGAAAAATTTAGTGCAGTTTTAATAGATCAGGATATTGGGTTTAAAGCTTATGAGCCAAAGGATAAACCTTTTTTACTTCCTGTTGAAAAGTCTGGGTATGAAAAACAAGGTAAGGAGAGGATTACAGATCTTGAGTATTCTTTAGATTCATTAATTAATAATGGGGCAAGCGGAGCAAAAATATTAATTTGGTTTAACCCTTATGCAGAATCTGCCCAAATCCAGATTGAAACCTGTAAAAAACTAATAGAGGAATGTAAGCAAAAAGATTTTCCATTTTTTTTAGAGATTAGGACTTATGATGGGGAGAATGAGGCAGATAAGATGAGTGAGCCAGAAAGAGAAAAGATAAATATAGATTCCCTAAAGATGTTTTTAAGACACAAGGTCTATCCAGATGTTTATAAATTAGAATACCCAGGTTCTGCTATAGCTTGTCAGACATTTACTGCAGCACTAGCATTAGAGGAAAAACAGATTCCCTGGATTATGCTGACTATGGGGGCAAGCTTTGATGAATTTTGCAAAGAGCTAGAGATTGCTTCTGTAAGAGGATGTCAGGGGTTTTTAGCAGGAAGGGCTTTGTGGCAGGAAGCATGCAGTTTAAAGGATGAGGAGTTAGAAAAGTTTTTAAGTGAGACTTTGCCTGAAAGATTTCAAAAAATCTCAGAGATTGTATCTAAGTAGGTTTAGGGGTTGCAGCATAATCTTCAACTTCTTTTAGTTTTACTCCATGGTCTAAGTGGTCCATTGAATATTTTATAGTTGCATCTGTTTTTTTGTGAGGGTTAAAGATTTTTTTTGGATCAAAAATCTCTTTTACTTCTTTAAATAACTGGTACATCTGCTCTCCATACATTTTGGGTAAATAGGGCCCTCTGACTAGTCCATCATTGTGCTCTGCAGCCATGGAACCTTTAAATTCAAAAACTAAATTAAAAACTTTTTCTGAAATTTCAGGAATTAAGCTTCTTATATTTTCATCTGAAAAGTTCATAAGTGGGATAATATGAAAGTTTCCATTACCAATGTGTCCTGCAATTGTATATATAATTTTCCCTTCATACTGTTTTAGAAGCTCCTGGAGCCTGGGTAAAAATTGAGGAAGGTCTTTTGGAGAGATAATTATGTCATCTATAAATGGGGCAGTCCTCATATTTTCCCCTGAATGATGCCTTAGGATATTAAAACTATCCCTTCTTATAATCCAGTATTTTTCCTCATCATTTGAGTGGATCACCCTTAAATGAATATTAAACTTTGTTAGAGCTTCTTTTGCTTTTTGTGCTAGGTCAATCTCTTCACCTTCATTTTCTCCAGTGAACTCAGCTATCAATATAAGTTTAGGGAGTTGTCCAGCCAGAGACATTAAATACTCAGGTAAAATTTTTAAATAAACTTCAAAGCCATGGGTTTTTTTAAAGTCTTTAGCTATTTCTCCAATATATTTAGTGGCTGCTTTTAGGGTAGCATCATCAAAACACTCAAAACTTTCAGGTTTAAATTCTAAAACAGTATTTACAATTTGATCTAATTTTTCCAAGTTTTGAAGTTCTATCTCAAGCATGGCTGTTTGAGGCTTTGGTTTAATAAGCTGAAACTCTATCTCTGTAACTATTCCCAAAGTTCCCTGTGACCCAACTATTAGTTTAGTTAAGTCAAATGTTTGCTCATCAGAAACTTTCCAAAGATAGTAGCCTGTGGAATTTTTAGAAGTATGGGGCTGCGAAGATTTTATTAACTCTAAATTTTCATTTATTAGTTCACTTATCTTTTTATAAATTTCTCCCTCTAAATTATTTTGAGAAACTTTATTACTCAATACATTTTTATCAATTGGATATATTTCATACTCATTTCCATCTGAGAGAATAACTTTTAATTTCCTAACCCATTTTTCAGTTTGGCCAAAACTTAAGGATTTTTCCCCCGCAGCATTATTTCCTACCATTCCTCCGACAGTGCAGATCTCTCTTGAGGAGGTGTAACAGGGTAAGATTAAACCTTTTTCTAAAGTTTTTTTCTCAAAATCTCTGTAAAAAACTCCAGGTTGGGTCCTGGCAAAATTATCCCCTACCTCTAAAACAGAATTAAAATATTTGGTCATATCTAAAATTATTGAGTCATTTAAAGGACCTCCTGACATGCAGGTGGCAGCTGCCCTGGGGGTTAGAGAGAGGTTTTGTTCTGGGTTTTCATTTATATATTTAACTAAAGCTTTTATGTCTTCTGAATCTTTAGGGAAAACTACTAATTGGGGTTTAATGATAAAGATTGATGCATCTTTTGAATAGGTATTTAGGGTTTGTTGATCATCCAATACTTCTCCTTTAATAATAGATTGAATTTGATCTTTTAGAGCCATATTTTATAGTTTTCTCTGGGTTCTGCCAGCTCGCTGTCACCCCTCGAAAACTCTTTACTAATCGTAACAGTGTCCTTCTGGCTTGTCCAGAATCTTAAGCTATTGTATGTTAAATACATGGATGAAAATCTGCCCAAGAGTCTTAATGCAATCTCAACCCCAATACCTTCTGAGAATGCAGGTAAAAAAATTATTGTTTTTGGGACTCCTACCTGTCCTGATTGCGGGAGGGTTAAAAAATTCTTAACTGAAAATGCCATTGAGTATGAATTTCATGATGTATCTTCTGAAAAAGAGGCAAATAATTGGCTTACAAGTTTTGTAACTTTTGTTCCAGTTTTAGTAATGCCTGATAAAACTCTTTTATATTCCCCTTCAAACCAGGAACTTTTGGAAAAAATTAATGGGGGAAGTGTGAATGAAGCTGTAAAGATGGTTGAACCTGAAGTTTTTGACACAATAATTATTGGGGCAGGTCCTGCAGGATTATCTGCTGCAATTTATGCAGTCAGGAAATCTTTAAAGGTTTTAATTATTACAAAAGATATTGGAGGGCAGGCAGCACTTTCAGGGGATATTGAAAATTATTTAGGGTTTACTATGATTGCGGGGGCAGATTTGGTAGCTAAGTTTAAAGAGAGTGTAGAACAATTTAAAGGGGATGGTATTTGGATTAAGGATGGGGTGGAGGTTACTGATTTAGTAAGTGAAAATGGGCAGTTTGTTGTAAAAACTTTAAGTGGGGAATACAAAAGTAAAAGTGTAATTGTTGCATCAGGAAGAATTCCAAGGCATTTAAATATACCTGGAGAGAAGGAGTTTATAGGGAAGGGTGTGGCAACCTGTGCCACTTGTGATGCACCTTTATTTAAGGGTAAAGATGTGGCAGTTGTTGGGGGTGGAAATTCTGCTTTGGATGCTGCATTTTCTTTAATGAAGCTTGCAAAAAGTGTAACTATTATTAATTTAACTGAACAAATTAGCGGGGATAGTATTTTGGTGGAGAATGTAACCCATGCTAACAATGTAAAGATTTTAAATAACACAGAGAGTTTAGAGATAATAGGTAAACAGTTTGTGGAGGCAGTGAAGGTGAAAGAAAAGATAACAGGAAAGGAGGAAGCAATACCTGTTGCAGGTGTGTTTGTAGAGATTGGGTATACTCCATCAACTGGTTTTGATAAGTTAACTGATAAAGATGAGCAGGGCTGCATTATTGTTGATGAGATGGGGCATTCATCTGTAGATGGGATTTGGGCTGCAGGGGATGTTAATAATTTAT
Organism: Candidatus Daviesbacteria bacterium RIFCSPHIGHO2_12_FULL_37_16; assembly: GCA_001776785.1. GTDB lineage: Bacteria > Patescibacteriota > Microgenomatia > Daviesbacterales > UBA10151 > GWB1-36-5. The sequence goes on from MFDF01000023.1 coordinate 97,582, forward strand.
GGGGTGAACAGATTGTTATAGCTGCTGGAGAGGGAGCAAAAGTTGCTTTATCTGTGGCAGAGCATATCTCTAAACAGCCTCACCAGGCTACTTCAAATCCGCATGAACAGGTTTAAGATAATGTATTTGCTCGGGGTCCTGCCAGCTCGCAGCCCCAGTTAGAAAAAATTTAAGGGACGGGGTCTATTAAATTTTTTCATTGGGGCGCCCCGCTCGCTGTCACCCCTCGCAATTTTTCATTAATGCACATAGACTCTGGTGCCTGGGTTGTCGGCAGAAGCACGCAGGGCATTAGTTTTCTCTGGTAAAACAGGGCCTGCCCATTCAAATAACTGGGCAACCTGGGCTAGTGGGGCATTGACACATCCATGTGACATGGGTTGGCCAAAGTTGTTGTGCCAGTAAGCGCCATGGACTGCATATCCTTTATAGAAAAACATATTGTTGGGGACATTGGGTAAATTGTAGTAAGTACCTAACTCTTTTGAACCTCCAATCATGGATTGGTTTCTGGTCTTATACCAGATAGAAAAATCCCCTTTTGGTGTAGGTGCCCATTTACCAGAGGAGATAGGAAATTCCATTACTACCCTGTTTCCCTCCATAGCCCTTAATTTTTGCTCATCTAAGGAAATATCAATCCATTTTTCCTCTCCTGCTGCATTTGTTGTACCCAAGACATCTTTTAAAGCGTTAGCTGATGCTAACCTAACTGTTGAGGCAAGAGAAGTTTTTGGGTAATCAATTACTTCATTATTAAAAATTGCTACTGATGATGTTTCATCAAATTCTCCATTTTGAGATAATTTATTTTCATCACAGCAGGATAATGTTGTATCTCCTGAAATACCTAACCTGTAAGCAAGTTCTCTTTTTAAAGGAAGATAGTTTAATATAGTTGCCAGCAGGGCGAGTATGACTATAACGGGCAGAAGTTTACTCATAATCTTATTTTTGCATCCTAAAAATTTTTAATCAAGAATCAGATTTTAATATGTTAGAATTTTTGTCATGAGAAAAGCTTTTTTATTATACTTTCTGGTAATTTTACTTTCAGTAGTTTCCCTTACTTTTTACTTTATTACTGCCAGTAAGAAAGCATTAATTTCTCCTGTACTTGGAATTTCAAAGCAAAGACTAGCTGAAAATGTCTGGTTTCCTAAAGAAGCTGGGAAAAGTTCTGCGGAGGATACAAAAGTTTCAGAACAGATTACAGCAAATGCTGCATTTTTTGTAGAGACTCAAAGCGGACAGGTTTTATTTTCAAAAAACCAATATGAAAAATATTCTGTAGCATCTCTTATAAAAATTATGACTGTGATTGTTGCTTTAGAGCATAAATCGGTGGAGGATATTTATAGTGTCAGCCAAAAAGCTGCAGATATGGAACCAGACAAAATGCTTTTGATTGCAGGAGAGAGGTTAAGTTTAAAAAAATTACTTGAGGGAATATTTTTAGTTTCTGCAAATGACGCTGCAGAAGTTTTGGCTGAGGGAACAACAGGAAGAAGAGAGGAATTCATAAATTTAATGAATTCAAAAGCACTGCAACTGGGGATGAATAATACATATTTTGTAAATCCCACAGGCCTTGAGGAAGATCCCTGGACTTGTTTTAATAAAAGCCCCTGTCAGTATTCCAGTGCTTTTGATGTTTTGTTAATGTCTCATTATGCTATAAAAAAGTGGCCTGAGATTATATCCATAACATCAGAGTCCCATATATTTATAGAAGCTACTTCTGACCACCAGGATTATGATTTATATTCAGGGATTAACCTTTTAACTACATATCCTGGAGTCATAGGGTTTAAGACAGGATTTACTCCTGAGGCAGGGTTAACATTAGTTACACTGGCAAGAAGGGGTGATAAAGAAGTTATGGGAGTACTTTTGGGAGCAACTGACAGAAGGGATGATGCTAAGCTGCTTTTGGACTATTCATTTAAAAAGTTAGGAGTTTAATGGTTTTATTGGGCTATATTATTGCAGCAGTTCTACTAATTTTTGCAATTTTGATAATAATTTATTTGTTTTTGGACTTTATTGCCCATTTTTTGGGGGCACCTTTTGTACCAACTTCTCAAAAAGATATTGATGAAATTTTAAAGGAGGCAAAATTAAAAAAGGGTCAGGTGTTTATTGAACCAGGCAGTGGTGATGGCAGAGTTGTAATAAGTGCAGTTAAAAATTATGGGGTTTTTGGAGTGGGAATTGAAGTCCACCCCTTTTTACTGCTTTATTCAAAGCTTTCAGCCAGGTTTAAGAAAGTTAGTGTGCAGCTTAAAGCTGAGAATTTTTTTCAGACAAATTACAAAAAAGCTGATGTGATTTTTCTATTTTTGTTTCCAAGAACTTTAAAAAAATTAAAAGAAAAATTTTTAAAAGAATGCAAAAAAAATACTTTAATAATTTCCCATGGGTTTAGGATAGAAGGAATGGAGAAATATTTAATAAAAACATTAGAAAGAAAAGTTTATAATACTTACTTTTATAAAATAAGGTAACTTCTCCACTCACTACGTTCGGTCGAAGAGTAAATTTTTTGTTCGAGCGTAGTCGAGAACATACACACAGTTAATAGCTTGATTAATTGTACACGGGGTGGTAAAAGTGAGAATTAGAAATGAGTGAAAGGGTTTTTGTAGTTATATTTTTAGTAGTAGTTGCGCTGGTTTCTGTTGGGCTTTTGGTCTCCAGGTCTATGCAGAATAACCAGGTTAACCAATCTGCCCAGAGTGCAAATACTATTTCTCCTCCACCAAGTGCTGCGGGACAAGTAAGCCAGACACCAGTCCCAACTCCACTAAGGAAAACCTATACTGCTTACACTGGAGATGTTACTTTAAAGGAAAGACAAAATAAAAAAGCTGTAATTCAGACAAAAAAAGGGACAATTGAGTTTGAGATTTATCCAGAGGCTACTAAAGCTGCATCTAATTTTATTAAATTAACTAATGATGGGTTTTATGATGGGATTACATTCCACAGGGTAGAGCCAGGTTTTGTAATTCAGGGAGGGGATCCTGAAGGGACTGGTAGAGGTGGACCAGGATACAAGTTTGAGGATGAACCAGTGACTAAAAAGTATATTAAAGGGATTGTTGCAATGGCTAATGCAGGTCCAGATACCAATGGATCACAGTTTTTTATCATGCTTGAGGATAAACTGGATTTACCTCCAAAATATACAATTTTTGGGAAGGTTATAAAGGGACAAGAGGTTGTATCTGCAATTAGGGTTGGGGATGTAATGGAAAAAGTGACGATAGAAAATTTAAGGTAGTTTTCTCCGGGTCCTGCCAGAGGACAGCCCCAAATGGAAAAATTTGTGGAACAGGTTCTAACAAATTTTTCTCTCGGGGCGCCCCGCCCTCTGTCACCCGTCGAAAACAAATTTCACACTTCACTCCCTTTTAGCAAAAACTTCTCTTTAAAAATCTATGATTTGCACAATATATTGTATGTTGACAGGGATTACTTGTAGTGTGATAAGTTAGTAGATGTTGGGTATGTTGAGTGTAGGTTAGGGTGAGTATACAAGATGTTGTATGAAGTGTCCTTTTTGTTACAGTGAGCTTTCAAACGTTATAGATAAAAGAGCAGTAAAATCCAGCGGAGAGATAAGACGTAGAAGAGAGTGTTTAAAGTGCCGCAGAAGATATACCACTTATGAGCGGGTTTCTGCAGTAGAGCTTGCAGTAATTAAAAAGGATGGGAGAAGGGAGCCTTTTGACATTTTAAAGCTAAAGGGTGGTCTGATAAGAGCATTGGAAAAAAGACCAGCTTTTTTAGAGATTGACAGTATTGTTTCAAAAATTGAAGCAAAGCTTAAAGCAAAAGGGAATTTTGAGATAGAGAGTAGAATAATAGGACAGGTTAGCTTATCTGAACTCAAAAAGATAGATAAAGTGGCTTATTTAAGGTTTGCATCAGTCTACAGGAAATTTGAGGAACCAGGAGATTTTACAAAAGAGTTACAAAAGATTCATTGAATTTTTTTAAAAAATAGATATATTTAATTAAGATATGAAAAAAACAAAGATTCAAACAACAGCAATGCAGGTAGCAATAGTGGCCCCAAAGCCAAACAAAACTAATGGCCATGCAAATGGATTGACTCCTAAGAATAGAGGTTTTGAGGATAGGTTTATCTCAAGGTATGACAAAATGCCTAAAGTTCCAGAGGGTTTAGAGACTCCAACTTTTTCTGAATCTTCACAAAAAATATTAAAGGAAAGGTATCTTCTAAAGGGTGGAAATTTGGAGGTTGCTGAGACTATTGCTGAGAGGTTTTGGCACATTGCTTATGATATAGCTTCAGCGGATTTTGATTTTGGGGCTTCTGAAAAAGAGGTAATGGAACTTGCCAAAAGATTTTATGGAACTATGGTCAGGCAGGAGTTTTTACCTAATTCTCCTACTATTATGAATGCTGGGAAACAGAATCAGCTTCAATATTCAGCCTGTTTTGTATTACCTGTTGATGATTCAATCCCTGATATTTTTGACACAATGAAGTATGCAGCTATGATCCACCAAACTGGGGGGGGAACTGGTTTTGCTTTTTCCAGGATCAGACCACAGGGATCAATTGTTAAAAGGTCAGGAGGGGTTGCATCAGGTCCTGTTTCATTTTTAAGGGTTTTTGATGCTGCAACCCAATCTATTAAGCAGGGTGGGACAAGAAGAGGGGCAAATATGGGGATTTTAAGGGTAGACCACCCTGATGTTTTGGAATTTATAAGGTGCAAAGCTTTATTGGATGAACAAAACCAGCCTATTTATGATGGGATTGCCCCATTTTTGCCAGATGATAATGTTAGAGCTTACTTCAGGACTCTGCTTTTAGACAGGCAGATCTCCAATTTTAATATTTCTGTGGCTATAACTGATAAGTTTATGGAGGCTTACAAAAATGACCAGGAGTATGACCTGATTGACCCTAAAACTAAAGAATCTGTAGGGAAAATGCGGGCCAGGGATGTGTTTGAGGAGATGGTAGAGAGAGCCTGGGCAACTGGGGACCCTGGAATGGTGTTTATAGACAGGATTAATAATTCTCCTGCTAATCCTGTACCTGATTTGGAAGAAATTGAGGCTACAAATCCTTGCGGTGAGCAGCCTTTAGGGCCTTGGGATGCATGTAATTTGGGTTCTATAAATTTAGGAAAATTTGTTTTAGCAGATGGGTCAGATGTTGATTGGGAGGGATTAAGAAGGGCAGTAAGGGAAGCTGTACACTTTTTAGATAATGTTGTTCAGACAAACCCTTATACTTTAGAGTCTATTTATAAAGAGGTACACAATAACAGAAGGATTGGGCTTGGGGTGATGGGCTGGGCAGATATGCTTTTTAGGTTAAAGACTGCTTATGACAGTGAAGAGGGAATAGCTTTGGGTGAAAAAGTAATGAAGTTTATAAATGATGAGGGGGTTAAGATGAGTGAGGATTTGGCAAAACTTAAGGGCCCATTCCCTAACTTTTATAAATCCAGATATAAAAATGGAACCCCCAGAAGAAATGGGACTGTGACTACAATTGCACCAACAGGGACAATCTCTATAATTGGTGACTGTTCCTCAGGAATTGAGCCTGTATTTGCTCTTGCTTATATCCACAGGGCAAAGGGTGATGGTGGGAAGACAGGCAATGAGATGAGGCTTTTGACTATTGCTAATAAAACCTTTAGAGAGATTGGCGAGAAGCAAGGCTTTTATAATGATGCTATAGCCCAAAAAGTGATGGATAGGGGGAGTGTAAGCGGAGTTGATGATATTCCTCTTGAGTGGCAGAGAGTGTTTGTGACTGCACCTGAGATTGAGCCTAATTGGCATGTGAAGATGCAGGCTGCATTCCAGAAAAATACAGAAAATGGGGTTTCAAAGACAATTAACCTTCCAAACTCTGCAACTTTGGATGATATCAGGACTTCATACCTTTTAGCCTGGGAAACAGGCTGCAATGGAATAACAGTTTATAGAGATGGGTCAAAAACTACCCAGGTTTTGAATGTAGGTTCAACTATAAATACTAAAGGTGAAATAGCTTCAGGGCTTGGTATAAAAGAAGAAGAGGTAGACCACAGCTTAAGTGTGTCACAGGACTCATTTGTTTCAAGGCCAATGATTTTGCGGGGCAGGACTTACAGGATCCAGACTCCAATTGGGGAAGGATTTATAACTATTAACAGGGATGAATCTGACCAGCCATTTGAAGTATTTATAACTGTGGGTAAGGGTGGAACTCACACTTTAGCTGATGCTGAGGCTATGGGGAGGTTGGTTTCACTTTCCTTGAGGCTTGGGAGAAGTGGGGGGACTATAAAACCTAAAGATGTAGCCCAAAAGATTGTGGCACAACTTAGGGGCATTGGGGGGGCATCCCATGTAGGATTTGGGAAAAATAGGGTGATGAGTTTAGCTGATGCTATAGCTAAGGCTTTAGCTGAGGATTTAGCAATTGGGGCAACAACTGGGGAACAGCCTGAACCTTTGCCTTTAAATCTAACTGAAGATCCAGTTTCTGCCTCACAAACATCACTGGTTGATGATGTGATGACTCATGCAAGTATGGCTTCAAAAGGAGCAGATCTTTGCCCAGAGTGTGGACAAGCTACTTTTGTAATGGAAGAAGGCTGCCAAAAATGCTATAGCTGCGGCTACTCTAAGTGCTAAGAGGTGGTTTCCAAAGTTAAACTTATACCAAGAGAGGGAATTTTTACCTCATGACCTTTTGCTAAATCTTCAGCCACTGCCATAGCTGCTAAAGCACCAGCAGGATTTTTAGTATGAACTTTAAACTTGTTTTCTGGTGTCTTAGTTATGGGTTTTTCTATTTCCAAAGTTAGGATTATCAGTATTTTTGCTTGTGATGTCAATCGTCATTGCGAGGAGCGAAGCGACGAAGCAATCTAGTATTGAGATTAATCGTTTTTTTCGTATAATTCCATCATGTCTGATAAAAAAAAGGCTGAGCAAAAAAAGAGAGTTAAGTTTAAAGAGACTACTAAGGGGCTGGTGATTTTATATACTGGTGAGGGGAAGGGGAAGACTACTGCTGCTTTGGGACTTGCACTGAGGGCTGCAGGGTATAAAAGGAAGGTTTTAATAGTCCAATTTGGGAAGGTTTGGTTTACAGGGGAACTTGAGGGTATAAAGATGCTTGAACCCTTTGTAAAGATTGTGCAGGGTGGGATTGGGTTTGTGAATATTTTTAATGATAAATCCAGTTTGGAAGATCATAGGAAGGTTGCTTTAAAGACCCTGGAGTACTTAAAAAAAGAGATAATTTCCGGGAAGTGGGATGTTGTGATTGCAGATGAAATTATAGGAGCATTAGCTGGGAATGTTTTAAAATTTGAAGAAGTCAGGGATTTTATAAAATCAAAGCCTGAGAGAGTGGATTTGGTGATTACAGGTCACCATGCAAAAAAGAATTTAATTGCTTTGGCAGATTTAGCTACTGAGATGAAACCCATTAAACACCCTTATGAAAAAGGTTTTCTTGCAAAACCTGGAGTTGATTATTAACTATTTATTACAGTTTGGATTTAAGATAAACTAAGAACAGTCTAAGTTTTTGGAGGGTTGACCCCGATAAAGTTCGGGGTTGACAGATTTTAGCACTCATGTTAGGATACTGCTAATTGATTTGAAAATATGGCAACTTTAGATCCTATTACACATCCATTAAAACTTTCAAAGAATATGCCTGTTGCTCCCCTTAGGGGCACAGTTATATTCCCCCAAAACACAGTCCCTATTGTTTCAGGCAGACCAAAGTCCAGATCAGCTATTGACAGCGCCTGGGCAACCAACAGATTAATTGTTTTTGTAGCCCAAAAAAATGACAGGATTGATGACCCATCTCCTGAGCAGCTTTACCAGGTTGGCACAGTCTGTTTAGTCAAAAGAGTATTAAAAGTTGATAATGAATACCAGCTTTCTGCAGAAGGACTTGTCAGAGTCTATTTAAAAAATTTCACCCAAACAGACCCTTATTTAGAGGCAGAAATAGAAGAGATTCCTGAACTTTATGAAAAAAATGAAGAAACAGAAGCACTTTTGAGGACAGTTAAAGAGCAGTTAAGAAGGTATCTGGAGCTTAATGGTAATCCCCTTTTTGATGTTTCAGCTGTAGCTAACTGGCCTCTTTTATCCCAAAGTGAAGATCCAAACCAGATTGTAAATTCTGTTTGTCAGATGATTGAGTTTAAGACTATTGATAAGCAGCAAATTTTAGAGATGGTTTCTGCAGCAGACAGACTGCAAAGAGTATCTGAGCTTTTGGCAAAAGAGATAAGGATTTTGGAGATTTCCCAAAAGATTTCATCCCACACCCAGGAAAGGGTATCCAGAATGACTAAAGAAGCAATCTTGAGAGAGCAGATGAGGTCAATTGAGGAAGAGTTGGGTGAGTCTGGAGAGAATGTAGAGATTAGGGAGTTTGAGTTAAAGATAAGAAAGGCTAATATGCCAAAAGAAGTCAGGGAAAAAGCTATGAAAGAACTCTCAAGGCTTTCTAAGATGAGTTCCTATAACCCGGAGGCTGCATATATTAGGAATTATTTGGAATGGTTGACTGACCTTCCCTGGAAATCTGCAGGAAAGACTAAGTTAAATATGAAGAAATCCCAGGAAATTTTAGATGATGAACATTATGGACTGAAAAAAGTTAAAGAAAGGGTGATGGAGTATTTAGCTGTCTATAAACTGGCAGGAAAACTGCATGGTCCAATCCTTTGTTTTGTGGGACCTCCCGGAACCGGAAAGACCTCTATTGGGAAATCTATTGCTAAAGCTTTAGGCAGAAAGTTTGTGAAAGTATCCCTTGGTGGAATCAGGGATGAGGCTGAGATAAGAGGCCACAGAAGGACTTATGTTGGGTCAATGCCTGGAAGGGTTATCCAGTCTATAAAACAGGCTGGTACTTCAAACCCTGTGTTTATGCTGGATGAGATAGATAAAATTGGGGCAGATTATAGGGGTGACCCATCCGCTGCGCTTTTGGAAGCTTTAGACCCTGAGCAAAATAATTCTTTTTCTGACCATTATTTAGAAGTTCCATATGATTTGTCTAATGTCATGTTTATAACTACAGCAAATATGCTTGATACTATTCCCCCAGCCCTTAGGGATAGATTAGAGGTTATTCCATATCCTGGTTATACAAGAGAAGAAAAGTTTAATATTGCAAAGAGGCACTTAGTACCAAAAGTTTTAGGCTCCCATGGTTTGCCTGAAAAATTAAAGATTGGGTTTGATGATGATGCAATCCATCAGGTAATTGATGGATATACCAGGGAAGCAGGGGTAAGAGGTTTAGAAAGAGAACTGTCTGCAGTTGTTAGGAAAATTGCCAGAAAATATGCAGAGGGTGAGATTAAAAAAGAATATGAGATTACTGAGCAGGAAATAAGAAAACTTCTAGGGCCTGTTAAATTTATCCCTGAGCTTGCAGAGATTGAAGATATGGTTGGTGCTTCAACAGGGCTTGCCTGGAGTGAGGTTGGAGGATCTGTGATGTTTATTGAGGTTACCCTAATGCCTGGTAAAGGTGCAGTGCAGCTGACTGGTCAGCTGGGTGAGGTGATGAAAGAGTCAGCCCAGGCTGCAATGAGTTATGTCAGGACAAACTGGTTTAGAATGGGATTGCCAGAGAAATTTTTCCACAAAGTAGATGTACATGTACATGTACCAGAAGGTGCTGTACCAAAGGATGGTCCATCTGCAGGTATTGCACTAACTACTGCAATAGTTTCTGCTTTTACTAAGATTCCTGTCAGGAAAGATGTGGCTATGACTGGTGAGGTAACTTTAAGGGGTAGGGTTTTAGAGATTGGGGGGTTTAAAGAAAAAGTTTTGGCAGCACACAGAGCAGGGGTTAAAGTGGTTATTGCACCAGAGCATAATAAAAAAGACTTAGAGGATATTCCAGAGAATGTGGTAACTGATTTAGAGTTTCATTTTGTAAAACACATGGATGAAGTATTAGACTTAGCTTTAGTTAGATCTCCAAAACCAGGTTCTTTAAAAAGATCACCTGTAGTCCCAAGACCAGCTGTAGCATAGTAATTATCCTCAGGGTATAATTCCCAACATGAGTGAAAGAAAATTGACCTTTGATGAGAGGCTTGATTTGCTGAGGAGATACAGAAAGCGTAAGGTTCAGTATTTAGAAGAATTGGATCCGAGGAAAGAAGGTTTACTTAGAAACGCAGAAGCTGGATTTATTGGATTGTCTGCACTTTGCGGGGCATTAGTTTTTGCTTCAATCTTTGGGGTAGCTGCAGCTGATTACTTAAAAACCAGGCCTGAATTTTCCTTTTTAAAAAGTGAACCAAGTATAATTGCCTATTGTACTAATGAAAATGGTGAAGCAGGAACGCATGTTGCTATTAAGATAAGTTTTAGGCCATTTAATGATTTAAGTGAAGGTGTAACCGTTGTTACAACAGCCAGTTCATCCAACAAAGCAGAGGTTATTTCGCACAGTCAATTTTACTCTGAAGTGCCTATAGAAGATACGATCCATGTTAAGAGGAGTTTTAGAGGAAGAGTTATGCTATTTAGAAGTGAAAATATTTATGATTCAACAAAGAGATATACAGATGATTCAAAGAAGTTATATGAAAAAGATGTGGATATTAAATGCTAACTCCCCCTTGACTAAACTTAGTCTTATAGTGTAGATTTACCGCCAGTAGAGATTACTTCGGGTCAAAGTTGACCCTCGCAATGACAGGATTTTTTTTGTATATTATCTAAAGACATGAATTTACAAAGCTTTGTAGATATATTTATTTGGGGGGCTGCAGGAGCTGCCACACTTTATGGACTTATTTTATCCTACCTTATTTTAAGACTTCCTGATGGAAATGAAAAAATGAAAGAGATTGCTTCTGCAATTCAGGAGGGGGCAGCAGCTTATTTATCCAGGCAATACATGGTGGTTTCTTTGGTGGCTGTTGTTTTAGCTGCACTGATTTATCAGTTTTTGGGTTTAAATAGCGCTCTGGGATTCTTGGTTGGAGCAGTTTGCAGTGGAATTGCAGGCCTTATCGGAATGCTTATTGCTGTGAGGGCAAATGTCAGGTGTGCAGAAGCTGCAAAAGATGGATTATCCCAGGCTTTTAATGTGGCTTTCAGAGGTGGGACTGTAACCGGGTTTTTGGTTGTTGGTTTAGCGCTTTTTGCAACTTATGGGTTTTATAAATACACAGGTGATCTAACAGCTTTGGTGCCACTTGGCTTTGGTGCATCTTTAATTTCTGTTTTTGCCAGGCTTGGTGGAGGGATATTTACTAAAGGAGCAGATGTAGGTACAGATATGGTTGGGAAAGTAGAAGCTGGGATTCCTGAGGATGATCCAAGAAATCCTGGTGTGATTGCAGATTTAGTGGGTGATAATGTTGGTGATGATGCAGGAATGGCTGCAGATGTATTTGAGACTTATGTAGTAACTGCTGTAGCTGCAATAATTTTAGGGGAATTAACTTTGTCAGGTTTGGGGGAAAATATAGTCAATTATCCACTTGCTCTAATGGCAGGGGCAACTTATGCTTCAATAATAGGAACTCTTTTTGTCAGATTATCTGGTAACAAAATCATGGGGGCTTTGTATCAGGGTCTGATAATCTCAGCTGTTTTGGCAGCAGGAGCTTTTTACTTTATAACCAATAGTTTAATTGGAGAAAGTGGACCTTTTTCAAGCTTTAATTTATTTTTATCTGCAGTAGTAGGGCTTTTAGTTACAGGTGGGATGGTGATTATTACTGAATACTACACAGGTACAAAGTATTCTCCTGTGAAGCATATAGCAGAAGCTTCAAAGACAGGACATGGAACAAATGTGATTGCAGGTTTGGCTGTGTCTATGAAATCCACATTTGCACCAATTATTTTAATCTGCACTGCTATACTTTTTGCATACTCTTTAGCAGGGCTTTATGGAATAGCATTAGCTGCTGTAGCAATGCTTTCACTTGCTGGAATAGTTGTAGCAATTGATGCATTTGGGCCTATTACTGATAATGCTGGGGGAATTGCAGAGATGAGTGGGCTTCCTGCGAAAGTAAGAGGGGTGACTGATCCTTTGGATGCAGTTGGGAATACCACAAAAGCTGTAACTAAAGGTTATGCAATTGCATCTGCAGGACTGGCTGCATTGGTTCTATTTGCAGCATACCAGCAGGAACTTGGGAGTGCAGTGGTTTTTGATCTGGCAAACCCAATGGTATTAGTGGGACTTTTCATTGGGGGTGCACTGCCATATGTATTTGCAAGTTTAGCTATGGAGGCTGTAGGAAAAGCTGGAGCCAAAGTGGTAGAAGAAGTCAGAAGACAGTTTAGGACTATGAAGGGGATAATGACTTATGAGGAAAAGCCTGACTACGGCGCTTGTGTATCTATTGTGACAGCAACTGCACAAAAAGAGATGATTCTTCCAACTTTAATTCCAATTCTAGCTCCAATTTTAGTTGGACTGTTTTTGGGGCAGCAGGCTTTGGGGGGAATGCTGATGGGAGTTATAGTAACAGGGTTATTTGTAGCTTTATCTATGACAACTGGTGGAGCTGCCTGGGATAATGCTAAAAAATATATTGAGTCAGGAAAATTTGGGGGAAAAGGTTCATTTGCTCACCAGTCTGCAGTAACAGGAGATACAGTAGGAGATCCATATAAGGATACTGCCGGGCCTGCTATAAACCCCATGATCAAAGTAGCAAACATTGTAGCTCTTCTTCTGGTAAGTTTAATGAAATAAATGGAAAGTAAGATCAAGAATTCTTTTCCCTTTGAAAGTAAACCAATCCTTTGTAGAAATTTAAGTCAGGAAGTAGATGTTAGTATTGATGCTTTAGTTGCAGCAAAAATTTATAGAAGTAGGGATCGCGCTTTAGCTGGACTTGTTGAGGAAGGTCTTGAAGCTTTTATAGAGAAAAATCCTAAAATGTTGGGAGTTATAGAGACTTATAAGGAATTTCAAGAAGCAGCTTCAAAAATGAAATAACTTTTATCTAGTTCCGTTTAGGTCTATTTTTCTGAGTCTGACATTTTTTGGGGTGACTTCTACTAATTCTGAGTCATTAATGTATTCCAGGGCATCTTCCAGGTCCATGAGTTTTGGGGTATTAAAGTGTTCAGAAACTCCCTCTCCAGAGGATCTGTGATTAGTTTGTTGTTTTTCTTTAACTACATTTACAGAGATATCTCCAGGCCTTGAGCTTTGCCCAACTACCTGACCTTTGTAAACTGTAACACCTGGACCCAGAAAAAGTGTTCCTCTGGACTGGATACCAGTAAGGGCATAAAGTTTGGTTGCACCATTTTCATGGACAACTAGTGAACCATTATCCCTTTGGAAAGACTGACCTGGATCTTGGGCAAATTCATAAAAGTTTGTATTAATAATTCCCAGGCCTTTGGTGTCAGTAATAAATTCTGACCTATATCCAAAAAGTTCTTTGGTTGAGATTATAAATTCCATAGTGGCTGTGCCATTATCATTTGTCATGTTTTGTAAATTTCCATGCCTTAAACCCATCTTTTGCATAACTACTCCAGAATATGTTTCTGGTACTTCTATATAAACTTTTTCAAATGGGGTAAGGGTTTGACCATTTTCCTGCTTTTCTATTACCTGAGGCCTTGAGACCTGGAATTCATAACCTTCCCTTCTTAACCTTTCAATTAAAATTGCCAGATGCAGTTCTCCTCTTCCTGAAACTTCCCATCCGCCACTTGTTTCCTTAACCTTTAGAGCAACATCATCTTCAGCTGCTTTAAACAACCTTTCTGCAATTTGACGGGATGTTTTAAACTCCCCTTCTTTTCCTGCAAATGGTGAAGTGTTTACACCAAAGGTCATTTTAACTGTGGGTTCTTCTATGGATAAAAGAGGAAGAGCTTGGGTATCTAAATTATCTGCAATGGTTTCACCAATTGTGATCTCAGGGATTCCTGAAAGGGCAATAATATCTCCGGCAAACGCTTCTTTGGCATCAATCCTATCCAATCCTTCAAAAGTCATAAGGGAGGTTAACCTGAATTTTGCTTTTTGCCCATCCCTGTTGATATGGATTACATCCTGGTTTGCATTGACTTTACCATTCATTATTCTACCTGTAGCAATTCTGCCTTTGAAATTATCATATGAGGTGGAGGTGATTAAAATTTGAAGTGGTTTCTCCGGATCTCCAGATGGTTGAGGGATTTCTTTTAAAATTGTTTCAAAAATTGGGGTAATATCTGTCATTGAATCTAAGTTTGGTTCTAAACCTGCCAGGCCATTTTTAGCTGAGGCATAAACAATTGGGAAATATGCAGAGTCTTCATCTGCACCAAGTTCTATAAAAAGATCAAAGGTTTTGTTTATAACATATTCAATTCTGGCATCTGCTTTATCAATTTTATTTATAACTACAATAATTTTTAATCCTAAACTTAAAGCCTGTTTTAAAACAAACCTGGTTTGAGGCATAGGGCCTTCTTTTGCATCAACCAGGAGTAAACAGCCGTCAACAAGTTTTAGGACTCTTTCTACTTCTCCTCCAAAATCTGCATGGCCAGGGGTGTCAACAATATTAATTTTGGTGCCAAGATAATTTACTAAAGCATTTTTGGAGAAAATTGTAATGCCTCTTTCTTTTTCAAGCTCATTAGAATCCATTATCAGATTTGTGTCTTTTAAGTCCTTGGAGAGTTTGGTTTCAGTTTGGCGCAGCAAAGAGTCAACAAGAGTAGTCTTGCCGTGGTCTACATGGGCGATGATTGCAACATTACGAATATTCATAAATTTTACCCAGAATAGATATTATACCTGATTTGAGAGAATAAAGAAACTATAGGATCACATTAATTTTTTGAAAAAGACTATTTATTCTTTAAACGCGTAGTGATATCTTATACTGAATGCCCAGAGATAAATGATGGAGCATTTAGACAGAAAAGAGGCAATTAGGAGAATGGCTGCAATTAGTGTGGCCCCTTTTATAGCCCCAAAACTCATTCTTCCTGGAATCTCTGAGGCTAATAATAAGTATCAGGTTCCCAATGTTATTGTTAAGAAGTCTCCTTCTTTTGATCCTTCTTCAAATCTGGGAATTAATGTAAATCCAGCATTAGTTGACTGCAATGCAAAATTTATAAAAGATTTGGGAGCTTCTTGGGTTAGGCTAGTCCTAAATCCCCATACTGACTTTGGACCTTATTTAAGAGAATTAGAGAGTGTTGGTTTAGAGGCTGTTTGTGTAATAGGGCAGGAAAGCATAAAAGTTGGTGATTGGAATGATGAAAACCTTCTTAGCAGTAATCAATTTAAGTTATCAGCTGAATACTATGCTGAAAAATATAGTGGTTACCGTTTTGCACTTCAAATTGGAAATGAGCCAGATAATATCCCAACTGAAGATAGAGTAGAAAGCGAAGCGAGCTGGTGGCTGTATCAGGAAGTATTTAATAATTTGCTTGAATCCTACAGGGAAGTCTTTACAGATAGATTTTTAATAGCCGGGGGTGTATGTACTGGTGATTCTTATTATTTAGATAGGGTTAATTTATCTCATGTAAATGCCTTTGCAGTGCAGCTGTATGGAGTGGATACACCTGAGGTTTCTTCTAATGAGGGTTTTACTGACGCTGCTTCTGCTTTAGGAAGGTATAAAATAAACCTTCCAGTTTTTATTACAGAAACAGGGGTAAATCACCTTAATTATACTGATGATGAAGCAGTTAAGTACTCTTTTGCTCTTTTGAATTACTATATAAAAAGGGGTATTCCTATTGCTTATTATTGTCTTTCAGATCTGATGCATGATGATCATGGGATTTTTGACAAAAATGGAAATCCAAAACCTATCCTTAAGTCATTTTTGAAGGTTGCCTGGGGAGAGGATGTGCCCATAGATTCATTTCATCTAAACCCTGTTAAGGAAGAAGTTGTAGAAAAAGAGCCTGTTGTACAATTTACAGATTTTTCTTCTCGTTAAATTTTGGAATAAGTACCGCGTACGGAAGATATCCTAGTCCTTCGACTTCGCTCAGGACTAACGAACCAGATCAAAGATCTTTGTTCTCTCTTAACACAGTTATTACAAAATTAATGGTCACAAGGACCAATAAATTTTGTAAGTACCGCGTACGGGAGTCGAACCCGTGATCTTAACATTGAGAATGTTATGTCCTGGACCACTAGACGAACGCGGCTCGCTTTGCTCGCCTTGTCCGTCTGCGAGTATTCCGTTTACTCTTTTGATTGCTGTCAAAGAGTAAACTCCAAACTCTAATGACGAACGCGGCGCAGGTCAATTATAGCAATTTAGCCTCAAAAAAGATATACTTTTAGGCATGGCATTAGATCAGTTGAAAAAAGAGAGAATTAAGAAGCTCAATAATATTAAAAAGCTGGGAGTTAATCCTTACCCTGCAAAAGCTAAGAGGACTTTTGAGATACACAAAGCCAGGGGAATTTTGGGCAGAAAAGTTGTAGTTGCAGGAAGGATAAGATCCCTACGTCCTCATGGAAAGATTACTTTTGCAGATTTAGAGGATGCCAGTGGTAGAATGCAGCTTTTTTTCTCTTTGAATGATCTTCCAGGGGAAAAATATGATTTTTTAGTAAATTTAGATTTAGGGGATTTTATAGAAGTTTCTGGTGAGGTTTTTAAAACCCAGGCTGGTGAAGTAACTGTTAAGGTAAAAGACTATAAAATTTTAACTAAATCTTTACTTCCCCTTCCTTCTTCCTGGTATGGACTTAAAGACATTGAAGAAAGAAACAGGAAAAGATATCTGGATCTACTTATGAATCCAGAAGTTAGGACAACTTTTGAAACAAGGTCAAAAATAGTTCATGCAATAAGAAAATTTTTAGTAGAAGAAAAGGGATATTTTGAAGTGGAAAATCCAGTACTCCAACCTTTATATGGTGGAACAAGAGCCAGGCCTTTTAAAACACATCACAACAGCTTAGATGCAACATTATACTTAAGGATTTCCAATGAACTTTATTTAAAAAGATTAATTGTTGGTGGGTTTGAGAAAGTTTTTGAGATTGGACACACCTTTAGAAATGAAGGGATGGATAGAAACCATAACCCTGAATTTACCATGCTTGAGACAATGGAGGCTTATGCAGATTATATAGATAATATGAATTTGGTGGAAGAGATGTTTGAGTATGTTGCAAAATCTGTTTTTGGTAGTACTAAACTTGAGTACCAGGGCCAGGTTTTAGAATTTAAAAGACCCTGGATAAGAGTAAAACTTGAGGAATTATTTAAGAAGCACACAGGGGTTAAATTTTCAAGCATTGATACTTTAGAAAAAGCTACAACTCTTGCTAAAAAACTTGGGGTAGAGATTAAAGATTATATGACTGATGGGGAAATTTTACTTGAGATTTTTGAGAAAAAATGTACTTCGCAGTTAATCCAGCCAACTTTTGTTTATGATTATCCTGCAGATTTTTACCCTTTAGCTAAGAAGAAAGCTGATGATCTAAGGTTTGTTGAGAGTTTTGATATTTATGTTGTAGGGATGGAGATGGGGACAAATTATTCAGAGGCAAATGATCCATCCCAGGTAAGAGAGGCCTGGGTTAAAGAAAAGAAAAAAGAACAAAAGGGAAATCCAGAAGCCCAAAAAATGGATGAGGATTTTTTGGAAGCGCTGGAGTATGGAATGCCTCCAACTTCTGGGATTGGTCCTGGGATAGACAGGTGGATAATGGTGATGACAAACTCCCCATCAATTTCTGATGTGATAGCATTTCCAACTTTAAAACCTGAAAGGAAAAAATGATTAAAGATTAATGATTTATGAATAGAGAACAGGCGTACAACTTAATGACTGAGATGATAAAGAATCCTAATTTGAGGAAACATGGAGTAGCTGTGGAGGCTATTATGAGGGCTTTGTGCAAATATTTAAAAGAGCGGGTCCGTGTCCACCCCGGGGGTGGAAGCAAGGTTACTGCTGGCCCGCACCCCCGGGGTGATGCCAAAGTGGATGAATTTGATGAAGAGGAATGGGCAATAGTTGGGCTTTTACATGATGCAGATTATGAGTTGATAGAAAAAGACCCAACCAGACATACTTTGGTGACTGAGGAAAAGTTAAGAGAAAAAGGGGTTAACAATGAGAGGATGATTTCTGCAATAAAAGCTCACCACGATGGAATAAAAGAGGGAAGGGATAATTTGCTTGAGAGTTCAGTTTATGCAGCTGATGAGCTGTCAGGGTTAATTACAGCTTGTGCTTTGGTACAGCCAGATAAAAAACTTGCACCTGTTAGTGTGGAGTCTGTAATGAAGAAATTTAAACAAGCTAATTTTGCAGCAGGTGCAAGAAGAGACCAAATTTTGGCTTGTGAGAAAGAATTAGAGATTCCTTTAAGAGAATTTGTTAAGATAGCTTTAGATGCAATGAAAGGAATTTCATCTGAGCTGGGTTTGTAATATTGTAGTTCTCCACAAGGTCGAACAAAAAAGAATTTTTCTTCGAGCGAGCGGAGCGAGTCGAGAAGTACAAATATGTTAGATATAAATTTTATTAGAGAAAACACAGATTTAGTTAAAAAAGCAGTCCTCGATAAAGAGATTAAGCTTGATGTGAATGAATTACTAAAACTTGATGATAGAAGGAGAGAATTGCTTGGTAAAGTTGAGGATTTAAGGGCACAAAGAAACCAGGCTGCAAAGGAGAGGAATATAGAACTTGGGAAAAAGGTAAAAGGTGAATTAGATGGGTTGGAAGATGAATTGAGAAAGGTTGAGGAAAAATTTAGAGAACTTATGCTTTTAGCCCCAAATATTCCTGCCCCTGATGCACCAGTTGGAAAAGATGCCCAGAATAATGAGGTAATCTATAAGTGGGGAAATAAACCTGACTTTGATTTTGAAGTTAAAGACCACATAGAACTTGGGAAGAATTTAGATATTTTGGATTTGGAACAGGGTGCAAAGGTCTCTGGATTTAGGGGATATTATCTAAAAAATGAGGGTGCAGTTTTGCACTGGGCAATTTTAAGGCTGGCTATGGATAGGATTTTATCCCATGGATTTAGTTTAATGGTCCCCCCCACTTTAGTACATGAGGAAGTTTTAGAAGGGTCAGGCCATTTCCCTTTTGGGAAAGAGAATATTTACCAGATTGCCAATCCTGGGAAATTAGATAGTGGTGAGGATATTAAAAAACCTGTGTTTTTAACAGGTACTTCTGAACCATCTTTGCTTGCATACTTTATGGGTAAGACTTTAAGTGAGGAAGACCTGCCTGTTAAAGTTGCTGCAATGACCCAATGCTATAGATCAGAGGTTGGTGATTATGGTAAAGATACAAGGGGCCTTTATAGGATTCATGAGTTTACTAAAGTTGAGCAAGTTGTTATTTGTTCAGCTGATTTGGATGAATCTGAAAAATTATTTAAAGAGATGCAGGAAATTTCCCAAAAGATTTTAGAGGATTTAGGGATTCCCTACCAGGTTATTGCAACTTCTACAGGAGATATGGGGGCAGGCAAATACAGGATGAATGATATAGAGGCTTGGATGCCTGGCAGAAATAAATATGGGGAGACTCATTCTAATTCTAATTTGACTGACTGGCAGGCAAGAAGACTTAATATAAAAGTGAGATATAAGAATGAAGATATAAAATATGTATACACACTTAATAATACTGTTATTGCATCCCCTAGAATTTTAATTGCAATTTTGGAAAATTTTCAGCAAAAAGATGGGTCTATAAAAATTCCTGATATTTTAATCCCTTATACTGGTTTTTCAGAAATTTCATCCAAACATTAGTTAGGTGGGGGAACTGAAGGTAGTGGAGGACCAGGAGGGATTGTGGGACTGGCTGAAGAGCTTTGTCTTTGTTTTAAAAGATCAACTGCTGAAGTACCAGAAGGTGTAGGGGTTGGTGTTACCAGGCTTGAGGAAGTTGTGGCTGGAGGAACTGAAGGGAGAGGAAGCGGTGGCGGAGTGGGAACTTGAGCTGGAGGGTTAGTTAGTGTAGATTCTTCTTGAGCTGGTATTGAAGCTGGAGATGGGGCTCCAGGTTTGCCTATTCCTAAGATAAAGTATGCAGATAATCCAGAGACTATTAAAATTACAATAATCCCAACAATTATCAATATTTTTGAAATATTGAAGTGATTTCCTGATGTAGTAATAGATTCAGGAGTATTATTTGAGGGGACTACTAAATTTTCTGGTTGAGCAATGGGTGGAGTGTAAACTTCATTGTGATTATTTGCGGGAGGCGTTTCTGATATTAAGTGGGAAAGGTCTGTGGGTGCAGTTTCAGTTGGAGTCTGAGGTGATGGAGGTGTAGATCCAGGTTGTTCAGCTCCCCCTAATCCTAAGCTCTGACTAAGATTTGGAGGCATATTTGGAGTTTGGGAATTATCTGGTGCAAAAACTTCTGGAGCTATTGGCTGGGTTGGTGCTGGAGGTTCTTGAAGTGTTGTTTCAGGAGGAGTTAGAGGGTTGACAGAAGGGGTAGCTCCATCAATTGTACCTGAAAATGCTGGTTGAGAGGGAATGCTTGGAGTTAAGTTATCAAGAGGTGGTGCTGCAGGTGGGGTGGTTGAGTCCAGTGGTGTAGATCCAAAACTTTGGGGAGGATTAGATGGAGGAGCTGGATCAATGGTAGAAGATGGGGGTGCAGAAAAACCTGTTGAAGCAGGTAAATCTGGTGAAGAAGATGAGGGTATATCAAGCGAGATTGGCTGGATAGGTGTTTGTGGAGATGCAGTTATATTTTGGGTTGGGTCAGAGGCAGGAGTGGCTGGGGGTTGTGCCTGTGATAACCCTCCACCTGGGGTAGAAGGCCAGCTAAATCCAGAGGGTGGGTTATTGGGATCGTTTGGGTTGTTAGAATTAGGATTATTAGGGTCCATGGGCAGTTCCTTAGCCTTTAGTGTAGCTAATTTGTATGTCTGTTATCAAGAGTTAAATTACGTAGTCTGTTGTGAAGGTCGCTCGTCAGATCATAAAGTACCGTTCGGGCCGGATCCCTCACTGTTGGTGAGCAAGTCACCGAACTACTGCATGACTTGCTCACCGACTACTTTATTGATTCTGACTTCGCTACCTTATGCCAGCTCTGTGAAATTGATGGATTTTTAGGTATAATTGCATCCATGTTAAATATATTTAGCAAACTTATTGATGCTAATCAGAGAGAAGTGAAAAGGCTTGCAAATACAGTCAGGGAAGTTAATTCCCTAGAGCCTAAAATTAAAAAACTCACAGATTCTCAAATTAAGTCAAAATCAGAGGAGTTGAGGAAAAAAGCTCAAAGTGGTGAGGATTTAAATAAGTTATTGCCTGAGGCTTTTGCACTTATTAGGGAAGCAGCTTTTAGAAGTTTAGGCCAGAGGCACTTTGATGTCCAGCTTATTTCTGCAGCTGCATTGCATGAAGGGAAGATTGCTGAACAAAGAACTGGTGAGGGTAAGACTTTGTCTGCCACTCCTGCTGTATTTTTGAATGCATTAACAGGTAAAGGGGTACATGTTATTACTGTAAATGATTATTTGGCCAGAAGAGATGCTGGATGGATGGGGCCAATTTACCACATGCTTGGGGTGAGTGTAGCTGTTATAGTTCATGATGCAGCTTACCTTTATGATCCAAAATATTCTGCAAAGGATGTAAGTGATAAAAGACTTAAGCATTTAAAACCTGTTTTCAGAAAAGAAGCTTATTATGCAGATATAACTTATGGGACTAACAATGAGTTTGGATTTGATTATTTGCGGGATAACATGGCCCTTTCTTTGGAAAACCAAAACCAGAGAGGCCACTTTTATGCAATTGTTGATGAGGTTGACTCAATTTTAATTGATGAGGCAAGAACCCCTTTAATTATTTCTGCACCTGCCCAGGAAGCTACTGACAAATATATCCAGTTTACAAAGATAATAGATAAGTTATCTGCAGATACAGATTATGTAATTGATGAAAAACTAAGGACTGCCCATTTAACAGAGCATGGGACTTTAAAAATTGAAAAAATTTTGGGGGTAGATAACCTATATGAGAAAGATTTTTCTTCTTTACATCATATGGAGGAAGCTTTAAAAGCCAAAACACTTTTTCAGATAGATAAAGATTATGTGGTTAAAGATGGGGAGGTAATTATTGTTGATGAGTTTACCGGAAGGCTGATGCCTGGGAGAAGATATTCAGAGGGGCTTCATCAGGCAATTGAAGCAAAAGAGGGTGTGCAAATTCAGCAGGAGTCCCAAACTTTGGCAACCATTTCTTTCCAGAATTACTTTAGGATGTATGAAAAACTTGCAGGTATGACTGGTACAGCTGCAACAGAGGCAGAAGAGTTTCATAAAATCTATAAACTGGATGTTATTATTGTGCCTACTAATATGGACATGATAAGAATTGATGATGCTGATGCAATTTATAAAACTATTGGTGCAAAATATTCAGCTGTAGCAGCAGAGATAGAAAAAATTCATGCTACTGGACAGCCAGTTTTAGTTGGTACTACATCAATTGAAAAAAATGAATTTTTATCTGACCTTTTAAAGAAAAAGAAGATCTCCCATGCTCTTTTAAATGCTAAAAATCATGAAAAAGAAGCTGAGATTATTGCAGATGCAGGAGCCAAGGGTGCTGTGACAGTTGCTACAAACATGGCAGGAAGAGGAGTGGATATCCAGTTGGCTAAGGGGGTAGCAGAGCTTGGGGGGCTTTATGTAATTGGTACTGAAAGGCATGAGTCCAGAAGGATTGATAATCAGCTTAGGGGTAGGTCTGGAAGGCAGGGGGATCCAGGTGTCTCTAAGTTTTTTGTTTCATTGGAGGATGATTTAATGAGGATTTTTGGAGGGGACCAAGTGGCAAAAGTGATGAACTTTTTAAAGATGCCTGAGGATGTACCAATTGAGAATCCTCTTGTTTCTAAAGCAATTGAAGGGGCCCAGAAAAAAGTTGAGGGTCACAACTTTGATATCAGAAAACACACTGTTGAATATGATGATGTGATGAATCAGCAAAGACAGATTATTTATGGGGTAAGAAAGCAAATTTTAGAAGCAACAAGTCAGTCGTCAGTCGTCAGTCGTCAGTCGTCAGACTCCTTGAAAGAGCAGATACTTGAGAAGGTTGATAAAGAGATTGAAGGAGTAGTTTTGGCAAATTCCCAGGATGGAGTAGATTTTGAAAAAATTGTTGAGGATATGTCTACCATAGTTCCTTTTGATGATAAATCTAAAATAGATTTGCAAAAACAGGTAGAACAATTAAATTCTGAGCATATAACTGAATTTTTAATTAAGCTTGCAAGAGATTTATATGGGCAAAGGGAAAAACAGGTGGGAGAAGATATATCAAGACAGATGGAGACATTTGTTTATTTAAATACTATAGATACACTTTGGATTGAGCATTTAGATACTATGGATGATCTAAGGGCAGGGATTGGGCTCAGGGGTTATGCCCAAAGGGATCCTTTGGTTGAATATAAAAAAGAAGGGTTTGATTTATTTGAGAGATTACTTATAAATGTAGATTCAGAGGTAGTCCATAGGATTTTTAAAGTTTCAGTAGAGCACAGGCATCCAATTGCTCCCCAGCCTGTGGTGGATCTGGATAAAGCTCTGGAAGAGCATGAAGAAGCATTAGATGAGAAAACTTTGATGGAAGAAGTAGGACAATTAATGCCGCAAGTAGAAGAGACAAGAGACAAGATACAAGATACAAATAATGGGGAAACTAAGGTTGTGGTAGAAGGGTCAAGTAATGATGCTGCATATTCAACACCTGAACCCTCCCGTCATTCTGAACAAGTTTTGGAATCTGTACCAGATGTAGTAGTTGAACAGCCATCACCAACTACAAAAGTAACTGTTGAAAGAGGGGGGCAAGTTGTTGCCCAGCAAGTTTATAGAGAAGATGGAGGTTTGCAACAAAATAAAATTGGCAGGAATGATCCTTGTCCCTGTGGATCAGGGCTTAAGTGGAAGAAGTGCCATCTAAATAGGGAACCGCAAGGATAGGTTGTTCTACAATCCTATAACTAGAATCGAAAATCTATTTCAATTTTTCCATTTCCTGCTCTGATCTCTTTGACTATCATACGTAGTACATGTTTTCTCTCTTCAAGTTCCGAACTATCCCATAAAGTATTGAAGTCATCTAGGGATTTAGTAAATTTCTCTAGCTCTTTGCGACGCTCATTAAGTTGTTGAACCTTAAATTGATAATCATCGGTTACCACATGGTATTTAGTTACCTCTTCCTCCAGACGCTTCATATTGCCCGCATACACATCTATAGAGTCAATACCCGCCTCGTATGCCTCTTTGACTCTCTCACGTCTTCTATCGATATCTGCGAGGTGCTTAGCTGCTAATTTGTAATCTGATTCAAGGTTATCTGTAATAGCAATATTTCTGTCAAATATAAGCCTTTCTCTGGCAGTAGGATTGTTTACGAGATTGCGTATCTGATTCAAGACAAAATCTTCAAGCCTTGTTGCACTCATAATCCTTCGTTGGCATATTCCACTGTACTTGTAGCCTCCGCACAAGTACTCATAAGTAGTGGTATCATTCCATTTCGGATTTTTCTTCTTTCTGTTGTGGTGGCGGGTAAGATAAGTTACACCTGATCCGCAACGAATACATTTTGCTATGCCTGTAAGTAAACCTCTGCTTTGTTTTGCTCGTCCTTTTTGCGAGTTTCCCCTAATCCTTTTCTCCTTTTGAGCGAGCTTAAATATTTCTTCAGGTATAATGGCTTTGTGTATTCCGTCTTCAACAATGCCTTTATGATCTCGTAACTTTCGTTGTTTGTTTTTTGCATAGTCTGCATGTCTCCAACCCCAAAGTACCTTTCCAGTATAAGTTTGGTTTTGAAGCATATATTTGATCGCTTGGGCTCTCCAATATTTACCTCTTGGAGGTTTTATGCCTTTTTCTGTGAGTGCAAAGGCAATACTTAAAGCCCCTCTTCCTTTAGTGTATTCTTCAAATATCCAGCGAATAGTTTTAGCGTTTTCTTCATCAACCTCAACTTTTCTTTGAACTTTATTTTTATCATCAATCCAACGAATAATTTTATAACCATAGGGCACGTTGTTTGGTATCTTTCCAGCTTTTGCTACAGCTACCTTACCCATCGTCATTCTACGCCTGATCTTATTCCTTTCGATTTCGTTCATGGTGTCACTGAAGCCTTCTACCATTATGCCTAAGTCGTCATCTGTAGGATCGTAAAGTTTTGGATCTCTCGGCTCAACAGGGGTTGCAAGCGAATACGTTTGTATAAATATCTTCTTTAGCTCATCTCTAGATTTAGTAGCCAGTGATTTATTTCGTGCAAATCTATCAAAATCTTTTACTATTACAAGATCGAATTTGTAGGCAAGGGCATCCTGCATGAGTTTTTGGAAACCTAGTCTTTCTTCCATTAAATGGCCACTTTCTGCGTCGATATAGGGTTCTTCAACCAGTTCCCAGCCGTGATCGGCTATGGCTTTTTTGCACACTCT
Organism: Candidatus Daviesbacteria bacterium RIFCSPHIGHO2_12_FULL_37_16; assembly: GCA_001776785.1. Taxonomy (GTDB): domain Bacteria; phylum Patescibacteriota; class Microgenomatia; order Daviesbacterales; family UBA10151; genus GWB1-36-5. Next base: position 123,109 of record MFDF01000023.1, read on the forward strand.
TATTTGATCGGGGATAGATTCCTTGCCGTCTGCTTGTTCTTTTGTTGAGACTCTTCCGTAAATAACAGCTCTAATTTTAAATTTATTTTCCATATTACATTTAATCGAACAATTTATTTCTTCAACTTAATTTCTACTGAATTCAAATAAGCCAAGACATCTTCTTTTCTATAGCGTCTATCATTTCTGGAACCTACACGAATAGCTACAAGCTTTCCTTTTTTGTCCCATTCCCTTAAAGTCCAATTGCTAACCCCTAGAATTCTTGCTGTTTGCTCAAGTGTTAAGAGATATCCCCAAGTATTTGGATCTGAAGGAGAAAATAAACTAGTTGATTTACTATTTACCATAACTTATACTAAGTTAACCATAGTTAAATGTAAAATGCAATATGAATAATGATGTAATCTTAGATTCTCTGAGACTAGTAAAAAATATTCTTAATTCGCTACTGCCAGAAGAAAAAGGAGCAATAGTAAATATTGCTAGAGATAAAAGAGATTCTTTCCAACTTAAAGGAATAGCAACAATATATGGCTACAAACAAGACAAGACGCCTGTATTTTTAGAAAAACATGGAGTAATAGAGGCTATAAACACTAGAAAATGGCACGTCGATAATGTTGATGAAAATGATGATTGGGTAAAGCAAGTCTTGCCAGAAATAAATTTCGTAGATCCTATTTTTACAAAAGCTCTCGCTAAAGATTACTTAGAAGATAATCAAATACCTAAATATTATTACGAGGCTACTTATTGGGGTGGAGTTCCTACTGTTTACTCATGGGGGCCTAAGAAAGATAGACATGCAGCAATTTTAGTTAGCGTTGACGGCCTCAATAAGTTTATAGAAATGTTTGATGTTCAAAATAGTAAATTTGCTCAGAAAGAAAAAATCGTGACATTTGATGATGCGACTGGTGAGGTTAAAGTAAGTGGTAATACTTTAGGTAAGATAAGAAAAAATACAGATCAGTTTGAATTATGCAATGTAGTTCTTAAGAATGGAGCCTCTAAAAAGAAAACATGGGAATGGGATGAGATATTAAATAAGTGGCATATGGATAATCTAGATAATCTAAAGGCTAAGAAAATGAAGGTTTATCGTGCAGCTCGGGAGATAAATAAAAAAATTGCTCAAGTTAGTGAATATAAAGAATTCTATATTTTTACTACTAACACCTTACAGCTAAATCCTATCTTCAAATAATTGTTTGTCTAACATTATATAAATTTAGACAAATCCTCTTTTTGTAAACTTTGGTTGACATGCAAAGTCAGCCATTTTCAAAACTCACACCAGAACAACAAGAGAAGGTAATAGATAACGTGGTTCATGCTGTCCAGATTTTACATGCTTCTGTAAAGGCACGAAAAGAAAAAGAATTTATTGAAAAAATACAAAATGGAAAAACCAAATATGGAAAAACCAAAAGAGTATAAATGTAATGATTTCTATCAAGCTGTAATCCTTAAAACTGCGGGAGTACCTCTAATTCGACTAGAAAAAACCACAGAACGCTTTTTCAATTTTGTGTTCGATGATCCAGAAGAAAATGTTAAAAACATAATCTCACAATACTGGAATAACAAATTGAAAGTTGACGCAAGAGACTTAATTGAAAGTATTAACGAGCTCAAAACTCGTATTCATTCAGGAGTATAGGAGATAAAAATGACACAAGTAGACAGAACCTTTGAAGTCAATTTGACAGAGACAGAAATAGCAATCTTAAAGGCAGCACTTAAATACTATGTGTTGGATGTGAGTCTTGGTTATGCAATTTGGGGTGAGACCGCTCGCACTTTCGGAACAAGTGATGAGTTCTATATTAATTTGGCTTGTCAGATACAAAAGAGATTGGAGGATCTTTCAAAAATAGAAGCCCATTTTGGTTGGTGGGGAGATATTGATCGGATGTTTCAACTTGGTAAAAAAGAACTAAACAAGATCAAGCGGGAGCAGAAAAAAATTGATGAGGAGCTTGATCGCGAATACAAGCTGACAGAGGGGTTTATTAGGTATATCAATGAGCATGGTTTGAATGGGGAAGAGATAAGCAAAGAAGTTTACGAAGAGATTCGTAAAGAATGGGAAGCGGAAAACAAAAAGAATAAGGGTAAAAAAGCAATATGAAGATAAAAAAAGAAAATATTGACGAGCAGATGTTAAGAAAGCTCCATTTTGAATTGGGAACAACTCATAAAATGGCTGAAAAACTGGGTATGTCAAATGTAACTGTTATAAAGTACATGAGGCTTTACCATATTCCAAGAATTCCTTTACTCTATCTCTACAATAATAATTCTGGATGGGGACGTTTAGCAGAGCTTTTTATTATGGATTTTCCCTATTTTAAAAAGCACTTTAAGGATTTTGGAGAAATTGACGATAAAAATAAATTCGATGGACTTTGGTATGAAAATAAAGTCAACATAAAATCTACACATAGTAAAGGAAGAAAGTCGTTTCGAGTAAAGAAAAAGAGACACGATGTCTTATATTACATATGCTGTGTTTATGATGACGACATTGATCCTCTAATTCCCATAGCTATTTATGTAATTCCAGCACGAGTATGCCCTCGAACAACGATCACAATTTCACTTTCTCCGAACAGCAAATACGAAAGTTTTAGGTTGAAGCCTAGAATAGATTTTGATGTTGAAGAAGCTGAGAGGTACAACAAAGAATTTAAAGAGAAGTACTCATATCCTGTCAATAGATAGCAGACATAAATATGAAAATGAAATATGAAGATGGAATAGGCTGGTGTTTAATTCCACCAACAATAGTATCAAGACGTGATCTTACCTCAAATGAAAAATTGATTGTGGGTAGGGTAATCGGGCTTAGTACAAAAAGCGGATATTGTTACGCGTCTAATAAATGGCTCGGTAAGCAGTTTGGCCTATCGGGAGGAAGTACATCTAACATTATAAGTTCACTGGTAAAAAAACAGTTACTTAAGCGTGAAGTCATAAGGAACGATAAGAAACAAATAATACAAAGAAAACTGTATCCCGTAGCCATCGAAAGATGGATACCTATCAATTCAAGGATTGAAGATAGTGGTAGAGATATAAGTAATAGAGTAAATAATGATAATGGTTTTTCTCTACAGAAAAACGAAACAAAAGATACAGATACAATACAAAACCATTTAAAGAAAAATCCTAGTATATATGAAGAAATAAATCTGGCCATACAATACTATGCTGAATCCTATGAAAAATGTTTTGATAAGCCTCATCCGCGAATAACACCAATACAGTTTGAACGGGCTGTTGATGGGTTCCTATCTTTGGATGAGATGCCTTTTGTTGAGGGAGATTTAGTATTAGATGAGTATAAAAAGATAATTGATGATTGGTTTGAAGATGAATATGTTAAAAGTGATTACAACATATTACATTTTAGCAATGAAAGGGTGATTTCTTACCATTATCTTAAAGTCTATAAGTAAACATGGAGATAAATAATCAATGATTAAAATCGGATTGGAGGTGATATTAAATGACATTACTAGAAAAACTTACGTTAAAAGAGAAAAAAGATGCTGATAAATACAAATCTCTAGTAAATTCAAGAAACTTTGAAAATAAACTCGCTAATTCTATACTAGATGACGAGTGCTTGATATGTGGTGATGGTGATGTGCTAAAACACGGATTGTGTTTAAGCTGTAGTGTTCGAATTGGCAGTCCATTAACTCAAATAGTGCTCAGGGAATATGAGGTATCAATAACTGTAAAGCACATAGGTAGTCGTTAGTTAAAGCATAGGAAATGAACAAAGTACGGCTAGCCGTGACTATAGTATCAAAATAAAAAAGAATAAAACATTATCGACAAAATAACGTTTTTTAAGCCAAATCTTTTTTCTTATCTTCAAATTCTTTCTTGTCTATTTCTCCTTTAGCATATCGTTCTTTGAGAATCTCTAAAGGTGTTTTATCATCTTTTACAGATTTTCCTGAATTGCCCAGATAGCGAACTAGTGCCACGACACCAAGAATTATAAGGATCCAGAATATTATCATAAATATCCAACCGAACCCAAAGCCTCCCCAGCCCATCATGTTATCCCAACCGCCGTTATAACCCATAATAGGATTGCCACCTCCTCCCATCATCCACATCATTGGCATAAAACCAACTCCATTTGAAGGGACTTGAGCATCGGGTTCACAACCGCTGAGCCTTTTCCCCATCGCAATATGCGCCTGTTCTTCGCCTTCTTCACCCATCATACTGGTCATCATCTGATTCATGAGTGCATGCCTTTGGGTATCACCGATAGATTGTCCCATGAAGTACTCGCCGAGAGAACCATATTGCTCATCAGTGAGATTTTTGCATTCAATTTGTTTTGACTGTAGTTTTTCCCAAGTTTCTTTACCTTCCTGTTCTTCACGAGCAGTGTGGTCATCAGAGATTGCAGATGGTGATGAACTTGTCCAGTTACCCATCATTCCTTGAGCAAAAATTGAAGATGGAGTTAGTAACAAAGTAAATAAAAGAACAGAAATAAGTAGTGCTTTTTTCATAATTTGCTCATTTTCAAAAGGTAAGAACTTTATCACTTTCGGAAACGATGCGATACCAGTCTTCAAGATTGCCTTCAGGACACTCTTCCGTGCTTCCTTGTTTTCTCAGCGTTAAACAAGTACCGCAGGCAATAATCTGTGCCTTATCTGATGACAAGAACTTTTCAACCTGTTCTTTAATATTGAATTGAGCAGAGCTTACTTGGCCATATTCCACACCCTCGCCGAGAAGAAAAACAGAAACAGTATCACCTTTGGTTAATGCCAAGTTTGCAAGCCTAAACGCATTCCAGTTTGTTTCTGGATTGTTAGAAGATAGAACAATAGCTAATTTCATAGGGATTTAATGTACTTATTATATCAAAATATGATTACTAACGGCTACATAAAGTTAACCCTAATACACTAAGTTTTTGACGATCTTAAGTTTACCATTCTACTAAGGGGAAAAGAAAACTGCTAAGTTACTGATGTGGCTAATGTTGAGGGAAGGATTTATTTTTGAGTAGATGAAAATACAACAGATTTTGATCCGCTATACACAAGCGATTTGGGTTCATTATCTTGAGGTATCTCAAATGTCATATACCCAGTAACTTTTCCATTTGCCTCAAGATCTCCTGAGTCAATTCTCGGATCTTTTCCGCCAGAGGTATCACTATATGAAAAATCTTTGTCATCTTTTAGTTTAAAGTTATATGTTGAATATGAATCTGGTGCATCGGTGGTGTTCTCGTATGTTATTTTTACAGCAACATATTTATTGCCTTCTTTTGGAGTAGAATAGCCGGTGGGTTTGTATTCTGCGGGTGCCTCAACTGTTAGATACCATCCCCTACCAATATCTACTCTTTCTCCATATTTTGCTTGGTAGGTAGTTTCAGTAGGTGATTTTGTAGCATCTGCTTCAGGTACAGGAAGTTCCATGTCAAAGATTTGCCAGTAACCACCCAAGTCTCTCATTTTAAAAGTCAAATCGTCCTTACCTTGAGTCTTGATGGTTACAGTTGCTACTTTTCCATCTTTTTTAGCCTGAACTGTATTAAAATACCCAACTATATTTTTTGGTTTATAGTCTGTTTTAAAAGTACCTTCTTCAACGGCTTTTTTTATCTCCGTTGTCATTTTTTCCTTGAGCTGAGGTTTCATTGAGGTGATGAGTCCGAGTCCAATACTTTGGCCTAGTTGATAAAAGGGATCGTTATTTGATGTGTCTTTTGCGGTTGATTCTGTTGCCTGTGCCAATGCTTTATCAATAACATTATTGGATATTCCTTCTACATCAACATATTTCTTAAATTTCTCATAATCGTGTTGACTCGTTGCCTGATAAATTTGGTAAACAGAATATTGAGGGGAAACTTTAATGATTTGCCAACCAGCAAAAGCTACAATAAGGAGAATTCCGATAATGCCTAAAAGAATAAATGCGATTTTTTTGCCCATATATTCAGGGCAGAAGTATTTGTATTATACATCTGCACAGCTTTAATTTACAATAAGTTTATCAAGATCTCTCATTTGCTTTTGATCTCGCTTGTTTTGCTCTGAAGTAAGTTATAATCCGAACCCTAAAGTGATACTACTTCCAGTTTTAGTACCTCTAAAGTCTATATTAGCCATGATGCCTTCCTTTTTTAAGTCAATGTAACGAAACTCAGCAATATTAGGAGTAGGGTTAATAATTGGTTGATCTGCAAGAGCAGATGTTAATGCAACCATAAAATTTAGCCATTCTTCATCATTACTACAAAAGTTATGAGGTAAGCTATATTCTTCCAATAGACTTGCTAATTCCTTCTTGAATTCTGGTAATAGGAGGAAGTCAATATTTTCATCTTTAGGATATGTGTCTATAGATTCATCTATTTTGCCCATAATTTCTTTCATTGCCACTGTAATATGATCCTTTCTTGTATGCACAATCCAATCTGCATGGAAACGGACTAGGGTATATTTTTCAGATTGATTTTGCTCTCTTTCTCTATCAAGTAGTTTTCTTAATTCAACTAGAAAATAAACCACCTCACACTCTTCCTTCAAGGGATGATTTTTTAAAAATATGTCCAATTTTTCTATTATCTGTAATTTCATACTCTATAAAATTTAATTCCACAATTCAGCTTCATTCTTAAATCTTGGGAAATATGCATCACTACTTTGTCTTTGTGCTGCGACTTTATACATTTCTTCAAGAATATTAAGAAAACTATCTAGTGTTAGGTACTCCATAGTTAGCCTTGCATATAGCATTGTGTCGAGTGCTACACTAAATGGCCCACGTCTAATGGTAAATAAACCACCATCGTCAGGAGCATGAGTATATAAACCTTCTTTAACTGTGAACATTGTGTCTTTCTCTTTCTCGAAATCTGCAATTTGCTTATCCAAATCTGCTTCAGTTCTTTCTTCTATTTCCCAGCTGTGTTGTTTTAAAATTTCTTTTAATTTGGTTACGTTTAGTGTGCATTTAACTAAGTAGTATCCCGACATCAAATACAAACAGTCTTTAGCTGATAGTGGAAATATAGAATAAGGTGGAGCAGATCTTACAAAGTTGCCTTTTTTATCACTATAAAATGTATCCCAATTGCTATGAATGAGTACAAGATCGTTTGTTTTATTTTTAGGTGATAGTTTCTTTAATTCTTCAATATCTATAGGTTTTCTACTTTCTTTTATTGCCTTAAAGTTGGTTACTTCTACATGTATGCAGTCATCAACATATTCTGAAACTACAAATTTTTTTTCTGACTCACGAAATAGTTTTTTAATTCTGACTACGTTGGTTTTTAAATCTAAGTCAATTTTTCTAGTCCCTATATCTATTCCATAAATCTTGGCTTTATTGGCAAAAGCAATTCTTTGAAGTTCCAATAATCGTTTTGCTTGACTACTGATTTTTGCTTTCCCTTTTACTCTCTTTAGAGTAAATATATTTTTAACATCTTTGCCATATTTTTTAATTTCATGAATAAAGGCCATCCCTTCATTAATCTCAGTAATATCCCCAATTCTAAGAAACCTTGTTAGATCGTTAAGTATTACTAAACTATTTAGTCCTTTAGAAATTCTATAAGCCCATTCAAGTTCACTTCTAAATTCCTTGCTTTTGGCGTCAACACTACCAGCACCAAATCCTCTAGCAGATGAATTTAAAAATGTTCGGTTATAGTCTAAATTTCTCCATGCTATGCCATCGCATATCGTACGAGATATTCGTATGAGTTGCTCATGTATAAGAATGTGATTTTCTATTCCGTCTAAGTCCTTTTGTTCTTTTGTAGTTAAATTAGTTTTTTCGTGAAGTGTTTTTGCTTTCCCTCTTCCTTCTCGTAGCAAATCCCAGAGTTGAGTTTCTAATTTCGCTAACTTCCACTGTAAAGCTAGTAGTACGTCCTTTTTATCTTTATGTCGTTTACTTCTTGTGGCTCTTAAAACCTTTTCAAAGTAGTTTATCCAGTCTTTATAGTATGAACTAGCAAGTATGGTAGATATTTTAAGTGCAAATTTTTTTTCCAGCATGTACATAATTGCAAAATTTTCTCGTATTATTAAAAAAGTTAAACATATTAGAGTTTGCCTAATAACGAGACATGATACTCATATGTTTTTGCAAACTCCGTGAAGGCATCGAAGTTACTAAACATAAATGATTCCTCAAGCCCGCCCTCTGATTCAAAAGTCATATCGCCATATTTAACAATAGGAATTTGATAATTTCCCTTGAATCTTTTGTCCATAGAACCATCTTTATTGGCTTTTTTCCAAGTATGTTGAATAATCTCTGTATCTTTTGGTACGCTTTCTTCTTCCACATACCCAGAAAGTTTCATTGTGGCTTTTACTTCTTTAAGATCGAATATGCCGAATTCTTGATTGTCTTTAAAAAGAAGTAAAAATGTGGGATAGAAGAATAAATCGGGGCCATTTGTGTTAGGTAAAAATAAATGAGGTAAGTCGCTCTTAACAAATTCAATTTCTCGATCAGTTTTTGATATAGGAGTTCTTTTAGTAGCTGTTTGAGCAACAGTCCTTGTCTTTACTCTATCTACACCCTCAGCATAGGTAATGTCCCAGATCTTCTCGCTATCCATCAACTCTTTGAAAGTATCAATGCAATTGAGCCAGCTTTTTTCAAGTTGTGATTTATCAGCAAAAGTTAGCTGTACAAAAGTTTCTGAAACCTGTTTTTCTAAATCTATGACAACTTCTTGTTGAGCCTTCCTAGCGTCTGCAATTTTCTTATAGAAAAACCCTACAATGACTAGATAACTTCCAAAATGCACAAGAGTTATAAAAAATTGTTTTGTTTTTGCAGAACTGAGTTTCTTAAGTAGCTCTACTCGCTGATTGTAAATATCCGTGATTTGTTTGCGTAATTCCTCAAAATTTTTACTGGTTACAGTTAAAGCCTTGCTTGAGCTTCTAATAATGTTGCCAGTATTTGAAATTTCTATGCCAGTTGGGTATTGGTTATCTATTGTTGAGCGTTGAGTAGCAGAGGAGTTGTTGCTCTTATGGCTAGGAGCCCTTAATAAGTCATCTACGCTAACCGAAGTTTTGTTGTACACTTTGTTATATAGTGCCTTCTTAGGGTTTGTGAGTATTCCCATACCCTTAGGAGCTTTCAAGCCCATACTATGCCTAACATATCGTTTCCAAGATGTTCTTGCTGCAATTCTACGCTTTAGAGATGGCATTCTGATTCCAAACTTCATAATTTTCTTAGTTCTCTATAGGTGTATTTTACTAAATTTTCACTTACAAAGCACTTACAATATTGTAGTACTCATCTAAATCTGCCATAATGTTTTAAGACTACATTTATGAAAGCTCTAGTACTTGCTATCTCTACATTACTTTTAGCCTCTTTGGTAAATCCTGTACTTGCTGCTAAGCCATCTCCAACACCTACTCCGACACCAACTGCCAAATCTGTTTGTGTAGATGCAGGACATGGTGGTTCTGAAATAGGAACCTCTAATAATGATTTGTTTGAAAAAGACGTTAATCTGCAAGTTGCCCAATTGTTAAAGGGAAAACTACAGACAGCTAACTACGTTGTTTATATGACAAGAGAGGATGATAGGGATTTATCAAATGCAGATCGGTACAACTTCTGCAATTCACAAAATGCCTCTATCCTTGTTTCAATCCATCATAATGGCTCAACAAATCCAGATACAGACTACTCACTAGGTTTATATATGAAGAAGTCAGATGTAGCATTAGCACGAGAGGTGGTAAACACAGCATCTAGTGGGTTAAATCTGCCTAACAATGGTATTTCCCGTTACGCTTCAGGGGTTCTTCTTAAATCCAAAATGCCGTCCACTATTTCAGAAGGATTCTTTTTAACAGATAGTGATGAGTATGAAGCCATTAAAAATAGTAATAGACTAGAACAAGAAGCTGAGGCTTTATTTAATGCAGTTCAAAACTACTTTAGTAATTGATAATTGATCTGGATTAAAATCCAGTAAGCTCATTCATTGAAACCCCCAGTGCCTTTGAAATTTTCCACATCACAAATACAGTAGGATGATACTTCCCTAGCTCTAAATGTCCTACATAAGTAAGGTGTAAACCAGCTTTTTCAGCTAATTCTTGTTGAGTCAGCTTTTTACTTTTTCTCACCTCTTTCAGTCTTTCGCTCAGCCTTTTGGTGAATTCCCTTCTGAGCTTCTTATTTTCTGTCTCCGTTTGAGGAGTTTGAAAAGATAATCCCATTCTTCATATTGTCTAGAGTACTCATAGGATTTTATATAGCGTACTCATCTGATTCTTGCTATAATGCAAGCTATAGTATGAAGAAAATATTTACTTGGTTAATTGTTGGATTTGTTGCATTATCAGCTATCTCATTTCTGTTCAGTAGAGGAGGCTCTAAAAATGAAACTCCACAAGTAAATACACAGGTAGAGCAAGCAATAACAAAAGAAAAGTTTGATCTTTACAGTGATATCTATTCAGAGCTTATTGATCTACAGAGTCAATACGAAGATATGTATAAGAAACTAGGATATGTTGAAGTATATGATGACGTTAAGGATGAGGATTTTCCAAAATATGGCTCTATAACTCGAAATATAACATCCATAAGAGATAGAATTCCGAAAATAAAGACGAGTATGTCAAATGATGAAAGAGAGCTATCATTGCAGTTAAGCTCTTACGCTACGTCACTAATATTTTTAAGTGCTAAAAAAGATGGTATTGAAGGGTTGAATGTTGCAAATGAAGAAAAAGCAACTTTTGAACAATTGCTTAGTCGAGTTAAAGATTCAAACGGGTTCTAATTAGATACTGTTTAAGTAAAAGAAGGTACATTATTGCCTTTTTAGATTTTCTAAATTTCACTTCAAATAAAGACTCTAATACCCCTATCCAGCCTAGAATGGATAGAGTAGGTAAGAGTACATAAAAAGATAACTCATAACCCTCGTTATATAGAAGTACTACTTATATAAGTAGGGATATTAACGATAGGTAGATCTAACTATAGAGAGATCTAGGAGTTTTTGTTTAAGTCTTAAAATGTACATTCGGTGGGGTGTACTAAAATAGTAAAGGATAAGAAAAGGGAACAAATAGAAACTTACAAAATCTAGGTTCATATGGTTTCCTATAAAAAAGCATTTCAAAAAATGTGGGCTAATTAATTCTCCTCAACATAATTCTTCTATAAAGTAGGGTAAAATCCCAAGGTGTCAAGCTAGCACACGCCCGAGGTGGGTTTAGGGTAGAGAAGAGAATATTATGGGAATGTACAGGCAAAAGACTGGATACCTCCTTTGTTAAAAAGACTTAAAACAAGTTCAGCAAAACAATTGGCTAAAGTCATATTAAAAACTAATTATAATGACTGGTGGTTTGAGAATAAAAAGGATGACTTTTGGGTTAAAGGAGGAAAGAAGTAAAAGTCGGGTTACTTAGAGACTAGCCATTTGATATAATGAAAATATGAAAAGTCCTTTGGTATTAGTTTTGGGCGGGATTGCTGCACTTTTAATAATTTTTGCCCTGATGGCAATGGGGTATTACAACTCTTTTATAACCCAGACTAATGCAATTGAGGGACAGTGGAAACAGGTAGAAGTCCAATATCAGAGAAGGTTTGATCTAATCCCTACTTTAGTTGAGTCTGTAAAGGGTTTAATGGCCCAGGAACAAAAAATATTTTCTGATATTGCTAATGCCCGTGCAAACTATTCAGGAGCCCAAACTCCTGAGGATAAGGTAAAAGCAGCAAATGAAGTTGAAGGGTCTTTAGGAAGGCTTATCGCAATTTTTGAAAATTATCCCCTGATTAAAAGTGATCAGGCAGTTTTGAGGCTTCAGGATGAGTTGGCTGGGACTGAAAACAGGATCTCAGTTGAAAGAAGAAGATACAATGAACTGGTCCAGAAGTTCAATACTGCAATCTCAACTTTACCAGGGAATGTATTTGCAGGATTTTTTGGTTTTGGATCTAAAATATATTTTGAATCATCCAGTGGGTCAGAGAATGCTCCAAAAGTTGAATTTTGATGAAACTTTTTGCTAAAGTTTTTTTAGCAACCTTTCTACTTCTATTTTTATCTGCATCATTAATTTTTGCAAAAGATATCCCAAAACCATCAGGGTTTGTAAATGATTTTGCAAATGTTTTAACAGAGCAGCAAAAAACTAATTTAGAAGCTAAGTTAAACAATTTTGAAAAACAAACAACTAATGAGATTGCTGTAATGACTACCAGCAGTTTAGAGAATGAGGATATTGATGATTATACAGTCAGGGTTTTTGAAAGCTGGAAGGTTGGAAAGGAAGATAAGGATAATGGAGTTTTATTTTTAGCAGCTACAGACGATAGGAAGATGAGGATTGAAGTGGGTTATGGGGTGGAACCTTTTATTACTGACGGGGAAGCAGGGGAAATTATTAGGAATGTTATAGCCCCAAAATTTAGGAGTAATGACTTTGCCGGAGGAATAAATGATGGTGTGGATGCAATTATTAAACAGATAGAAAATCCAATTAATGAGCCTGAGGATTTCTCAAAAGTTTTTAAAATTATTGGGTTTATATTTGATAATTTAGAGTTTTTATTTTTTGGATTTATTTTAATAGTTTATTTGTTTGCCTATATGGCCAGGACAACCAGTTTTTGGCTGGGAGGAGTTGTAGGTGGAGTAATTGGGATATTAGTAGGAGTTTTCCTTGCGAGTGTAGCTGTAGGTATAGTAGGATCACTGCTTTTTGGAGTTATCGGGCTAATTTTAGATTTTCTACTTTCAAGAGTTTTCAAAAAGATGAAAGAGGGAGGATTTAAAACTGACTGGACATCCACAAGGGGAGGTTTTTGGGGAAGCAGAGGTAGTGGGAGCGGATTTGGAGGGTTTGGAGGAGGAAGTTCAGGAGGCGGAGGAGCAAGTGGAAGTTGGTAGTGAAATCTTGGTAAAATTTAGTTTATGGATAAACATATCTGGATTTATATTTTATTGGTAATTGTAAGTATTCTAGTTATTCCACATAGACTTGGATATAATTCATATACACAAGCTTTTTATTTTTCTGAGTGTGATAAGCCTTTTACCTATAAAATTGGATCAGTGGATCCAAAGTTTGGAGTAAGTGAGGATGAGTTTTTAAACTATACTAAGCAGGCTGAAGATGTATGGGAAAAAAGTGAGATTAAAAATCTTTATGAGTTTGATAAAGCTTCAGATTTTAATATTAACCTGGTTTATGATGAGAGGCAGGAGTTAAATTCAAAAATCAGTCAACTCAAAGGTAAGTTGGAAGATAAACAAAGTGAGATTAATCCAGAAATAGCAGAGTTTGAGAGAAGATCAAAGAAGTTTGAGGATAGAATTACTAAATTAAATAGCGAGATTGAAGATTGGAATTCAAAAGGTGGGGCCCCTGAGGATGAATATAAAAGACTTGTTGAGGAACAAAATGCATTAAAAGCTGAAGCAGAAAGTTTAAATGAGATGGCCAAAACCTTAAATAGGTCAACCAGTTCTTATAATGCAGATGTAAAGAATTTAAATCAGACTATAAATACATTCAACAGTGCTATTACAGAAAAACCAGAGGAGGGTTTGTATGACCCTGCCAATAAGAAAATAGATATTTATTTTAATATAAGCAAAAATGAGCTGACACATACGCTTGCCCATGAGTTGGGACACGCTCTGGGTATAGAACATAACCAGAATAAAAGTTCCATTATGTATGGTTTTACTTCTCAAAAGTTAACACTAACTAATGAAGATAAGACTTCTCTAGCTGAAGCTTGTAAAAGGATTAGTTTGCTTGAGCTTATGAAGATGAGATTGTCCCTATATTATTTATACCTTCAACACATATACAATTTAAACAATGCCCGAAATTCCTGATTTAATAAAACAAGCCAAAAAAGCAAACCTTAGGTATGTTTCTGATTCCATAAAAGGATTTAAGAGGTTTAGAGTTGGTAAGGGTTTTAAATATATTGATGTCCATGGGAGTGTAATAAGAAACCAGGATATTTTGGAAAGGATTAAGAGTTTAAATATTCCTCCAGCCTGGAAAGATGTCTGGATTTCTCCATCTGAAAATACTCATCTTCAGACAACTGGAATAGATGATAGGGGAAGAAAGCAGTATATCTATCACCCGCAGTGGATAAAAATTTGCCAGGAAAATAAATTTTCCAAGATGGTTCCATTTGCCCAAAGCCTTCCAAAAATTAGAAGTAAAGTTAGGAGGGATATGGAGGTTTCAGAGCTTTTGAGGAAAAAAGTTTTGGCTACAATAATCTGGCTTTTGGAACATACTTTTATCAGGGTAGGAAATGAGGAGTATGCTAAAGATAATAATTCCTTTGGATTGACAACTTTAAGAAACAGGCATGTGGATGTGAGTGGTATAAAAGTCAGGTTTGAATTTAAAGGTAAAAGCGGGATTGAACACTTAGTAGAAGTTTCTAATCCAATAGTTGCCAGGACTTTGAAAAAATGTATTGAGCTTCCTGGCTACCAGCTGTTTCAGTGTATTGATGAGGAGGGGAAAAGACATGTCGTGGATTCAGAGGATGTTAATGAGTACCTGCATGAAATAACTAAAGAAGAAACAACTGCAAAAGAGTTTAGGACTTGGGGAGGGACAGTTTTGGGGGCAACTACTCTGCATTCTTTAGGGTCATTTGAAGATGAACAGGGGCTAAAGCAAAATATTGCATCTACTGTTAAAACTGTGGCTAGTCATTTAAGAAATACCCCAAATGTTTGCAGAAAATATTATATTCACCCAACAGTTTTAAGCACTTATGAAAAGCATATTTTAATTCCCCACTTTTCAAAAACTTCTAAGAAAAGTAATGGGTTGGGATTAAATGAATATAGGGTATTGACCTTGCTTGAGAAGTATTCTTGATATAGTTTGATAGAATTGACATTGGGGTAATATTCGGTTTATTATATTGTTAACTTCGGTATCGCAAAAGAGCAGATTTGGGAAAACGACACGAAGTCCCACTACGCGTAAAGCTTCGCGGGACAAGGGAAGGGGGTGAGCATAAGAATGGAAAAGAAACAGCCAATTAAGTCTTCTGTTTTGAAGTGCGGGAAGAAAACTTACTTTTTTGATATTTATTTAGCTTCCAATGATAAAAAATATATAAAGATCAATGAATCTTCTTTTGTTGGAGAAAATGGAGAAAGAAAAAGAAACACTTTTCTTCTTTTTCAAGAGGACTTAGTAAATTTTCAAACCAGATTATCTGAGATAGCTGGGGAGATGAGTTAAATTAAGTTATCACACCGGTGTGTAATGATATTCAGATAAAATAGGGTAAGAAGATTAAAAGTCCAACAATTACTGCCATGATTGAGACTACAAGCACTGCTCCTGCAGCCACATCTTTGGCTTTTTTGGCAGATGGGTGAATTTCATCTGTAAAAGAGTTTACAACTTCCTCAATTGCAGTATTAGTTAGTTCAATTGATATTACTATTCCAATAGTTAGAGTTAAAATAATCCACTCGAGAGTGGAGATTTGAAAAAACCAGCCGAATAAAATTACTACTATTGTAGCCAGTATGTGAAAGACAAAGTTTGGTTGATCTTTTAGCGCAGTCCAGATGCCTTCAATTGCATATTTAAATGATAAAACCCTGGCTTTGGTCATATAAAAAGTATACCAGATAGAGAAGTTTGTATCATGAGAATGTTTCTGCTATACTACAGGCCTAAAAATAATTTTAACATGCAGGCAACTATTAAATACTATCAGCCAGGTAAAGTAATTACCCTTTTTGATGTAAGTGAGGGTTTAGAATTTTGCGGGTCATTAGTTTTTGCAAAGGCTTCAAAAAAAACCAGAAAAAATAAGTTAATGAGATTTGAAAAGATTAACCAGAAATTTTTGGAATGGGATAAGAAAATTTTAGGAAGTTTTAAAAGTATTGAGTTTCCAAAAGTAAGTAAATTTTATCCAAGCATTGCAACAGTTTTACTGGTTGTTTCTTTTGTCAGTTTAGCAAGTGTCCTACTTCCGATATTTACTCCAGGATTGATGGGAAATTCTCCAAAAGAAGTAACAAATGCAACAAAAGTGGTTGAGAAAAAATGGAGCGGGGAGAGCTTAGCTGAATTTAATGCCAGGGACCAAAGGGAAAGAGAAAAGTTTATAATTAAAGACTTTAGGGTAATTATTCCCAAAATTAATATTGAATCAAATATTATTCCATTTGTTGATTCAACTAATGAGAGGGAATACAAAGAGCAGCTGCAAAATGGGGTGGCACATGCAAAGGGTTCATACCTGCCATATGAGAGTGGACCAATGTATCTTTTTTCCCACTCAACTGACTCTATTTTTAACGTAGTTCAATACAATGCAAAGTTCTATGCTCTGAAAGATTTAGTTGAAGGAGATGATGTGAGCATATTTTTAAATAGTAAGGAGTATAAATATAAAGTAACTTCAAGAGAAATTATCAATCCAGATCAAATTGAGTTAATTCATCAAACAGAGGCAGATTTGGTGATGCAGACTTGCTGGCCCCCTGGAACAGACTGGCAAAGATTAATAGTTTATGCAAAAAAAGTATGAAAAAGTTAACTGTTTGGACACTACTCCTTTTTTTGCTATTTAGTGTACACGCCCTTACTAATTTATATTGGATAAATTTGAATAATGCCCCCCTTCCCTGGGATAGTGCTAATCACTTATTCATCTCAATTTCTGTTTTAGAAAAAATTAAGAGTTTAGATTTTCTAGAGGTGTTAAAAGTTTCTAACTATTACCCAATATTAGTACACACAATATCTGCATTAATCCTTTTATTTACTGGGGTTTCAATTAAAATAGGACAGTTTTTAGGGACAATCTATTTTATATTTACCCTATTAATAATTTATCTATATCTTAAAAATATAAGCAATAGTTTTATTGCATTTTTTTCAACACTTTTTGTATCTTTATCCCCTATATTTTTTAACCAATCAAGACAACTAATGCTTGATATTCCATCTGTTGGATTTTTATTTTTAAGCTTATATTTTTTTCAAAAATCCCAATGCCTTAAAAAACTTAAACCAACTCTTTACTTTTTTATAGCAGCAGGATGTTTGGGAATGACCAAATGGACAGGACTTATTTATTTATCAGTCCCGGCATTTTTAACGCTTGTTAATTTTTATAGACAGAAAAGCAAAATTGTACAATTAAAAAACGCTTTTTTGGGAATGATAGTTTTTGGACTGGTTACTTTGCCTTGGTACCTATCAAATTTAAATGATTTGCTTTATCTTGGGAAAATTTATAGTGTTGACCATTCAAATCCTGATGGAAAAAATATTTGGCAGCTAGAAAATTTTAGGGACTATTTAAACATTTTCATTAGGGATCAGGTAACCCCAATACCTGCGCTAGTTTTTTTAGTTTGTTTGCCAATTTACTTGTTTATAAAAAACAAATTTAAATGGTTTGTTATCTCTATGATTTTAGTTAACTATTTAATATTTAGTTTATTGGGAAATAAAGATTCAAGGTTTACGATGCATCTTTTAGTTTTTGTATTTTTCATAGTTTTAGCTGTTTTAGATTTATTGATCAAAAGAATGAAAACTGTTGGGATATTGATGCTTAGTTTCTTAAGTATTTTTATGATTAGCTATTTTTTGGTACTTAGCTTCAGGCCAAGTTTTTTTACAAATTTTAAATATCCTATTAATATTCCAATACTGGGAAGATTTAATGTAATTGAGGACAATAACTTATTATCTAAAAAAGTGGATTTGAATACATGGTCTATGGATCAGGTAATTGAGGATCTAAAAAGCTTTAATTTAACTGCAAAAAATAACAGAGTGCTGGTTGTCTCTGAATGGGAGCATTTTAACCCCAGCAATTTAAGGACATATGGATATGTATCAGGCCTTACAAATTTAAATGTAGTTACAGCTGATATAGTTTTTCTGAAAGAAAGATATAATGACAATCAGTTTCCAATCCAAGCTGAGATGGTCAAATTTTTAAAAGAAAATGATTATATTTTAATAGTTGAGAATGATTTGGGGTCACCAATTTTACTTAATGGTAAAGCACTTAACCAAATTAAAACTTATGTTTATTCTGATAAACAAACCTTATGCAGGGATTTTGTTTTGGGTATTTCCCCTCCAGGCCAATCCTGTTTAGTAAAGGATGGAGAGGTGTTAATAAGCAGCAGTGATATTTTAATTGACAGAAAACCTGTACCAGCTGGTATAAAGGAGATAAAAGGATATGCAGAGGTTTATTGCCAGTGGGGCTGCTCATTTGGAGTTGCAAAAAGCCCTCAAATGGAGAAACAGCTACAATTACAGTTTGTTAAAACTTATATTCTCCCAAACAAAGAAAAACTTAATTTATTTAGGATAATTTAAGCTCTAATACTTGTAATTCATATCCTATAACTATATAATACCAGACTTATCTAGACTTATAGTTCTAAATATGAAGGTTTTTAGATTTATCAGCTCATTTTTACTGCTTTTATTCTTACTAGGGATTACAATCCCTAATTTTTTGAAGCCTAATATAGTTCGTGCACTTCCACAATCCTTTTTTAAGACTGAGGTAGCATCAGGATTTAATGAACCTACTGATTTTGTTGAAACTCCGGATGGAAAAATATTGGTTATTGAGAAATCCGGGAATATAAAAATTGTAAGCAACGGGGTAGTAAGTAATTTTACCAACAGCCCAATTGCTGTTAACCAGCAGGGAGAAAGGGGACTTTTAGGAATTACTTTGGACCCAAACTATCAACAAAATAGGTTTATCTATATATTTTATGTAAATAATAATCCGCTTGAATACCACCTTTCCAGAATTACTGAATCAAATGGAACTATGGCAGCGGGTAGCGAGGTTATACTTTATAAAACTGCAACCAACCCAAATGGTAAGACGCAC
Source organism: Candidatus Daviesbacteria bacterium RIFCSPHIGHO2_12_FULL_37_16 (assembly GCA_001776785.1). GTDB lineage: Bacteria > Patescibacteriota > Microgenomatia > Daviesbacterales > UBA10151 > GWB1-36-5. Next base: position 142,093 of record MFDF01000023.1, read on the forward strand.
ATTGGAGGAGGATTAAGGTTTGGAAGTGATGGAAAACTTTGGTTTACTATTGGAGACAATACCCTAAATGTAGAGAAAGAACCTCAAAAGTTAACAAGCCCTTATGGGAAACTGCACAGAGTTAATATTGATGGGTCAATTCCTTCAGACAATCCTTTTTTTGGACAGACTGACAAAGTCCAGTCAATTTTTGCCTATGGACTTAGAAATCCATTTAAGTTTGATTTTAGGGGAGATGGGGTAGCTTTTGTTGCTGATGTGGGAGGAGATTTTTTTGAGGAGGTGGACTTAATAAGCAGTGGGGGCAATTTTGGCTGGCCTGATTGTGAAGGAGTTTGTAGTACACCTGGTTTTATAAACCCAATTTATCAATATGGGCATGGACCAAATGGGGCATCTATCACAGGGGGAGCATTCTATAATGGTAATAACTTTCCATCTGAGTTTAAAAATGACTATTTTTTTGGAGATTATGTTAATGGATTTATTAAAAGGTTAGATTTTGATTCAAATGGAAATTTTATTGAAAAAAGTTTTGATGATAATGCTGGTACTGTAGTTGCTATTAGGGAAGGTAGAGATGGAAGTATTTACTTTTTAAATATCTTTCCTGGATCTCTACAAAAAATTTATTATTCAGAAGATAACCAGGCACCTACTGCTAAAATTTCAGCAAATCCAATTTCAGGGGACCCTCCGTTAAAAGTGCAGTTTTCCAGCCAGGGATCTTTTGATCCTGAAAATAGCCCTTTATTATATGAGTGGGATTTTGGTGATGGGGTTAAATCAAGTGAACAAGATCCAGAGCATATTTATACAGATGCCGGAAAATATACAGCAACCCTTATTGTTAGTGATGGTCAGTTAAAAAGCCAGTTAGCCTCTATTGATATCCAGGTTGGAAATTTGCAACCTGAGATTTTAGATTTTAAACCTAGTGAGGGATTAAAATATAATGCAGGTGATGTAATCCAATTTTCTGCCAATGTTAAAGATAGAGAAGATGGAGATCTAGCTCCCGGTGCATTTGTCTGGAAGATTATTTTTCATCATGAAACCCACACACATCCTTATGGTGATTTTAGTGGTGTAAAAAGCGGTCAATTTACAATTAATGATTCAGTAGAGCGCTCAGCGGATACATTTTATGAAGTACAGTTGACTGTTGCTGACTCTTCAGGATTAAAAACTGTAAAATCAGCTAATGTTTTCCCTAATAAAGTAAGTCTTAATATTAATTCAAGTGTTCCTAATATGGTGGCAAAACTGAATGGAATACCTTATGCCATTCCCTACAATACAGAAGCTGTTGTTAATTTCAAATTAACTGTTGAAGCTGTAAGTCCGCTTATTAGAGATGGGAAAGAGTATGAGTTTGTAAGCTGGTTTGATGGCGGAGCACAGCTTCATGTTATAACAATCCCCAACTCAGACTATACATTGACTGTAAATTACCAGGAAATTTCAAAAACTATACAAAGGGTGGAGAAGTTTGGGGTGGTGGCAGGTGATATAAAAGTTAACGGGCAAGCTTTATATGATGATGATTCATCTACTGGCCTGGCAGTTTTATTTGAAGAAGCTGCAGATATTGAGACTCCCTGGGGTGCAAGTGTAATCCCAAACTCTGATTTAGCTTCAGCTGAAGTAACCTTAAAACAAGTAGTTGAGGATATGAAGCTTAGGGGGTGTGGTGGAAGCTGCAGCAGTGTTGAGGTGATATATTTTCCAAAAGATGTCCCCCCACCCTCATTTGAAATGACTGCCGGTGAAACTAAAACTGTTTCTAAATATTCTGTAATTTTAGGGGATGTAAAAGTTTCAGGAAACCCTCTTTATGACAGTGATGAAAATAGTGGGCTTATTACAATTTTAGAAACTGAAGGAGAAGTTTTTTCAGAGTGGGGTGCAACAGTGTTGGGAAATAAGGATATGGCTTCTGCAGAAGCTAAAGCAGCAAAATTTGCAGAGCAGTTAAAACAAACTGGATGTGGGGGTGGATGCGGTAGTGTTAAGGTCCTAAAGTGGCCAAGTTTGAACTAATCCTAAATGTTTTATTATAGGTTGACAAATATAAAATAGTATAGTATAAATAACAAACTCTGCCCAATAGAATATATTCTGCCCCATAGAATTCTTATAATTTCTAAAGATATATAGTTTAAAACTATAATATGAATAAAACTAATTTATTAAAAACTTTTGTTGCAGGTGCAACAATGGTAGCAGGTTTAGTTTTTGCTGGTACAGCCTCAGCAGATACATCTTGTCCTCATGTTTATGGTGTAAGTTGTCCTTCTGGAAATATTTCAATTGATAAAAAAGTCAGACATCCCCAATCAGGTGAATTTATAGATGCACTTTCATCTTCTGATGCAACTTATTTACCTGAGCAGGAAGTTAAATTCAGGATAGAAGTTAAAAATACAGGCGGACAGGATTTATTTGATGTAAAAGTTGAGGATACCCTTCCTGATTTTGTAGACTTTTTGGGGGGGACTGGAGATTTTGATAGTAATTCCAAGATTTTAAGGTGGACTATAGATAAACTCACTCCTAATGAATCTAAGTTTTTTGAAATAAGAGTTAAGGTAAAAAATGCAAAAGATTTACCAAACCTTTCTATAAATTGTGTTACTAATTTTGTTAGGGCATCAAAAGACAATATGAGTGCTTCAGACACATCAACATTTTGTATTCAAACTAAGATTTTAGGAGTGACCCAAGTCTTACCAAAAACTGGCCCAACTCATACAGAAGCTGCACTTTTAGGGT
>MFDF01000024.1 GCA_001776785.1 Candidatus Daviesbacteria bacterium RIFCSPHIGHO2_12_FULL_37_16
TTAGGTAGTAAAGAAATCAAAAGAAGTTTTAGTTCAGACATTGAGTAACTTCTTCTATTAATTTATCAGATGAGACTAAAACTTGATACTCTTTTTTTAAATTTTCTAAATCAAGTTTAACTTCATTACCCTTCCAATCTGTAATTATTCCTCCTGCTTCTTCTATAATTAATTTAACTGCTGCAATATCCCAGATAAATACCCTCCCAAACATTGCTAAATCAAACTCATTTTTTGCAACCTGGATAGCTGTTAAAACTGAAGATCTTGATTTTTCTGATGATTTAATTTGAGGATCTAAAATTTTTAAATTCTCAGTAACTTTTGCTTTGGCCTCTTCTGAGTATCCTGAGTTAAACCCAATTTTTGCATTTTTTAATAAAGTTTCATTGACTTTTAACTCTACTTTCTTATCATTAATTATTTTATATGCTCCTTCACCTTTTTTTGCATAAAATATCTCATCTGTTTTAGGTTTATAGACCATCCCTTCTGTTAAGACTCCCTCAAAAAGATAAGCAATGGAAATACAAAAAGAGTCCAGACCCTCAATATAGCTTGAGGTTGAGTCCAAAGGATCAATTATGAAAAGATTGGGTGCAAATACACTTATATTGTTATCCTCTTCTTCCCCTATAAACCCTGAGTCAGGAGTTGAATTCCTTAAGGTCTTAATAATTATTTTTTGGCTTTCCAAATCTACATTTGTAACAAAATCTTTAGGGTTTGATTTTGTAGTAATTTTTAAATTTTTCTGAAAAAATTCAAGCTGAAGTTTTGCAGCAAGCAAACATGCTTCAAGTAGTTTAGGATACATCTTATTAAAAGCTTACCTTAATTCTGGCAGACTGAACAAATGATGTTGTGCCATTGGTTGAGTTAAGTTGAAGCTTATATGTTTTAGATCCTGATGCTAAGCTGAAGGATCCTGATGATCCAAGTGAATATTCTGTGGTTGTCACTGATAAATCTGTGCTTGATACATTTGAACCATCAGTGGAATTATATAACCTTGCCTGAATGCTTCCACCTGGCTGGTTTAGCCTTATACTTGCCTCTAAAACTGCTGATTTATAACCTGAATAATTTGAAGAATCTATTGTCACCTCATAACCTGGGATTGTAGTCCAGTTATTCCCTGACATTTGGGCCTCCCCTGCCCCAACAGGAATATATTCCGGAGATTTTGTTGTTGTAGAGGCGGTAGTAGAAGTTGAAGTGGTTGAGGATGGAGATGGTGAGGCTGTATCTTTTAAAGCAGCAATCTGGCTTCTTAAATCAATTATAGCTGTCTCTATTGTCCTGATTCTTGAATCATCAACAGAAGTGACATTTTTAGGAGGAAATGAGGGTGAGGCAGAAGCTGCAGGAAGAGCTGTTTCAGAGGATGGGGCCTGAGTTAAAGGGACAGATGAAGCAGTAGAGTTTGTTGAATTTTGAGTTTGAAGATTGGCTGCAGGTTTACCAGGCAAGAAAACAGATTTAAAAACTATAAATAGAGCAATTGCTGCTACTGCAATTAATGGAACAAGAATTTTAAACATCTATATTTATAATACAACAAAAATGTTAAAATAATTTTCTAATGGAAGAATCCAGTGGAAGGAAACTGCACAAAGAAGCAAGTATTGCAAGAGAAAAAGGAGATTTTCTAAAAGCTTTGCAATTATCAGATGAAGCCTTAATTGCTTACCAGTCTGATAAAGATTATTCTGGTTTTGCAGAGATTTTAGCTGAGAGGTCATTAAATTTAAGACATTTAGCCCAAACTCTTGAGGATAATAATTTTTTAAGTGTAGCAAAAGGAGAGATGTCAGCTTCAGTTGAAGTTGCCAGGAGTTTAAACAGTGATGAGGCTTTAGTCCAGCCTCTCTTTAATTTAGCTAAAGTTTTAGAGGATTTAGGTGAGAATGAAAATGCTGTCCAGAGTTATAGGGAGACAGTCAGCAAAGGAGAGATAACACTTTCAAAAACAAAGCCTGCAGCTTTGGCAGATATTAAGCTGCATTTAGCAGTTTGCGAATTCAAAAATGGTAATAGAAGCAGTTTGGAAAGAGCAGAACAGGCACTCCTGGACCTTCAAAATGCCCAAAGTCAGAGTGATTATGACCACAAAGATTCCTCTTACAATGATCTGGACTTTTATCCATCTTCTGAAAGTTATAACTTAAAAGTCTGGGTTAGCGGCGCTCATATGAAACTGGCAGAAATATTAAGGGAAGTAGATTTAGAAAAAGCAAAACACCATTTAGAAGAGGCCAAGAAAGTTTTAGATACTGATGAGAGACTTATTTTAAGATTTAAACAGTGGCAGAAGCTTGCAGCAAAGTTTTCCTGAAATATTCTTGCTAACATCTTCATTTCGGGGTATTCTTAATATAATGCCCAGATTTAAGCTATTAGTTTTTGCGAATGCAAGAGCTTTGCTCATTAGTTATGAGTTCATAGATCATAGTAAGACAAAGAAGTCAATGAACAACAAACTACAAGCGAAGCGTACTCATAACTTCTTTGGCTTCACATTAATTGAGCTTATTATTGCTATAACTATTGTGGGAATTATTGCAGCAATTGGTTTTTTATCCTATTCCCAATCTCAGATTGTAGCCAGAGACTCTAAAAGAAAACAGGATTTACAGGAGATAGCAAAAGCATTGCAGCTTTATTATGGAGATTTTAGGCAGTTTCCCTGTACTAATAGCTGGCAGCACAGTTCTAGTACTGCAGGAACAGTCTGGATCACCAATGACACTGCAGTATGCAATAACACTGCTCCTTCCTTAAGTTCAAGTTATATAAGCAATCTTCCAAATGATCCTACCTCTAATACTACGGGCAATCCAACGGCAGAAAATGTAATGGGATATCATTATTGGTCTTCAGCTTGCGGCGGAATACCTGCCGGACAGTATTATGTTTTGGCTACCCAGCTGGAAAACCGCAGTGATCCAGACAGAAATGAACTTAAACCTAACCGCTGGTGCGATGACACTTTGTTTTATGGAGCTGGAGCCACAGTAGCTTTTCCTGCCTATACTTATACAGTTGTAGGAGGAAGATAAATGATGATCAAACTTAACTCAAATAAAGGATTTACTCTGATAGAACTTTTGGTAGCAATTTCTATAATAGCTATTATTTCTGCTGTGGGATTTACATCTTTCAATGCAGCTCAAATCAGAGGAAGGGATGCTAAAAGGAAGCAGGATTTAAGGGCAATTTCTGTAGCATTAGAAATTTACAGGCAAAAAAATGGCAGGTATCCCTGCACAAACGATTTAGTTAACCAAGGCTGGCAAAATAGCACTAACAGCAGTGCATCTTTTTGGTTAACAGATGCCGCTAGGGTAGATTTTCCTTTTTGCGGATCAGCAGCCTTCAATACAAATTACATAAATCAACTTCCTATTGATCCTTCAAATAATTCTGGTTCTACAGCCTGGGATGGTGCCTATGGGTATTCATATTTTAGTAGAGGTGATTGTGCAAGCCCTTACAATATTCCAGGTAATTGGTACTATTTGGTTACAAGGCTGGAGAATGCCCAAGATCCTGATGCAAAAGCCAGCCAGAATTTAAAAAAATGTGATGGAAACATAGTAGATAGAGGATATCCAGGTGTCTTTGTAATCATTGGAGGTTTGTAAGAAATATTTTCAGTTGGCCTATTCATCAGTTGCTCACTTTGCTAAATTCATAGTATCCTTAAACATATGCCCACTGATCCGCCCAAAGAACACCATGAACATAATCCTTTAGTTTTCCCGGACAATTTTTTGTGGGGAACTGCCACCTCTGCCCACCAGGTAGAAGGTAATAATGTTTACTCTGACTGGTGGGAATGGGAACTTATGAACCAGCCCCCTGAGAAAAGGTCTGGTAGGGCAGCTGATCAATATAATAAATTTGAACAGGATTTTAGCCTGTTAAAAGATCTGAACCAAAATGCCCACAGATTATCCATTGAATGGGCAAGGATTGAGAGTGAGGAGGGAAAGTTTAACCAGGCTGAGATTGAGCATTACAGGAAAGTATTAAAAAGTCTTAAAGATAAAAATATTAAGGTTATGCTGACACTCTGGCACTTTACAATACCCAGGTGGCTTGCAAAAAAGGGAGGATGGGAAAATTCAAAGACAGTAGATTATTTCACAAGATATGTAAAAGAGGTTGTGCCTCTTTTGGATGAGTTTGTGGACTTTTGGATTACATTAAATGAACCAGGGATCTATACTTATATGGGTTATTTAATTGGTTACTGGCCGCCCCAGGTAAAAAATAAGTTTAGGGGGTTTAGGGTGGAGTGGAACTTAGCAGCGGCCCATAAAAAAACATATAAATTAATTAAAAGCCTATCTACTAAACCTGTTGGGGTGGCAAATAATGTCCAGAGTTTTCATTCTGCCCATAAACATTCTCTGGTTGAACAAATAGCTGTTTATTTTTCAGATATTATCGGGAACCATGCTTTTTACAAATTAACTAAGGGGCACCATGATTTTATAGGGGTTAATTATTATTTCCACCATAGGATTAATAAAAAAAATGGGCTTTTGCCAGGGGTTGAAGATGTAATCCACCAGGCCAGGGAAGTTTCTGATTTAGGCTGGGAGGTTTATCCTGAAGGGTTATTTGATGTGTTAATTGATTTATCAGACCACAAACCAATTTATGTAACTGAGTGCGGGATTGCCAGTACCAATGATGACAGGAGGACCAGGTTTTTAATTTCTTATTTAAATGAAGTTTACAGGGCAATTAAAGCAGGGGTTAATGTTAAGGGGTTTTTTTACTGGTCATTTATTGATAACTTTGAATGGGCAGAAGGGTTTGACCCAAGGTTTGGGCTGGTTGAAATAGATTACAAAACCCAGGAAAGAAAGGTCAGAAATTCTGCTTTTGTTTACTCAGAAATTGCCAAATATAATAATATTCCCCACACACTTTTGAAACTTTTGGGACACACTGTCAGAGTTTCTGATGTTTTGTGCAACCAGCACGAAGGCGGACCTAAAGCCCTTTGTGAACACATATAAGAATGACCAATGTCCAATGCACAATTAACAATTAATATAACTTCTCGTTCAACAAGGTTTGCAGTCAGTATTATCAAACTAGCAAATTTATTACCCAGAACACCGGCTGGATTTGCAATAGCATCGCAAATTGTAAGATCAGGAACTTCAATTGGAGCTAATATTCATGAGGCACAAAGTGCTTCATCAAAAAAAGATTTTATTCACTGTTCGACCATTGCCCTTAAAGAAGCCAGAGAAACTCTTTATTGGTTAACTGTAATTTTTGAAACAAAATTAGTATCTAATACTAACTTAGATTCCTTACTGAAAGAGAGTGACGAACTTGTAAGAATATTGTACTCAATTATTAAAAAGGCTAAACTAAATTCATCATTGATAATTGATCATTGATAATTCAAATGTCACATTTGCCCTTTACCATACTCGCATACTTTCTTAATGGTATTGCTGTAACTGTTGATAAGTTTTTGCTGGTTAAACACATCCCCAACCCTTTAATTTATATTTTTTATTACTCCCTGGTTAGCTGTGTCATACTTCTAGCAACCCCTTTTACTAAATTTCCAAGTTTTGAGGTTTTATTTTTAGCCTCAATTTCTACCCTTTTGTGGACAACTGGAGCTTATTTAA
>MFDF01000025.1 GCA_001776785.1 Candidatus Daviesbacteria bacterium RIFCSPHIGHO2_12_FULL_37_16
CAGGATCAGGGTTATCAGGAGGAGGAGATGTATCACTGGGATCTAGTGTGACATTGTCTTCAAGCCTGGGTACTTCTGTGGATTTAACATCTGAGGTTACAGGAGTACTGCCTATTGCAAATGGAGGGTCTGCTAAAGCCTTAACTTTGGCTGCAGGTGGTATATTATGGACTGATTCTGATTCATTTGAGGTATCAGAGGCTGGGACATCAGGACAGGTTTTAGTCTCTAATGGCTCCTCTGCACCAAGTTGGAGTAGTTCTTTAGGCGGTGGTTTAATTACTGCTGATTCATTGGATTTTACAGAATTTAAAGATGCAATGACTCTGGATGCAAGCACAGATATTGCAACTGCCGGTTTTACCTTAAGCACTTCAGGAACGGGAGAGGTTAACTTAGCTAGTACCGGAGCCTTCACTGTGGCTGGGGCAACAACATTGTCATCAACATTGGGCGTCACTGGTACTACTACTCTCTCAGGTAATTTGGCTGCCAATGGTGATACCGCTCTGGGTAATGCTACTACTGATTTGATCACTTTCACCGGCCGGGTAACCAACGGTACTTCCCTGCTTCCGGCTGTCAATCTGGGTTCTGATCTTGGCTCATCATCACTTCGCTTCAACAATATATATGTGGGAACAGTTAATTCCAATGCCGCTTTTTCAAGTACGGGGCAAGCCGTCTTTACTTACGAACCGGCCAGCACCGCATATACAGAATCTTCTGTTTTAATTAACCCCACTGCCCCTTCGGCTAATACAAACCTGCTTGGAATTGGTCAGGGCGGTGAGCAAAGAGCTGGCATTGATGCGGAAGGAGATTTAACCCTTGGTTATGATGGCATTGCCGGCTCATCAGTGCCAACTACTTCGAACCCATTTAATGTCTACAATCACGGTACGACTAGTATTGCCTCTATCGATACGTCAGGTAATTTAACCCTCGCAGGAACAACTTTTACCGCCAGCTCACTGACAACTCTTAACTGCAGTGACTGTATTGATTTTGATGACATTGTTGATTCGGCTACTCTCGACACTGATTTCGCTATTGCTCAAGGTACCAACACCTGGACCCAGACTTTTACAGGGACCACTACGGATGCCTTTACCTTAAACGCCGCTTCTCTTTCAACCGGAACCGCCTTAACTGTAACCGGACCTTCCTCCACCGGAATTACAGATGATTTCATTAAAGCAACAGCAGACATTGGATCTGGAGCTGCACTCATGAGTTTAAATCCTGATTTTTCAGGTTCAAGTGTTACGGGTTACGGCTTAAGAATTCAGGCAACCGATTCGACTTCCGGCACCTCCAATACCGACTATGGTATTAATAGTGTCTTAACGCTAACCAATGACTCTTCCAGAACTGCCAGAGGTATATACTCAAGCGTAACAAGCTCATCAACCTCTCCTGATAGTATATTCGGGGTAGAAATAGCAGCTTCAAATACAGGTGCTCTTTCAAATCTTACAGCCAGATCCACATATGGACTATTGGCTTCTGCTTCTGACACCGGAGCTTCGGCAGGTGCATCTTCCACCCGAACAGTCTATGGTGGCGAATTTGCGCCCACTGCAACCGGAGCTACTGCCGGAACAACCAATGTCTATGGAGTGCGTATTTCTGCAATAGCCACCCATGCTGCTGATGCAGGCACAGTCAATAATTACGGCTTATATGTAGCCAACAGCACTTCTTCAACCAACGGAACTTCGACTAAATATGGCTTATATGTTGAGCCTCAAACAAGTGCTGATGCAAATTACGGCGCATATTTTGGGAGTAGTGTAGGAATATTGGATACTACTCCTGATGCGGATTTGGATATCGACTCCTCTGCCACAACAGGTGATGGTTTTGGGATTTTGGCAAGCTCAATTACAACCGGGCAGGCTTTGCAGATTGATGGTCCGACAGCCACCGGAGTTACAGGAAATTTTGTCAATATTGCTACAGATGTAGGATCTGCAGGAGCATTAATGAACCTGGCTCCTGATTTTTCTGGAGCTGGTGTAACAGGGTATGGATTGAATATTGCTGCAACAGACTCTACCTCCTCAGCAAATACTGACTACGGTCTTCGTATTGAGCTGGCCTTAAGTGGTAATGCTGCCAAAATAGCATATGGGCTCAGAGTACATTCAACTGACACTTCAACGACGGGTGATGCTTCTTATGGGATCCTAAGTTTCCCGACTGTTTCAGGAGCGATTTCGACAGGTACGAGAGAAGTTTATGGATTATCTGGCCAACCGCAAGTAACCTCTGCAAGCACAGGTGGCACTACATATGTCTATGGTCTATTTGCCCAACCAAGTGTCTCTGCCGCTTCTTCTGGTTCAACAACTAATGTTTATACTATGTATGCTCAAACTATTGCTACCGCTGCAACTTCATCTACTGCAGTTATAAACGGATATGGATTGTATATCGATAGTTCAATAATGAATACAGAGGGAACATCAACCAATTATGGACTATATGTAGCAGCACAAACCGGTGCAGATACAAACTATGCAGCTGTGTTTGCAGGAGGCAATGTGGGAATTGGGACAACTAGCCCTTCAGATCTATTAACCATCGCTTCATCAGCCTCGAATGCAATTATAAGATTAACTGATACTACCAATTACTGGCAATTTAGACAGCGCAATTCTTCTTCAGATCAACTTGAATTTGTTTATAACGGGGGTGCGCCAGCCATACAAATAGAGAATGATGGCGACATCGGGCTTAATAATGAAGGCCCGAATGGTGACCTCGATGTTCGGGTTGGAGGTGCGGGGGCGAATGACGATATTGTTTTGTATCGCGTAGCAGATAATCAACCAGCTATCCAGGGCTATATTGATGGCCATTTCTCAGATGCAGGTACATATTCCCAGGGTAACACAGGTCTTTACCTCCAACCAAAAGGAGGTTATACCCAAATCGGTAGTACGAGTACTACCGATGCGTTACCATCACTTTGGATTACTGATGCAGATGGTGCCTGCCAACATAATCCTGAGGCTGCTAGTGAGACTGTTACCTGCTCTTCAGATGCCAGGTTAAAGACAAACATTAGAGATACTGGTTCTGCCTTGGATTATTTCTCAGACTTTAGAGTTAGAGATTACCATGTTAATGCAACTACTGATCCAAATGCTACAAATACTGGTGTAATTGCGCAGGAGATTATGCAAACTCATCCTGAGCTTGTGACTACTGGTAGAGATGGTTATTACATGGTTGCTGAGCCAAATCCATTCATGTTGGTGAAAGCGGTTCAGGAGTTAAACAATAAGGTTGAAAATGCTTTGATGACAATTGGCTCAGACGGAAACTCCACAAGCCAAACCAACCTGAATCAGTTAACAGTTACTTCTGATATTAATGCAGGAGGAATTGTTAAAGCTTCAGACTTTATGCTTGATGCTTCTAATATTAATTTAGTGGGGAGTTTAGCTTCAGTTACTCCTGATAGTGAAGGTAAGGTAAACTTGGCAGAAGCAATAAATGCGATTAACGATGAAAGATTAATGATAAATGATAAAATTGCAACCCAGTCTGCACAAATAGCTTCGCTTGACCAGCGGCAAGCATCAGACAGCGCAGTGCTGGCTGAGACTAAACAAAAGACTGACTCTTTAGCAGATGCTGTTAACTCTACCTCCTCTACCCTGACTTCTCTATCTGATCAAATTCAGGGACTGTTAGATAGTTTAGGTGGGGATTATTCTTCGAGCGATAGCGAGAAGTCTAATACAGATAGTTCTCAGACTTTGTCTTCGAACAATAACCTAACCCCTGTAGAACAAATGTTTGCTACAGATTCTGCAAAACTTGCTGATTTAGATGTTTCCAACCAGATCTCCACTTTAAAGTTAGCAGTTTCAGATACCCTAAAATCTTTAGGTGAGACATTTTTGGGTAAAACAACAGTAGCTGGAGATTTCTCCCAAGATGGGACATTATCTATAACTGAGGGTAAATCTATTAATGCTATAGATACACTGTATTTCCAGAATTCAAGCTTAGCTAATGCTGTGGACTTCTTCAACGGCAAAGTGACAATTAATCAATCAGGAGTCTTAGGGGTTCAGAAATTAGCGGTCTCGGATAAAACTTTAGGCTCTGTTGTTTTACCTGCGAACCGGACAACAGTCACTATTGAGACTGACCAGTTAACAAATAGTTCAAAGATCTTTACATCTTCGGATAAACCGGTGGCTATTGCCGCTCAAAAGAATGTTTCGGAAAGCAAAATCACTCTGGAAATAGCAGAACCGCTTTCAGAAGATTTGAATATTGACTGGTGGATAGTAGATGAAAGGTAATTTGTTTTATTTAAAGATAAAGCATACAATTTTTCTATGAAAGAAAATGTCTTCAGTCTTCAGCTCTCAGTCATCAGAAAAGTTACCACTTGTCTTATTTTACTTGTAACTTTTCACTTGCTGCTTGTTACTGCGCTAGCAGGAGCTTCGCTCACTTCAGTTCATGCTCAGGGCTTTAATGTAGCTTCCAGCCATGAAATTACAGATAAAGAGGCTGTCTCTGGAGATATCCTGATTTATGATGGTGCAAATGGTTTGGTGCGCACAAATGTTACTTATTCACAGAAGATCTTTGGTGTTTATACAGAAACTCCTTCCCTAGTGATTAGAGAAGCATCCGCCTCAGCTAAACCTATTATCAGGCTGGGAGATGTGGATGTAAATGTAACTGATTACAATGGTGAGATTAAAAAAGGTGACTATGTTACAACCTCCCCTGTCTCAGGCAAAGGTATGAAGGCTGGACAATCTGGTTATGTGCTGGGTTTAGCTTTAGCAGATGCAGTCTATGGAGATCAAACTGTGACTGCAGAAGGTGGAAATTATAGACTTGGCACTGTCAACACTGCTCTGCGGATTGAGTATGCTGAGCTCACAACTGCCAGGTCTAACATTAAACTTTTGTCTGATTTAAATGCTGCATTTTTCAGGTCTGTCCAGGATCCTGAGAAGTTTACCCTGACAATCAGGTATATTATTGCAGGGTTGGTGGCATTGCTAGCCTTTGCAATTGGATTTTTCTATCTGGCAAGGTCAATTTCTAAAGCTGTAGAGGCTATTGGAAGAAATCCTTTGGCAAGAACTGCAATTATTACTTCTGTTGGTCTTCAGGTTGCAGCCACACTAATTGGAGGCGTTGTCACAATAGGGATTATATTTATCATTGTGAGGATCTAGAAATGATAAATAATTTGAAATTTGAAATTTAGAATTTGAAATGAATATTAAATGTTTTAAATATTAAAAATTTAAAATTTAGAATTAAAAATTACCACAAGTATTCTATTTTTCCTCTAATTCTGCTATCTTAAATATGAATACTGCCCATGGAAATTTACCTAATATTATTAATAATACTAATAGCTTCAGTTGTTGTTTTTTTCCTCTATAGGAAGCTAAATTACCAATCCCAGATTATTAAAGATTTAAGGGCTGAGGGTGAAAGATGGAGAATTGCCCCAAGCCAGCAGGTTATCCAGGATGCTTACCAAAAAGCCAACCAGGTGATGGGCGAAGCTGAAATTAATGCATTAAAAACTGCAGCTGAAAAGGAGATGGAGATAGGGCTGTTCCAGGATAAACTGCAGTCACAGTTTCAGGCTCAACTTCAGCAGATTTTAACCAAAGAGGGGGCACTTATTTCCCAAAGTTTAACTACTGCCCAGAAAAAGCATGATGAGTTTATTGTGCAGCTTGAGAAACAGAATTTGGACTGGCAAAATAATGTGGAAAATGAGATGAGGGGAAAAATTGGGACACTTTTAGAGTCTTTTGAAAGTAAACTGACTGAATTTTTCACAGGTGCCCAAAAACAGAGCCTGGATGCAATTAATTTAGAGCTTAAATCTGCAAGACAGCTAATAGACAGCTACAAATCCCAGCAAATGGCAATAGTTGATGAGAACATTGTGGCTGTTTTGGAGAGAACTCTTAACTTAGTTTTGAAACAAAAATTAACTTTAAAAGACCAGATGGATTTAGTTGCTGAAGCTTTGGAGAAAGCAAAGCTGGAGAAGTTTTTAGTATGAAATTGACTACAGACTACTGTCTACAGCCTACCGCAAAAACAAAGAAATGCAGAAGCCAGTAGTCGGTAGACGGAAAGCTGTCTTATGGATCAAACATTAGCAAAGCAATTTTTAACCACAACCTTTACAAAAAACCAGGCCTTAAGGAGACTTAGGCTTGCTAAGGAACTTCTAGAATTACTTTTTTTTCAGGGTGCAAACCCAGATGACTTTGAGAACACCTTCAACAAATTGAAGGCTAAGTACTCCCCTTATTTTGTGGGCCAGGAGGGTTTAGAAGAAGATGTTAAATTTATATATACTCTTGGGCCAAATTTTTTCAAAAACTTTTCAACTGTAAATATTAATGACCAAACAGCTTTACTGGAAAAATCTATAAATGATACAAAAAATATCTTAATGTATCTTCCATTTGAGCTGCCTGAGGACCAGGTTATTGTTTTAGGAGGCTGGTTTAAAAAGAATTTAGGGGAAGATACCCTATTTGAAATAAATTATGACCCTGAGCTTATTGGAGGTTGTGCAATATCCTACAAAGGGATATATAAGGATTTTTCCCTTAGGGCAAAAGTGAATGAAAATAAAGTAAAGATACTAGAAGTACTCGGAGGATACAAAAGATAATTTGAAATTTACAATTTGAAATTTGAAATGAATTTGAAATGTTTTAAATATTAAAATTTTAAAAATTTAGATTTGAATAAAAATTTAAAATTAATAATTAAAAATTAATAAAATCATGTCTACACCACAGTCCCAACCTGCCCCACCAGCCAATCAGCAAACTCCAGCTAATGTCCCACCTTCTGCACCTACCCCTACTGAAGAGATAGGCTATGCAGTCTCTATTAAAAATTATATTGTCTGGGTAAATGGCCTGCCCAATATCAGGCTTAATGAGATTGTAACTACAGGTGATAATGCAAAGGGAGTTGTTATCTCCATAGCTGAGGATTTAGTAGGGGTGTTAATGCTTGATGAAGCAGCTATTAAGCCTAAGCAGGATTTTAAAAGGACCCAGCAGCAGCTCTCTATAAAAGTCGGGACCCAGCTTTTGGGCAGAATGATCAACCCCTTAAGCCAGCCTCTTGACGGCAAAGGTATGATAACTATCAAAGATGAACCAGTAACTATTGAACAGGCTCCAAGAAGCATTAAATCCAGGGAAAGGATAACTGACCAGTTTGAAACAGGATTGTCTCTGGTAGACATGCTTGTACCTGTGGCTAAAGGCCAAAGAGAGCTGGTATTAGGTGATGCCCACTCAGGAAAAACAGGATTTTTGTTAGATACTGTGATTAATCAACGGGGCAGGAAGATCATCTGTGTTTATGCAGTTATCGGGAAACCTATAAATGAGATCAGTAATGTGGTTAAAGCATTAGAGGCAAACAAAGCTATGGAGTATACTGTGGTTGTTTCTACCTCCTCTTCTGACAAACCTCCTTTAATCTATTTGACCCCTTCTGTAGCCACAACTATAGCTGAATATTTTCAAAAAAGGGGCAATGATGTGCTAATGGTTTTGGATGATATGGGTATCCATGCCAAATTTTACAGGGAGATTTCACTTTCACTGGGCAGGCCTCCAGGGCGGGAGTCTTATCCCGGGGATATTTTCTACCAGCATGCAAAGCTGATTGAGCGGGCGGGCAGATTTAAAAAAGAATATGGAGGGGGTAGTATTACTGCACTTCCAGTGATTGAGACGAATTTGGATGATTTTTCCTCCTTTATGACCACAAATTTAATGGGTATGACAGATGGACACCTTTTATTTTCTGCTACCAGATATCATCAAGGCTACAGGCCCTCAGTTGACATCTCATTATCAGTCTCCAGGGTTGGGCGCCAGACCCAGAACCTGGCCCAAAAAGGCCTTGCTGACAGGATAAAAGCCCTTTTATCAGAAGCAAACAGGTTAGCTGCTTATTCAAGGTTAGGGTCTGAGATTTCCCCCCAGACCCTATTTACCTTAAAACAGGGTAAACAGATGGAAGCTATTTTAAAACAGCTTCCTTTAAATAAGATCCCAATTTTGGTTCAGATGATCTTAATGGGGCTTATTTTTACACCATTTCTTCAACAAAAAGATGAGAAATTTGTTGAAGAAAACAAAAATACAATTGTCCAGTACCTGACAAATAAGTTTAACCTTTCAAACTATGCTAAGACTGTGGCTACTTTTAAAGATGATGAACAGTTTATCAATAGCTTATCAAGCTTGATACCAGAGCTGGAGAAGATAACTAATGCACAGGTTCAGGCACAAGTTAAGTAATTTGAAATTTACAATTTGAAATTTGAAATGAATTTGAAATGTTTTAAATATTAAAAATTTAGATTTGATTAAAAATTTAAAATTAGTAATTAAAAATTAATTTATGGCTAATTTAAGGGATATAAAGCAGCAAATAGATTCAACTGAAACAATCAGGATGCTGACCCAGGCTTTGGGAGATATTGCCACAGCTAAATTAAAAGAGACCAGAGGCTCTATGCAGCATACAGTGGATTATTTTCAGCAGGTTTCAGTGCTTTATAGGACTGTTAAATCAATAGCAATGCGGGGTAGAAAACCTATTGCCCAAAAAAAGAAGATCCAGAGTACTATGGTGATACTTTTGACCTCAAACTCAAGGCTTTATGGAGGGTTGGATAACGGGGTAACCAAGTTTTTTTATGATAATACTTTAAAGATTGACTGTGACAGGATTGTGGTAGGGACTTTTGGGGCAGAGATTTTAAGGGCACTCACCTATCCCCATCCCTTTGAAAATAATAATTTTAAAAAAGATGATCCTACATTTGATGAACTTCAAGCTCTGGCTGCAAAAGTTTTTAGCCATGAAAGAATATTAGTCTTTTATTCTAAGTTTAGGACTCTTCTAAACCAGGAACCATTTATCTCTGATATCAGTACTTCCTATCTTGAGGATACTAAGACTACTTCACCATTCCATTACATTACTGAGCCTGAGGTTGAAAAAATTCTGGCTTTTTTTGATAACCAAATATCATTTTTACTATTTCAGGCTATCTTTTTAGAGGTTAATTTATCCAGGCTGGCAGCCAGGATGACTTCCATGAACCAGGCTGAAATTAATGCAGGAAAAGAACTTAAAAAAGAACAGAAAACTCTGTTAAAGTTAAAGAAGCAATTAACAAACCTTAGGATTTTGGAGACATATTCAGGGAGAAAAATAGAGAGTATATGAATGATAACTATGTAGGAAAAGTTAAGGCAGTTTCCGGTCAGATTGTGATAGTTGAATCTGAAAACCAGACTCTGCCAAATATTGGAGATATTTTGACTTCAAGGGAGGATTCTTCAATCCAGCTGGAGGTCTATTCATATGCTAAATCAGAGATATACTGTCTTTCTCTAACAGAAGTATCCAAAGTATATCGTAATATGCCAATTTACAATACCGGCACCCAGATTAATATTCCTGTTGGTTCCCCTACTTTGGGCAGAGTGATGAACCTTTATGGAGAAGAAGAAGACGGAAAGGGTCCAATTAAGTCGACTGTGAAGATGCCTATTTATGACAGGGCACCTGTATTTAATACACTCCAGGCCCATTCAGAGATTCTAGAGACAGGCATCAAAGTTATAGATTTTGTGGCTCCATTCTTAAAAGGAGGAAAAATAGGCTTAATTGGAGGAGCTGGAGTTGGCAAAACTGTATTAATTACAGAACTTATCCATAATATTAGCGGGTCCAATGAGCGCAGCTCTTCTTCGAATGAGCGCAGCTCTTCTTCGAATGAGCGCAGCTCTTCTTCGAATTCGAATAAAGGTGTAGCTGTGTTTGCAGGCATTGGTGAGAGGGTCAGGGAAGGTGAGGAGCTTTATAAGAGCTTAGAAGAGTCTAAGACACTATCAAAAATCAGCCTGATATTTGGCCAGATGGGTGAAAATCCAGCTATCAGGTTCAGAGTTGCCTCTGCAGCAGCAACACTTGGGGAATATTTCAGGGATGAGGAGAAAAAGGATGTATTGTTTTTCATAGACAATATTTACAGGTTTGTCCAGGCTGGAAATGAAGTTTCCACACTTTTAGGGTCTATTCCTTCTGAGCAGGGCTACCAGGCAAGTTTACAGGCTGAACTTGGAAATATCCAGGAGAGGCTTGTTTCCACAGTAAATGGCTCAATTACCGCTATACAGACTGTTTATATCCCTTCAGACGACCTGTCTGATGCAGGTGTGGCTGCTGTCTTGTCCTATTTAGATACCACAATTACTCTTTCCAGGGCTGTTTCACAGCTTGGACTCTACCCTGCTATAGATTTACTCCAGTCATCATCCTCTATTCTCTCCAATCCAGGAATTATAGGCAGGGACCACTATAACCTGATTACAGCTGTTCAGCAGATATTAACCAGGTATAACCAGTTAGAAAGGATTGTAGCTATTTTAGGGGAATCAGAGCTGTCTGCAGAGGATCAGATTAGTTATTCCAGGGCTAAAAAGTTAATAAATTATATGACCCAGCCACTGTTTGTGACAGAGGCCCAAACAGGGAAAAAAGGTAAATTTGTACCCCGTCAGACTACAATACAAGATATCAAACTATTACTTAGTGGTAAATTAGATAAGATAGAAGCAGAGAAGTTTTTATATATCGGGTCTTTAAAGGAGGCAGGATTGATATAAATTTAAAATGCAAAATTCAAAATTCAAAATTAAAAAGTTTTAATCACTTTTGATTTTTTACTTGTATTTTTGACTTCTAACTTTTGACTTTTGACCTATTATGAACGACTTATTTACTCTTAAAATCATGACTCCTAAACAGACCTTATTTGAGGGCAAAGCTAAGGCTCTGTCCTCCAAAAATAGCGAGGGTAAATTTGATATCTTAGCTTTTCATGCCAACTTTATAACCATAGTGGAAAAAGAGCCAATTGTTGTTTTAACAGATAAAAATGAGAAAGTAGAGTTTAAATTTGCAACTGCTATTATCTCCAATAACTCTAATACAGTTTTAGTCTTTGCAGAACCAACAACAGTCTAATTTTCAATTTTCAAGTATAAATTTTTATTGAATTTTTAATTTTTAATGTTTAAAACATTTCAAATTCATTTCAAAATTGTAAATTTCAAATTAAAAATTAATTTTGCATACATCACAACCACTATATCAGACCTTATCCCCTTTTTTAAAAATCTGGCATTAATTATAAATATCCTTTTTGAACCTAATTGCATAGATTCTGGGCAAATTTAATCCTCAATTTTTGATCTAGTTTGCATATTATATATAGAAGATATATTGACAAATCTGTGTAAATCTATGTAGAGTAAATTTACACACTTCTTATATATATAAAAAACATGCCCAACACACTGCCCGGTAAAAAGTCTACAGTCAACAGCTTACAGTCTACAGCAAGACAAACAACAGATCCTGTAGTCAGTAGTCATTCAGCTGTAAGCAAACTCGTAAAACAAAAGTCTTCACTAGTGAAGATTGGAGAAGCTTCAAAGCTTTTAGGTGTTTCAATTGATACTTTGAGAAGGTGGGAGAAAAAGGGATGGATTAAAGCTGTTAAAACTCCTGGGGGGACCAGGTTTTATGACATAAGCTTAATTAAAAAGATTAACCCTGCTTTAGGCCCTGGCAGGAAATATGGATTGCCTGCCCACCTTAGGGCTAGTGCTCCAGAACAGGTTGTCCAACCTATCAGTCAAATTTACACAAAGCCTTTAGCAGAAGATTTAAGCTACAGGGGAATTGATGCTAATAAACAGGTTAAGCCTCAAAATTTAGTCACTGATTTATTAAACAGAAAAATAGATGCAGCTTCATATGCATCAATTGACCCTCATGCATTTCATTCACACTTAACCAGGGGTTTTCACAGACATTTATTTATTACAGCTATTTTGGCTTTAGCAGCAACAGCTTCTATTCTTTCTGCACTCCTAACAACAGGTCTTATAGCATCATACTTTATAAAACCAGAACAAACTAAGTCAGTGTTTAGCAATTTAGCAAACAAGCAAGTAAGCAATGAAGCTAAAAGCTCACTAGCTCAATCGTTCACTAGTTCAATCGCTCCACTTCTTTCCCCTTTTAATAACTTAGCAGTGGGTGCAATTAATACTTTTGCACCTTCTAAAGCTTCAGAGCTTGGACTTTTAGCTTCAGTTAAAGACATACCCAGGGATTTAGCATTAGATTTAACTAATCCTGAAGTTACTAAGCTTGAGGGAGAAGTCCTGGCTGAATCTACTCCATCAGGGACATATTTATTAATTAACCTGGATACAAAAGTTGCCGGGTCACTTGACTCCTCTACCCTTCATATAGCAAATGATGCTTCAATTGATGGACCTTTGACTTTAAACACAGTCACTTACAACTACCCTTCTGCCCAGGGAACTGCTAATACTTTTTTGCAAAATGATGGTGCAGGTACACTTTCATGGACTGAGGTACCTTTACCTGATACTGCCTCAACAACTATTGCAGGGATTGCTTCTTTTTCAGACTCTAACTTTGCAGTTTCCACAGCAGGGCTGGTGACCATAAAATCAGGAGGAGTCACA
>MFDF01000026.1 GCA_001776785.1 Candidatus Daviesbacteria bacterium RIFCSPHIGHO2_12_FULL_37_16
ACTTGCAAGCAGGGCTCACTTAACCACAACCCAGGCCAACAGTTATGATGGCCCTCACTGGAAAAAAGGAACGCAAGCCCCCAGAGAATTCAAGGCAGGAAATATTGAAGTGGGTGTCTTAAATCCAGAGGCTGCTCTGGAAAAACCAGCTTTAATTCAACTAAACCCAAAATTGGTTTTTGATTTTACTCAGTGGTCTGATCCAGGGTGGAACGTTCCAGATAGTATCAAGGATTTTGTTGATCCTAACACACACAAAAGAGGAACTGTAACATTAGAGTTAGGAAAAGATCCGCATCTTTTAAATTTAATCCCAGACTTAACTGATCAAGAAAAGTTACAAAGATATGGTGATCTTTCTCCAAATGCAGCTATAAGACCTACTGAACAACAGATAGAGCAAAAAAAAGAAGATGATGCAAAAATTGCTGCAATGAAATGGTTAAGAAGCAACAAAATGCATCTGATTATGATTACCTGGGAAAAAACCTGGAGGCATGTCTATAAAGAATACTGGGATGATTTGGACTTTTCCAAAGCCCAAAGCGGTATTTCTGGGAGGGAATCCAGAAAAACAACCCACTTCCCCATAACCCTGGAAAAACCAGGAGAAGATAAGCCAGGTATTGTTAAAGAATTGAGAAAATATACTCACACAGGGGCAATGAGTTTGGATCAGCTATTTGCATATGAATCTGCCATCAACATTTTTGCGGAATGGGACTCCAATTTTGCTAAAGTTAAAGGTTATGCTGCAAGGCTAAAAGGAGGGGATCAGCTAAGGGCAAAATTAACAGGCGGCCAAAAACCAGACCTGTTAAACAATCCTCAATCTTTAGCAAATCCAACAGAGGCTATCTCAGAGATTAGAAATCATCTGAAAACTTATATGTCTGATAGCCCGGAAGACCAGCAGGAGGTAAACAGCATAACTAGGGATTGGGTAGAAGCGGTTGCAGGATTTAATAAAGATCTAATTCACTCCTATTTTCCTGAATATAAAAACGCTGATAGCTTAACTTTAGATAATATTATATATGGAGCCCGAGGTGCTGGACTTATAGATCACCATGCAACAGAAGAATTAGCGAATAAATTAATTGGTCCGCTGCCTTGGCGTGCTATATTAGTTAACAAAAAACTTTTAAGTTTTTCAGGAGGTTTGTTTGAGATGCTTAAAAAAATGGCTCAAGCTATAGCTACAGGCAAGTAACTTCCTTATACTCTCGATAACCATTTTACTAATCGATTAGGTTCAGTGGGCTGAGGACCTCGCGTTGCAGGATCGGCATATCTCCATCTATAGTAGGATTCTCTATAAGCATTAGCTCTGTTTTGCAGTGGTTTAATTGTTCCCTGTACTCCAGCTCCAATGACTCCAGCTCCAGCCTGGGCTCCCTGGACTGCAGCTTGTGGAATTCCCTGGATATCCTTAACTCCCATTGCATTTTTAACCATATCAGGTATAGCTGGAATTCCAAGCAATATCCCATAAGCTATTAAAATCCTGATAAAACCTATATTTAACCCTCCAAACAGAGGTGGTGTTGCGCTCCAGATTGCAGGGTCTGTCCCCAAAATCATCCCTGCAAACAAAAAACCTCCAAACACCGCAGGAAAAACCAGTGAATTTGCAAGGATTGATTTCCACCATAAACCCAAAGCCCCTCCTCTGCCTGGTACAGCAGAAAACATAATTATCAGTGGCCCGACTACAGTAAAAACAAGTAAGGATATATAAGCCTTTAAAAGCTGAAAAGCCAGCCTAATAAACTGGACAAATAAAGCAATAATTAAAATAAGCGGCACTATCAACCCCACAACATTAAAGTTAGTTAAAGAAGAAGAACCTAAAGCTAAAGCTCCAATTCCAAGCCCGATTCCAAACGGGATCATCCCAACAGCCAAAAGCACAACAGAAACTATTCCTCCTAAAACTGCAGCCCCCAGTCCTAAACCAGGAGGGAGTATTGAGTTTGTAGCATCTTTAGTAACCTGGCCAACATCTGCAAAATTATCCCATCTTAATGCAGATGTAGAAAAAAGCTGCATCAGGTTAGATTCCTGGGCCAGCCTTGTTAAATCACCTGCATTTTTCCCAAAAGCATTTATAACCTCACCTTTTTCATTAACAGCACCTGCAAATATCTGTGCCACAAGTTGCACACCTACAAAAGACATATCTACTAAAAGAGCTGCTATAAAATAGCTAAAAGTTACTAAAACAAGCCCGATCACCAGTCCCGGCAGGGCATTTTGGACAGTCAGTACAGTCTGGGGATTTAATTTTTGTCTGAACATTATCATCAGTCCTACAGCTAAAAAAACAACAATAAACATAAGATAAGACAGATTTCTGACAACCTCCCAGAGTTTAGCCACAGGCCCGATTATTCCGGACCCTGAACCTCCAACTTGGGCATAAGCCGGCTTAACAATCCCAAAATCCCGCTTGACCATTGCTAAATATTCTCCTGCAGCTATCGGAGGGGCAGAATACATCGCCATCATTACAGAGGTAACACCCCCGATTGCCCCGCCCCCTGGTAAACGGTCATATAAATATAAAGAACTTGTTCCGTCTGAGCCCAGCTTTATACCAGGCGACTGGCTTACAGGACAAAACCCGCCCACAGTCATCATTAACCCGCAGGGAATTGTGTAGCCTAGATTTACCCCCCCGTTAACTAGGTAATTAAAGTTTGAACCGTCTAGTTTTGTTTCACCTGAAGATACACCAAGAGAGGGAGGTGCCTGGGCAAAAGCAGGAGAAGAGAAAGTAACAAGTAACAGATAACTTGTAACAATGATAAAAAACAGTAAGAAAATTTTAAATACTCTGAACTCTGACCTCTGAACTCTGACCTCTGAATTGGCAGGCATATTTTAAGCTTAAAACAATTAGGACACTTATTGCAAATGTAGTTTATTTATCCCCAAATGGGTTAATCCCTTCAGGAAAAAGTGATTTAGCCTCTAACTGCTCAATTCCCTTAACATCTTTGGTCTCTTTTTGTACTTCACTAGGTAAATCAGCATTATAATCTCCAGGACAATCCCTTTTTCCCAAATCCTCGGCAGCTTGTTGAACTAAATCAGCTTCTTTAGATGCCTCATCCCCGCAGTTAATAGTGGGTAAGTCTGATTTGCTTTGAACCTCAGCTCTAGGAGAGAAAACTTCAAAATGTTTAATGGCAAATCCAAATAAGCTCCCTAAACTATCTAAAAATTTTTCAAACAAATTCTTCTCAACAGGTTTAACTGCAGCAATTTCTGATGGCAGCAAACCCTGGTTTAAATTACACAAAGCCTGCTCATGGCTGCTCAATGTATTTAAATCACACCTAGTATCCTGTGCATAAACTACAGGAGTGAATAGTGAATAGTGAATAATGAATAATGAAATCAAAAGACAAAAAATTATTTTGAAAATTGGTTTTTCTTTTAGAAAATTTGCTTTGCAAACAAATTGAAAATTGGTAATTCTTCTCATGTTTAAAATTTGCATGTACCAGAAGGGAAGAAAGTGCAGAAAGTAAACTTTGTAATTGGTACTCCTGTAAATGCTTCTAAAAGCTGCAGTATTACCCAGGCTAAGACTAAAAAGACTATTCCTAGTAAAGCCCAGGTCACAATCTGCCAGGTGGAAGCCAAGTCTTTAGCATCACCCCCTGAGGTAATAAACTTAACCCCTGCCCAAACCAAAGCTGCAGTTAAAAGCACAAAAGCCACCCCAACAGAAATATTAATAACTCTTTGTACCATCTCCTGGAGTTGTAAAATCCCGGCAGCGCCAACAGGTGAAGGATTCATATATTTAAAGTAGCACGAGTAAGGTCAAAAGATCAAATACAGATTAAAGGGGAGTATCTTCACCCTGAAGATTTTTAATACTGAAGTTTTTGGTAATATCTATATTTAATATTCTTCCTACAACTACCACAATTACTACAGATAAAGCAAGTATTGCCAGTCCAATTAATGCGTTAACAATAGTTTTTCTGGCATTTGCAATTGCATCTTTATCTCCGCCAGAAGTAATCCACCTGAATGCTCCAAGCACCATAAAAAATAAAACTACAACTGCAGCAACAATAAAAGCAATGTTTAAAGCAGAAGATAAAATAGTAGTGGGAGCTGTTGATCCTCTGATTCCAAATCCTTCTGGAGGAGCAACAGTTAATGCCAATGCAGGAAGTGCACTTGCTAAAAATCCTGCTGAAGTAATTATTAAAGATGTAAACTTCTTCATAATTCTATGATAGGAATAAAGTAAACTACTTGTCAAGTCTTTGGCTTAATTTGAGCCTAAACTAGATTGTCTCTGCGCCCAAATACTCTGTGCAGTTTCTAAGTTTGTAACTTTTCTCAGCCTTTTTGAAAAAGGGATCATATAAGAAAACAAAAGCCCAACTGCAGGAATACCTGTTCTTTGACTATTACTTTGACCATTATCACTCTGGTTTGAGAAAATAGCAGGATCTTGTCTTCCACCACCACTGTTACTTCCATTGCCACCAGTTATGGGTAAGTCCTGATTAGAAAAACTGCTATTCTGATTTATAAACACAGCTGGGTCTTGGGTTCCAGGAGTTATATTTTGGTTTGTAAATATAGGAGGATCTTGTCTACCTGGAGGGGTATTTTGAGTTGCAAATATCGGCGGATCTTGAGATCCGGGTGTAGTGTTTTGTGTAGCAAATATAGCCGGGTCCTGTCTTCCGGGTCCTGCGTTTTGCGATGCAAAAACAGGGGAATCCTGTAGGCCTGGACTGCTGCTCTGACTTGCAAAGATAGCCGGGTCCTGTGAACCAGGGGTTGTATTTTGTACAGCAAAAACAGGAGAGTCTTGAGGACCGGGTCCGCTGTTCTGAGATGCAAATATAGCAGGGTCTTGTCTTCCCGGCAGTGCGCTTTGTGAAATAAACACAGGTGGATCCTGAGGCCCTGGGGTTAAATCTTGGCTTGCAAACACAGGGTCATCCTGTCTTCCAGGTGTTAAGTCTTGTCTTGCAAAGATAGGGTCATCTTGAGGCCCTGGTCTTGTATCCTGCCGCGCAAATATAGGATCATCCTGTCTTGCGCGTCTTGTTTTTTGTTTTGCAAAAATTGGATCATCCTGTGGGCCTGGACTTAGGTCCTGACTTGCAAAGATAGGGGGGTCTTGTGGACCAGGAGAAAGATTTTGGCTTGTAAACACAGGTGGATCCTGAGGCCCTGAGGGGAGATTCTGTTCAGCAAAGATAGGGGGGTCCTGAGGCCCTGGAGTTAGGTCTTGTCCGGCAAAGATTGGTGGATCCTGAGGTGTTGAAGCTGCAGCCAAAACTGCCAAATTACCTTGAGGTACAACCAGAGAATATATAATCAAAGCTACTAAAATTAGCCTTAATTTATTTAAACTTAACTTTAACATCTTAGACTCATAGTATATAACAATTAGCCTCAAAAGTCAATTTAAAAAAAGGGATTTATTTATGGTGTGAAGCCTGTATATAACGGAATTTTGGTAATTCTGGCTATAATGGTAAAGATCACAAATGCTAAAGCTAAGATAGCTAATCCTATTATTGCACTCATAATAGTTTTTCTGGCAGAAGCAAGTGTATCTTTGTCTCCTGCAGAAGTAATCCACCTGAATGCACCCCAGACAAACATAAAAATAACAGCCACAACTGAGACTGCATATAATACCCTCAAAATTGAACTCAAAGCATTGCCTAATTTCTCTTCACCAGAAGCCCCTGGAATTTGAGATACTGCCGGAGGAGGGGAAACAGTCCCAATTATATCTTCAACAGAACCCGCAAAAACAGGGAAAGGAGTATATAGTATATAGTAGATTGTATATAGGAAAACAAGAAACAAAACAAACCAAAGAAACTTAATTCTTGAACCATTAACCATTAACCATAAACCATTAACAATTCTCATTTAATTAATTTGTATCCTTTAAGTCCTAAAAATTCTGGGACAAACTGTAAAAGTAGAAACATAAATATAAGCAGTATAAATCCAATGATAACATGGGTTATAGTCCTTCTTTCTTTAGCCAGTGTCTCCTTATCCCCTCCGGATGTGATAATCCTAAACACAGCCCAGATAAAATAAAAAACAAGCAAAACTGCTGCAATCTGGAAAATAGGATTAATCAAAAACTGTGTAGCTTCACCCAGAGACTTAATACCTCCAAAGGCATATTGACCACCTATATCAACTGATTGAGCATGTACCTCTTTAATCATATTTAAGGATCTACACAAACAGGACTATTATTTACAACTCTACACACCTTCCCGCTCTCATCACAATCAGCTTTTTGACCTACAGTGCATATTTCAGAAGGACCAAACTCTTCTGGCCCCACACAGACAGGATTACCATTTACCAGCCTACATTCCTTATCCACCTCTCTACAATCTCTGATTATACTGGCTGAACAGCCTTCAGATGGTCTTACACTACCTTTTCCTCCTGAAGGGTCAGTTACAGTTGTTACACTAGGCTGGACTGGTTTAAATATACCTGAGAAATACTGGCTTAAGAAAAAAGATACTATTAAAAACATAAACCCAATTATAGCCCAGGTCATCCTGGAGCGCGCCTTAGCAAGCTTTTCCTTATCCCCCTGGGCAATAATATATTGGAATACTCCCCAGGAAAACCAGTAAAATGTTAAAAACCCGGCTATTAAAAAAGTTAAATTAGCAAATCCTGTAACCACAGCTCCCAGTGTATTAGTCCCTCCTGAAAACTTACTTTCTGCAGGGTTGGTAATGCCTGAAAACCCAGGCACCCCAAGTAAGTACCTGGTAATTTTCAATTTACAATCAAAGTTCATTTTATTAATTTTCAATCCTGGTTTTAGCTGATTTAGTAATTGCGGAAAATATTAGCAGCAGTTCTTGAGTCTCTTTCCAAAGCCGTCTAATTTCATCCACAAACTCAGGATCTGTACGAGCAAGGAGTCTTAACCAATGCTTTGTTTCTTTAATCTCTTTTTTACAAATACCAATATTATGGATAAAATCTCTTTTACTCTCAGCTTCATTTGCTTCACAATAATTTGCACCCATTGATCCTCCAGATCCAACCACCTGTTCAATAACCCGCCCATTAACTGGATTTAATGGTATACTTTTAACTAAATCAATTATATCCTCAGCAAGTTTTGCACACCTTTCTTCCAGGTCGTACTTTCTATTATGAACTGTACTTTTATTTGGAGTTTGAAAATTTTCTAATTGGTTATTCATTGCTAAATTGGTCCTTGAAAATTGATCATTACCTTGTAAACCCTGGTATCCCCAGTATATCAACCCCTATAAACTGCAGCAACAAAACTGAGAAAATAATAAATAAAAGTCCATAAATTGCAGAAATAAACTGGTCCCTCCCAGCTTTAATACTGTCAGGGTTGCCAACTGCAGTAATCATCCTGAATGCCCCAAAAATCATTATTAAAAGCGCAATCCCTCCTGATGCTAAACTCACAAACCTGACAATTCCCTCCACTAATGCCTTAGGTTCTGTAGGAATACACCCAATAGCAGTCATAATCCCTGTGGGTTTCCCTGTCGAGATCCTTCCCTCTTTGATATTTGCCAGTCCTCTTCCTTCACTGATAGCCTGGCCTTCAATGTCACCGCAAGGCTGTCCCATCGCCTTAGAGCAAGCGTTTGGACTACCAGCTGCAGCATTTAAATCACAAGTCTGAGCAGTCAGTAGCTGGTTGCCTGATACTTCAAAACTGTCTCCGCTACTCATGCAGGCTTTGTCACACTCAGCTTGATCAGGGTTTGCAGCCACCATATTAGGCGCACCTGTGTAATCTGTTGCTTCAACACAAGCCTGGCCTTTTGCTGGACACCTGTAAAATTTTTGGTCTTTAGGTAAATCTTCTAACTTCTCACTGATTAAAATTTGGGCAGAACAAACAAAATCAGTCCCTCCAAATCTAACTTTAGACAGCAATACATATCCAGATTCCAGGGCTAAGTTTATAGCTTTTGGGTTTAGAGCCGTCCTTATTTTCCCTTGAGCACCAGAATTAATTCGTACTAATTCTGGTGTAGTCCTCTCTTGGGTGTTAATCACCAATCTATATAAGGTATTTTTATCTAAACCAGAGGCATTAAAAACAGTTGTACCATTAATACTTATTATTGACGGGCTTAATGAGCAAGTAACGCCTTCTTTATTTGCCCGAGGGTAAGGTGGAAGAGGGGTTGGTTGTGGTTTTAGGTCAGTACTTTCTTTACTATCCGAATCTGGAGTGGGTGCTGAAACTTCTTTTTGAGCATAACAAAGGATATTAGGCGAAGGGGCTCCGGCAATTTCTTCATAGCAAAAAGTTTCTGGCGGACAAGCCCTTAAACCTATATTAGAGTCATCCACTTCATGGGCGTCGTTGATAAAACTGCCCTTAGTTGTATCTGTGCAAACAGGCAGATGGCTTGCGAATGCTGGTTTGATTTGGGAAATCACAACGATCAATAGAAAAAATATAAAACTAATTACTCTGGGCATTAACCTCAGCTTATCCTAAAACTTGACTCATTTTCAACCCAAGGTGGTAATTAGTTCATTGTCCATAGTTCATGGTATAATATCAGCATGTCCAAAAGAAAAACTAAAATACTAGAATACAATGTTATTTTTACTGCTGAAAGTGAAGGAGGATATTCTGCTTATGCTCCTGATCTGCCAGGATGCAATTCTCAGGGTGAAACTTTTGAAGAAGCCAAAATTAATATCAAAGAAGCAATTGAGCTATATTTAGAAACTGTGGATGATGATTTATATGAAATGACACCAGAGCAGTCAAGGAAACAATTTACCGCGCCTATTCAAGTGAATGCCTAAACTCCCTCAAATATCAGGCGAAAAATTAGTAAAAATATTTATAAAAGAAGGTTGGACGCTGGTAAGTCAAAAAGGAAGTCATATAAAGCTTACTAAGAAGCGTGAACCAATTGGGAAATCAACAATTATCATACCAAATCATAAAGTTATCAAAAAAGGAACCTTGCTGCGGATTATAAAAGATTCAGGTATTTCAACAGATAAACTATAGTATCGTTCATAATATTAATATACTATTTTGACCCACTGGAAAAATAGCACATAGTAGTGCATAATAAAAATGTCTACGGACTTCCGACTACCGACTACTGCTTCTTGCGGTAGACTGTAGACGGTAGACTGTAAGCTAATTAACTGCCATGTCAAATCTATTTGGTGGACTTTTTGAGAGTCCAACCAACCAATCAACCCAAACTGATCTGCAAGAACCAACCTCAGCTGCCCCAGCTGTTAATCAGGCAGGCCAGGATGCAAATTTAGTCTCTTCTTCAGTCAACCCTGTTAAAGAACAGGGCATTGCAGCCCTTTCTCATTTAGACCCCCGCTCTTCTCAGGTTTTACTTCATGCAACAGAAGAAGCTAAAAGGATAAAACAAACATTTATTGAACCAGAGCAGCTCTTTTTAGCATTACTATCAGACAGGGATATCTTTAAGCTTCTCCAGGACTTCTCAGTTGATGTAGCCAAATTAACAAGAGAACTCCAGTCAAAAGAACAGCAAGGCTCCTTTGCAGGTGAACCAACTTTAGGTGAGGGCACAAAACAAATTTTAGAAGCCTCATACTCTAATGCTAAAAAAAGGGAAGTAGACTTTATCTCACCAGAAGATATTTTACTAACTTTTTTCTCAACTAACCAGGATTTGGCTAAACCCCTAAAAGAGCAGGGAGTTGAAGGGTCTAAAATTGAAGAAAAACTCTCTAAAAATACAGAATTTAAAACAGGCAAGAAATCAGTCTTAGCCCAATATGGTATAGACCTAACCCAAAAAGCCAGGGATGGAAAGTTAGACCCAGTCACTGGCAGGGATAAAGAATCAGAAAGGCTGGTTCATATCTTGTTAAGGAGGACAAAAAATAACCCCGTTATTATTGGAGAAGCAGGGGTTGGTAAAACAGCTATAGTAGAAGGCTTGGCCCAAATGATGGTCTCAGGCAAAGTGGCAGCAGATTTAGCCAAAAAAACCATTATCCAGCTTGAGATCTCCTCTTTAGTTGCAGGAGCATCCCACAGGGGGGAGTTTGAAGAAAGATTACAAGATGTTATTAAAGAAGCAGAAGCCTCAAATGGCCAGATTATTCTATTTATAGATGAAATCCACACCCTTTTGGGAGCAGGAGCAGAAGGTGGAGCACTGGATGCCTCAAACATCATCAAACCCCATATCACAAGGGGCCAGATCCAAATAATTGGGGCTACCACCACTTCTGAGTACAGGAAATATTTTGAAAAAGACCGAGCTTTTGAAAGAAGGTTCCAGCCAGTTATGTGTGATGAACCATCAGAGGATGCAGCCATTGAAATGGTTACAGTACTTAAACCAAAATATGAACAGTTCCACAATGTAAAAATTACAGAAGAAGCCATTAAATCTGCAGTCCATCTCTCCAAAAGATATGTAGGTGAACGATTCCTGCCTGATAAAGCCATAGATTTAATAGATGAGGCCTCAGCAGAGGTTAAACTCTCTCAAAATGCCGGCAAACGCCCTGACAATGAGATAAAAACCACAGATATAGAAAATGTTGTCTCCCGCTGGACAGGAATTCCTATTTCAAAATTAACTGAAAAAGAATCAGAAAAGCTTCTGCACTTAGAAGAGCTTATTCATAAAAGTTTCATCAACCATGACAGGGCAGTAGTGGCAGTTTCAGAAGCAGTCAGAAGGGGCAGGATTGGCCTGGCCAATGCTAACAGGCCCATAGCCTCCTTTATCTTTTTAGGTCCAACTGGAACTGGAAAAACAGAACTGGCCAAAGTCTTAGCAGAAATTATGTTTGGCAGAAAAGACGCCATGATCCGCCTTGACATGTCTGAATACATGGAAAAACATGAAGTAGCAAAGCTTGTTGGTGCACCTCCTGGCTATGTAGGTTATGAAGAGGGCGGGCAGTTAACAGAAGCAGTAAGAAGCAAACCCTACTCTATTGTTTTATTGGATGAAATAGAAAAAGCCCACCCGGATGTTTTTAACATCCTGCTCCAGCTTTTGGAAGATGGCCGCTTAACTGACAATAAAGGCAACACTGTCTCATTTAAAAATACTGTTATAGTTGCCACCTCCAACATCGGCAGTGAATTGATAAGGCAAAAGCTCTCAGATGCTAGTCAGGAACAAATTGGAGATTCCCATATAGTTTCTTCTGCTCCGCAAACACCAGGCCTTGATCCAAATGCTGTAGCAACAGAACCACCACCTGCTACTCCTTCCTCTGTCATTCCCGCCTCCTCTTCTGTCATTCCCGCGCAGGCGGGAATCCAAACAAATAATCAGAGCAATGACAGTAGGGGAGTTCCTCAAAGCGAGGAAGAAAAGAGGGTCAAAGTATACAAAGAGATGTCCAAAATTGTTATGGATGAACTTACAAAACACTTCAGGCCGGAGCTTATTAACAGGTTTGATGAGGTGGTAGTCTTTGAGCCGTTAACCAGGGAAAATATGTTAGAAATTACAAAACTTGCTATAGAATCAACAAGAAAAATGCTTAAAGATCAAAATATTGGATTAGAGCTTTCCCAAAAAGCCATTGAACAGCTTGCCAAAGAAGGCTATGACCCAAGCTACGGTGCCCGTCCGCTGAGGAGGTTAATCCAGCGCTCAATTGAAAATCCAATTGCCATCTACCTTATTAAAAAAGCAGCAGCTGCAGGTGAAACTATCTTAGTGGATTATGATCCCGCAAAAGACACTTATGTCTTCTCCAAGATGGCAACCCCTGCTCCTGTTCAACCAGAGCCATCAAATAGTCATCCTGACCTGCCTGCCCCTGACGGCACTACCCAGCCACAGCCAGCACCAACATCCCAAAACCCAACATGAAACTCTCTCAAGGCTTTACTATCCCTGGACCACAAGGTATCCCTGAAACAGTTGCTCCTCCATCAAGCATCCCTACTGCTCTACAGGGTGGAGCCAGTACTGGCATGAAACTCCTCTCTCTTGGAATAACCTATTTTACAATTGCTGGTGTAATGATTGCTTTAATTGTGGTGGTGATCTCTGGTATCCAGATGATCACCTCTCAGGGTGACAGTTTTAAGCTTGCTTCTGCAAAAAAAAGGTTAATGTTTGGGATTTTAGGCTTAGTTTTAGTTGTAGGAGCATTCTTTATAGTTAGAATTGTATTTACTATATTAAGACTTCCCCAAGATTATCTGTTTAACCCTTCTGCACTACTCAATTAGAACAAGTGTTGGGTCCAAAGGTGTAGGGTTTGAAGAAAAATCAAAAAAATCAAGCTGGATTTGGTTTCCATCTGGACTGCCCTCATAGCTCCTAAGGGTTGGTGTAGGAGGTGAAGTTGTAGGATTATCAGGACAGAAAAAAATCTCATCAGGCACAGGGCTTGGGTTAAACATACTCAAATCTTGATAAACATCTGTTTTCCAAAATTCAGTCCCACCTACACTTATTGTTTTTGGTTGCAGACTAGTGACATCTTTATGAACTAAAAAAATAAGACCATTATCAATTAAGTAGAATTTATTTGTCACTTGGCCTTCTGTTTGACTCAGACGTGGATTTATAAGTCTATTTGCAGTCTTTCCTATTGAAGTGGGGAAGTAAACATCAAAAATTCTTTGTGACTTAGGAAAATTTGGCTCAAACAAACTGGAATACCTTCTATCTTTAAAAAGCTTTGCCTCAATTTGGACCTGAGCTCTTATCTGTTTATAACTTGCTCCATTGTATGGAATCACTTCACCAGCTGGACCAGGTGGAACGCACTTATCTATAACTTGTGACTCCTCAACCTTTGCTCCCTTAGGAGCCAGTATATAAAAAGCCCCAACCAGAAAAATAAATACAGCTATTACTGCAGTAATATGCCCGCCGCTTCTCATATATCCATTCTAACATCTTATTTTTCATTGCCACCTCCTCTGTCATTCCCGCGGAAGCGGGAATCTATACTATAAACGTCATCCTGAACTTGTTTCAGGATCCTGGATCCCCGATCAGGTCGGGGATGACAACTGCGTGTTACTTGACAAAACTCCAAAATTATATAAAACTGAGTATAATGTCCAGTTTTAAAAGACCATTTAGTTT
>MFDF01000027.1 GCA_001776785.1 Candidatus Daviesbacteria bacterium RIFCSPHIGHO2_12_FULL_37_16
CCTGACCCCGTGATACTGGGGATACCCGTTCTCCTTGTGGTACTTCAGAATTGGGTGTACCAATGATGTTTTCAACATCAACTGGTTCAGCTTGGGTTTTAGGTTTAAAAGAACGTGTGTTAGCCATGTAGGGAATTTGAAATTTTTAATTTGAAATCAATATTTAATTTTTAAAATTTAAACATTTAAAATTGAATGAAAATTTTTAATTTGTAATTGAAAATTAATTTAAGGATCCTCTGAGGTCTTAATTCCCCTTCATTTAACCACATCCCCGTGCCTGTGTCAAGTATCAGCTAACAGACTACCGACTTCCGCTTTTTTCTGGCGGTAGTCTGTAGACCGTAGACGGTAAGCTACTTTCTAAACTGCTTTTCCTCCCATAGAGTGTTGGCAGACTCAATGTCTTTTGAGTGACCCAGGTTTTTAAGTTTAAAGCCTACTGGCAGGAGTGAAGCCAGTGCCCAGCCAGCTAGAGGCAAACCTGTTTTTGGCAGTTCTTTTGTTTGGGTTGGAGTTTGGGCAATTACCTGAGGTGTGGAGCCTTTTTGGGTAGCCTGAGGCTGAGAAGTGGGTGTACTTGTTGGAGTAGATGTTGGAGCAGAGGTTGCAGCTGCTAAAGCAGATCCGGAATTTGAAATGCTATTGTTGTTTGTATTTGAAACATTCACTGATTGGTTATTATCCTGGGTTTGAGATTGTGACTGTGACTGGTTTTGGGAAACACAAACAACTGATGAACCTTCTATTTTTCTAATTGTATTTATTGGGCATTGAATATCTTCCGGGGCTGCAAATACTGCTGGAATAAAGATAAAAGCAAATAGTATTAAGGTTAAGCCCTGGGATAGTTTGAACATCTTGCTGAGTGTACTATGAGTTAATTTTAAATGCAATCAGAAATGTGTAAGAAAAGAGTCGGAAGTGACTGAGGAGTCGTAGGAGTCGGATGTATTAACCTTCGACTCATTCGAATCTTTCGACTCGTTCGACTCTTTTACTTACTTAATTCTCTCTCAGTCCAGAGTGAGTTTGCGCTTACTTTTTCGTCATTTTGACCAAATTTTCTAAGCCTTAAACCTACAGGCAATAATCCTGCTAATCCAGCTGCAGCTAAAGGCAGACCTGTTTTAGGTAATTCTTTAGTTTCTACTGGAGCTTTAGATACAACTTCTGGTGTTCCACCTTTTTCTTCAACTTTTTCAACAACTGTAGATGCACCTTGAACTTTCACAACTTTTTCAACTATGGTATTTGATCCACCTGTATTATTTATGTTGTTTTCAACGTTAACTGTTTGATTGTTGTTTTGAGTCTGTTCCTGATGCTGCTGCTGTCCAGGTACTGGTGTAGCTGTAGGAGCTGGTGTAGCTGATGGTGAAACACTAGGTGTAGGTGTTGGAGTTGGGGTTGCTGAAGGTGTAGGGCTAGGTGTAGGTGTTGGCACTGGAGTTGGTGTAGGTGTTGAAAGACAAGATGACATCTCTCTATTTGTAGAATAAATAGTCCATGCAACTAATTCACCAGTATCGCTATAAAGGTCAGTCTGGAAAGATCCGCAAGGAACACTATTATCTTGTTTTGTAGATACTGTTACGTCCTGTTCCCAACCGTTTGTAGAGTTTAAATTAAGATGCAGGGTACCTCTATCAGGATTTCCTTCAACACAGAATGGAGCTCCATTACCTTTATCACAAGTGTGAGCTTCAGTTCTTATGTCAGTAGAAACATCAACATGATCTGGGCTGCCAAATCTATATGTTGCAGAATAACTACCATCCTGAGAAAGAGTTTCATTAGAACCAGACCAATGCATTCTTACACCATTGCTTAAGTTAAAACCACCATCACCATTGTCTTTATAAGTAGCAATAGCTGAGGCTGGATCTGTGTTTGTTAATGAAGTGATTGCAAAAGAAGATAGACCAACAAAAACTGTAAGTAAGGAAACTGTTAAAAGTAAATTTTTAAGTGCTGCCTGGGCGTTTTTCATAATTTAATTTTTCTGATTGCAAAGTATACTATAAGTTATTCTATATGTCAAGTATTACTATGTGACTTTCTTTTAATTTATCTATTTTAGCCTCATTTGTAACATTTCTTAAGTTTATGGATAAATGCAATTTATGTCTATAAGTCTTCTAATCTTGGTAATTTCTCATAGAAAATTTAATTATGGGTTATTAAAATAGAAAGTATGTGGATAACTAATAGTTTATGTGGAGAACTTTGCGAAATACTATTTTGCAGGTAGTGGTGGAAGTTCTAGAGTTTCTTCTACCCTATCTAATCTTTTGCGTATCATATTCCCCTCTTTGTCAAAAAAATCAATTACTTCGTTTTGACTTTTCTTAATTAACTCAATATTTCTTTCTATTTTCTTAAGTCTTTTTTCTAATTTTTGATAATTCTCCTGCAAATCAGCATTTGTGGACCTAACTTCATGCTCCAAATCTCTAAGATCATTTTGTATCTCCATCCTTGATAACTTCATCTCAGATGTGATTTCTAATCTTAGACTTTTTATTTCCTGGGAAATTATGGTTCTGAAAGACTTTAATTCTTCCTTAGTCAACATAAATCAATGATAAATCTTTTAATTTGGAGAGGCAAGATATTGAAACTATAACAAAAAAGGTAGTAATCTTGATTGGAGAGTAGTCCCTGCCCTGCAATTGACAATTATTTTGACCTATATTGGAGACTGATCCCTGCCCTAGATCAATCCCCAATACAAATCAAAATCCAGCTTATTGTCAATTGGGCGTATTGTTCAATCCCCAATACAAATCAGCATCTATTTATAAGGGGGTTCACTTTTTTACTCAATTGCTAAAATTACTATAATTTCAGCTTCAAAATGACCCCTTGACATAAACTCCAGAATTTGTAATTCTAGTTATAGAGGATAACTTCTATCTGCTCTTGAAGTTATCTTCGTAATAAATTTAAAAAGGGCATTGCTATTCGAGTCCGTCTGCGGTAGTAATGCTCTTTTTTTTGTGACTAGATCCTTCGCTTTTGCTCAGGACTTTCAGCTTCTGACCATCACTATTAGTTTCTGATCAGCTGACCCTAATACCTTTTTAACATCCAAATTAACCCTACTTTGGTCTCTTCTTTGTCTTTTAACCTTTACTTCTTTTTTAAAGCTTAGATTCAACATAGGATTAAAGTTTTAACAAACTTAATTTTGAGAGTATCATAGAAAAAACTATTTGTCAAGATATTTACACCCCATAGCAAAATTTACAGGAATTTAGCTATGTCCTAGAGTTATTATAAAGGGATATATACTATAATTTAGGCTGTTAAGACAAGCTAAATAATGAGTACATTTTAAGTTTTCAACACTAAAATTGGGGTTGTGGATAACTCGAGAAAGAGATAAAATCATCCTACTGTCATTGCGAGGAGTGAGTCTTCGAGCGACGTGGCAATCTCTATATTAGATTGCTTCGTCCGCGCACCATTCGGTGCGGGATCTCGCAATGACGATTCCATATGCATATTTCAGAATACCAAAACATCTACACACAGGAAGCTTCACATTTTTATTATTCTGCAAACCATGAGATAGTGCTTTCTTTGCTCAGAAGATACACCCCGGATGGTGGCCCGCAGGGACTCCTCCGGGGTGAGAGCAAGCTTAAAATCCTTGATGCGGGCTGCGGGACAGGCCTTTTAGCTAAAAAACTGGGGAAATACGGTGATGTTGTTGGCCTGGACCTTTCAGATGATGCCTTAAGCTTTGCCCGAAAAAGAGGGGTAAAAGTAAAAAAGGGTTCTATTTCTATGCTTCCCTTTAAAACTAATGAATTCGATGTTTTGATATCTATTGATGTTATTAACCACCTCTGGGTAAAAGATGAACTAAAAGCCTTTAGAGAATTTTACAGGGTTTTAAAACCCGGGGGCTTATTAATAATGAGAGTTTCTGCTAATCCCTGGCTTAGGTTAAAACATGATGAGCATGTGCTTATCTCCCACAGATATTCAAAGGATGAGCTCAAAAGGAGCCTGAATAAGGCTAAGTTTAAAATCCTTAAGTTGAGCTTTGTAAACCTTATCCTGCTCCCTCCGGCAGCTTTAATAAGCCTTCTTGAAAGACTCATTCCAGGCCCGGAAAAAAGATCAGGGGTTGGTAAAAATCCAGTACCGGTTAATTGGTTATTGAAGACTGGGTTGGGCTGGGAAAAATATTACTTAAAATATGCAGATTTACCACTGGGGCTTGGGCTTATTGCAGTGGGCAGAAAGCCTTTAAGCTGACCCTG
Organism: Candidatus Daviesbacteria bacterium RIFCSPHIGHO2_12_FULL_37_16; assembly: GCA_001776785.1. Taxonomy (GTDB): domain Bacteria; phylum Patescibacteriota; class Microgenomatia; order Daviesbacterales; family UBA10151; genus GWB1-36-5. The sequence continues at coordinate 4,278 of MFDF01000027.1, forward strand.
TTTTTTACCTATGCAAAGGCTATACATTTATCTATGCATTAGTTAGCCAGTTTATGCATTTTAGCCTCAAATTACTGCTATATTCTGCTCATGATTATAACCGGGTATGCTGCCACTTTTGAGTTTGTTTTTTCCAGCTTTGAAGCTAAGTATTTTACACGTTTCTTTTCACGAAAATCATTCTGCCTGCAGGGACCTGGATAAGCCTGGTGACTTCTGTTTTTATCTCTTTTCCAACCAGATCTGCCCCATCCTCAACTACAATCATTGTCCCATCAGGCAGATAGCCTACTCCCTGCCTGGCATCTTTACCCAGATGGACAATCTTAACAATAAGCTCTTCTCCAGGTACAGCCACAGTTTTAACTGCATTAGAAAGGTCATTTATATTTAAAACCACAACATTTGAGAGAGAGGCTACCCTATTTAAATTAAAATCTGTGGTGATAATCTTTCCATGCAGGTTTTTGGCAAGCTTAATTAATTTATCATCTACTGTCTTAGCTGCAGGTTCTTTATCCCAGATCTCAATCCTCATGCCTTTAACCTTTTTTAGCTCTTCTATAATCTCAAATCCCCTTCTGCCCCTTGACCTTTTTAAGAAATCTGCACTGTCTGCTACCTGCTGGAGCTCCTGCAGGACAAAGCTGGGCAAAAGTATTGTGCCATAAAGAAAGTGGGTTTTAGCAATATCCAGGATCCTTCCATCAATTATTGCTGAAGTATCCAAAATTAGAGGCTGGGTCACAGAAACCCCTCCAACAGGTGCGTGGTGCCCGGGATAAGTTGCGTTGGTAAAAGGATTATTTTGAGGGAGCCTTAGCATCTGGTTCATAACCTCCATACCTACCCTGGAAACAAAATAGTTTATGCCTGAAATAGTATTTAAAGTTACAAACCTGGCAATATCAGGAAAGATTCCATAGCCTAAGAAAGCAAAAAACAGGGTTATGATTACCCTTAAAAAGGTCCTGTTGAATGGAGGAAAGTCACCAATAACCTCTGAGAAGATAAAGGCAATCAGGGCAAAAACAATTGAGGTTGTGAGCCTGAATATTGTTAAAGCATTCCAGCGCTTGCCTGGAAGCATTTTTGTTATTAGCATTTTAGATAATTCCTTAAAGTAAGGGGGAATAATTCCTGTACTAACAATGACCCTTACCTAATAGTATTGTTGCATAGAAAGCTTATTTGGACAATAAGCTAAATTTTCAATTTACAATTTTAAATTTTTATTGAATTTTTAATGTTTTAAAATTTAAATTCATTTCAAATTTCGAATTTCAAATTAAAAATTCTTACTTTTTGTCTCTTCCAAAGATTACTAAAATATCTACACCTTCAGGTTTTTCTTCCCCTGCAGGCAGGCTTTCAACTCCTGCTTTGATGTTTTTAGCCATATCAGCAGCTAAATCTCTAAAGTTTTCATTAAAAACAACCACAACCGTCCTATCATAGTCATTTTTTGAAGCATTTTCTTTACTTATAATGACTGAGTCCTTTAAGTTTTTCAAAACTTCAGCTTCATACCTGGTAGTTAAACCTATTGTTTTAGTACCATTTCTTAACCCTACTTTGATTTGTGAAGATTGAGTAGCTGTTTTTGTACTAGGGTTTTCAGTTAAGTTACCCAAAACTGGTTGTCCATTTAAGGGTTTTTGGTTTAAAGCTGATATCTCAGATTTGAGTGATTCAAGCTCTTTTTTAGTAGCCTGGCGATTTATGAAAAAGTAGGTGCCTAAAGCCAGAACTAAAATAAGGGCAAGGACTGAGAGTAATGCTGCAAGTTTGCTCATAAAGTTTGGGCAAGTTGGCAAAATATCACAATAGTGCAAGTAGTTCAAGAGGGATCTGAAACTTAGATCATGAAGTTTTAGTCTGCACCAAGGATTATCTCTGCATCAGCTGCGTCTGTATCTTTTAGCTCACCTGCAGCAGAGGCATCCTGATACTCTGAGGGCAGGTCTTTTAGAAGCTGCTCTGACAAGCCTGTGGCAGATGTTTTAACTTTGATTTGTGCTTTTTTAAAGTTTTGGTTTGGGGCATTGCCAGTTTTGTCTATTTGATAGCCAAGTTCTTTTAGCTTTGCAGAAACTGAGCCTGCTAAACCTGAAGTTGAGGTACCATTTAGTACCCTTAATTTATACTGGGCCCTGTCAAAGCTTGGGGTTGGCTCCGGGGTTGAGGTTTCAATTGCAATTGGTGATGGTGAAGGCTCAGCAGGGGTAGACTCAAACTGGCTCTTGAGAAGGTAAACTGTGCCTCCTATGACTGCTAAACCAATTAAAATTAAGATCAATAGGTGGATTTTATTGCCTGATTTTTTTGGTCCATAAGTTCCAAAATCATTTCTGTGGTCCATGCGGGAGGAGAATGGATTTGGTTTGGGCTCTTCGCTGTACTTACTTTCTCCGAAAGAATTTTCGTTCATTGGCCTTCTTAAATTTGGTATATCAAGATCTGACTCTTCTTTGTCAAATCTTCTTGTGGGCCTATTATACTCTTTTGCGTCAAGATCACCAGAGTCTTCTTTAGTAAGATCATCAAGAGTGTCTGGTTCATCCTTTGCAGCTTTTCCAGAATCTTCTTTCTCATCTCCCGCTTCTTCATTCATTTTCCCACTTTCTGCTTCCAGTTTCTCATCCTCCGACTCCTCAGTCTCTTTCGACCCCTTCGACCCCTCATTATCTTCTACATCATCCAGAGAATCAACTTCTTCTTCATCATCCTTCGACTCATCTGACTCATTCGACTCTTCCGAATCATCATCTTCTTTATCTAATATATCTCCCGGCTCTTCACTTTCCTCTTCTTCTTTTTTCTCACTTCCCACATCCTTATCCATCTTCCCACCTCTCACTTCTTCTGATTCCTCACCCTCTTTTCCATTTTCCTCTTCTTCATCATCCTCCTCCTCATCAGAGTCATTACCTTTTTTAAGGCCTTCAAGCCTTTTATTTATGCTTTCATAGGCTGCAGTAACTTTATCCTCATCTTCCTCAGGGTTTCTTTTTGGGGAGTCTGCATTCAGCTCATCAATTATTTCATCTTCATCTTTAGCCATAGTAATGAACCCTTAAGTTCTTAGTTCGTTACATACTCGCAGATTACTGCGAGGTATTTAACTTACTAATAAACTATCATAAATTAATACCAGTTTCAACTAAGCCAAGTTTGGTCAGAATAATTTCTCAGCTTTGAAATTGGGGAAAAGAAGAGATTTAAGATTAACTCCGCCCTTTTCTGCTATAGATATAGCTTCTAGTACTGTCTTAACCCCCTGGAGGTTTATTCCATTCTTTTGGGTTAAAAACTTAATAAACTGCAGCTCTTCCAGGTCTTTATCTGAAAACATCCTTCTTTGGGTATTGGTCCTATGGGGACTAAAAAGTTTTGTCCTTTCATAAAGCATTATTGTCCTCGGGTGGATATTTAAAAGCTTTGCTGCAACAGAAATAGTTAAAATTGGTTCATTTGTGGTCATGGTAGAAATTGTGATACTAAGTTAATATAAAAGTTTATACTACTACTGTCAAGGGTTTATAAAACCTGTTTTTCTAATGAAAAATAAAATGCCGTAAAAGTGTAACTTCTTTTGCAGTATAAACCTACATTCTTATGTAAGCTTTAGTTAGTTTAAAACTGTACTGAAAAGAGGTAATTTTTATACATAAAATTTGATATTAGGAAATATATAACTTAAAGAACCTATATATAGAAATTTAATTACTATAACAGATTAAATCAGAGTCATATTATTCTTTTCACGAGTTCATCTATTTAAAAATCTTCTTGTTTAGCCTATTGTAATAGTCTATTAAAGAGTATTTTTATTGTTCAGTCAATTTTAAGACTAACAAGGGCTTTTAAAGACCTGTAGTTTCAGTTGTTTAGAAGAAAGACTTATAAGAAATAATGATTTAAAAACCCGATTTTTTGATGAAAAATTAATCTACTATTTCATTGTCAGGCTCGCCTTCCTGAGTTTATATGACCTATGCATTGGCTAACCATCTATGCATTGCTTAATCATATTATGTATATTTAGGCTTAAATTGTGGTCAGATTGCTAGCGTGAGTTCCAAATAAGTTATTCCAATAACTAAAGGTTAATATCTGTGTGATACCTCTTTTTTGCATTAAGGTAGCATTCAAAGCTTCACTTAATGGGATTTGCCTGTCCCTATTGACGCTGAGTATCCTGTGAGCGGTGATTATATCTGCTCTTTGAGGGAACAAAATCTCGATGCCAGTCTGAAGCATAGCCTGAAGAAACTCTAATGCAACAGTAGTACCAACCTCACGATAGAGCAGATCATATGAGTCTGTTACAACCTGCGGGCTGGTATAAAGGCGGTAACCTATCCTGGCCAAATCCTCTATTGCTTTTGAAGCTTTTAGATGGTTAGGCGAACCCCTATCAATGAAAGCTATAAGGATTGAGGAATCTATAAAAATTTTACGGGATTGGGTAGTCATAGGGATAAATTTTTGCGATCTTTGATCTTAAAAATTTTACGGGATTGGGTAGTCATACTTTAAGTTAGCCTTTCTGCTGTAGCCTGCTTATGCCTAACCCTCTCCCTCTAAGCCTAAAAATAGGATCATTTAAGGAGAAGTTAGCTTCAGTTGAGATAGGAGTTTCTTTAATGCTCTTGGTTTTTGGAACAAAGCTTTGAGTAAAAGCCTTTAAATCAGGTACTGCAATCCTGATATTACCTGCTGCGCGGTAAGCTTTGAGTTTACCTTCCTTTATATATCTCCTGATTGTTAAAGAGTGGACTTTTAGGACTATAGCTGCCTGATTGACTGTATAGAATTCTTCCATTTTTAGTTGGTAGTACGCTTCGCTGGTAGTTCGTGGTTCGTAGTAAGAGATTTTTTAAGTCCGCTTAACATTTTAGATAAAGAAACTAGTTCTTCATACATTTCCAGCTTTAGTTTATCTGATATAAGTTCCTGCTTTAAGGCTATATCTATTAATGCTACGCATTCTAAACAAGAACCACGGGAGATGTCAATGAATCTGGCAAAATCTTTTTTACTTTTAGCACTACCTTCAGCAATATTCAAAGCAATAGACAGGGTGGCACGTCTTAACTGACTGGTAATGTCGAAAAGGTATTCTTTAGGCCATTGTTTGGTCAGTGCATAAATTTTAACACTAAAAGTAATTGCTCTTTGATATACTTCTAGTTTCTCAAAATTGAAATTATTCATGTCTACGAACTACCAACTACGAACTCAATACTATTATGTAATCTTATACAATTTTAAACATTAATTAACACAATTTGTCAATAGTTGACAACTATATATGAAAATAGGGAAACTGGTTAAGCAGACGGAAAAGTGGAAAAGGTTTACCTAAGCAGAGGATAACCAATACATAGGAAAATATGAGTGACCGTCTGCCAAAGCAAAAAAAGTTAGTTTCAATCTCCCAAGCTGCCAAATTTCTTGGTGTTTCTATTGACACAGTTAGAAGATGGGATAATTCCGGCGTATTAAATTCCGAGAGGCCGGATGGTAAAAACCGTTACTTCTCTTTAGATGAACTGGAGAAGCATAAATCCAGTCAACCTCTTTCTATATCAGAAGCTGCTAAGAAACTTGGTATCTCCCCCACTACTTTACGCCGATTAGAAGCTAGAGGAATACTTAAACCAGAAAGGAACAATGCAGGAGAGCGGGTTTATGATAGGGATTCTCTAGAAGAGTTTCTAAACAGTGATTATTCCCTGAGACAAAAACAAGTTAAAAAAATTGTTCAACAAGCAGAGCAAGAGGAAAAAGAACTTCCTGCCCAGCCATTTGAAGAGATGCCTTTAGATTCACACTTAAAGCTTTTGCAAAGGATACCAGAACTTCTGGCATCAGCTGTAATATTTTTGCTGCTTGTAGCAATTGGAGTAACAAACATTCAGGTTTCCACAATCAAAGGTTCCCAACCAACATCTTCTCCTTCAGTTCTTTCAGGGAGAACAGACCCAGCGCAGATAGAACCCGAACAGACAGAAGTTAGTACAGCTTCTACTGAGGTGTTTGAGCCTAAAGTAACCCTGACTGTCAAAATTGATGATGGATCCTCAAGCGTCAATATCCGCCAAAAACCTACAACTTATTCAGAAAAGTTAGGTAAAGCTAAAGATGGCGATAGATTTGAATTTCTTTCCCTTGATTCAGACTGGTATGAAGTCAAATTAGCTGATGGTTCTAACGGGTTTATCTCTGAAAACTATTTAGTAAAGGAGGAAGAAACAACTAATGACTAAGAGTATAGTAACTTACTCCAGCCTGGTATTTGCCTGTTTAGTAGTAGTCGTGGCATTTGTAACCGCCACAACCTACACTCAGCTGGCTGTTGCTGCCATCCTTTACCCAATACTTATCTTTTTTGCATATAAGGTCCTTCCGCTTAGGATTATGGTCTGGGACTCAAAAAAAGCAGAACCTGAAGTTGAGGAAAAAGTTCAAGCTCATGAAAAATCTGACCAGACTGAAAGCGAAACTACAGGTATATCTGACATAAACAAACGGGCATTTTTAAAGTTGATTGGTGCTACCGGACTTTCATTTTTTCTCATATCTGTTTTTGGCCGAAGGGTTGAGTCTTTGCTTCTTGGCCAAAATCTGGCACAAATCCCCCCTTCCGGAAGAATACCTTCAGAAGGTGTAACCAGCGCCGCAGCAGCTTCACCTACTGATGGATATAAGATTTCTGAAATTGATGATAATTTGGTTGGATATTATGGCTTTATCAACAAAGATGGAGGCTGGTTCATTATGAAAGGTGATAATAATACCGGGTCTTTCCGTTACGTAAAAGGAGACTCAGACTTTGCTGGGAATTGGAAAAACCGCGAAAAGCTCAAATATGATTATTTTCACAATGTCTTTATTTAAGCCTGGTTTTTCTTAAGCAGGAGCACCCCAAATAATATAAGGGTAAAGACTGCAAGAATAGATAATGCTGTTTGGCGGACGCGAAATGGACTTTCTATTTTTTCAACTTCCTCCATAGAGGAAGAAATGACCAATAACCAATTTTGGGTACCTAATTCTACAGGTGAATAGGCTGACAGATACTTTTGGGTTTGGATCTGACCCTCTTTGCTTGTACCTATTGCACCTTTAATACCATCCCTCAGGGTTTGGTCAGCTGAAAAAAGGTTAGAAATATTTAGGCCAACAGAATCCTGTTCAGAATTACTATATAAAAGATCACCTTCTGCATCAAACAAATGGATTTGGGTCTGGTCCGATAGCTTCATCAATCCAAAGAAATGCTCAGCTAAGGGTTCCAGTTTAACTGAGGCAGCTACAACACCCATAAATACTCCATTTTGATAGACTGGAGAAGCTACCACTACTATGGTTTGCCCTTTGCTTGCTCCAAACCGGCTTACAACAGGATCACTGATGAAGTACTCCCCTTTTTTTGCTTGGTCTTTATCCCAGATAAAATAGTCCCTGTCAGCCAGGGATTCATCAAGGTCTCTGGTTCCTAAAATATTGGAATTAAACTGGACTACCCCATTTTTATCTGTTAAGACAACTCCGCCAACAAAACCGCTGCTGCGATGCTGCTCCATAAAAGTATCCATATCATGAACAACACTTGCATCCCGTTTCTCTATGCTGTTTAACTGTGCCAGAACCGCTACAGAGTCTCCAAATTTTTCGAAGAATAGTGAGGCATTACTAGCTTCAGCCCTTGCAATAATCTGTTTCTGGCTCAAAAGCTGCTCAGTAACTGTAGACCTAAACCCCTGGCCAAAAATAAAAACAAAGGAAATTCGTACAACTATTAGAAATAGGATTAACCAGAATATCCAGGATTTAATAAGCCTTGATGTAATAACCATAATTACATCAAAACAGATAGACTTGCTAGTGTCAATTATTAGCTTGTAAATTAATTAAAACATGGCATATAATCTGGAATATGCTTTCAGTCATAATTCCATCTTTTAAAGACCCTCTTCTCTTTAAGACAATTGAGTCTCTACTTGAAAATGCTGAGGGTGAGATTGAAATAATTGCAGTTTTGGATGGTTATTGGCCTGATGCAGCGATGATTAACGATGAGCGGGTCAAATATTTGCATATTGGAAAAAACCGCGGAATGAGGGAAGCAATCAACGCGGGCGTGGCCATATCCAGAGGTGAGTACATAATGAGGACTGATGAGCACTGTGTGTTTGGCAAGGGGTATGATGTTATATTGACAAACAGCTTAGAGTCTAATTGGATTGTGACTCCCAGGCGGTATTTTCTTGATCCTGTTAAATGGGAAGTTATGGATCTGCCTTACGTGGATTATGAGAAACTTTCTATCCAGAGTGCCAAAGACACCAGAAAGTTTACAGGTATCCCCTGGACCCAAAGGCAGGAAGAGAGAAAAGACATTATGATTGACGAAACAATGGCTATGCAGGGATCTTGCTGGGTGATGCCAAGGCAGTGGTGGGATACAGTGATTGGTGAACTTCAGACTGAGGGTTATGGACCAATGTATCAGGATTCACATGAGATGGTGTTTAAGACCTGGAAGGCAGGGGGGAAACTTATGGTTAATAAAAATACCTGGTTTGCCCACAAACATGTTAGTTTCCCGCGCACTCATAGGTATGGGAATACTGATTTCTATCCTAATTTAAAATACGCCCATGATTTGTGGAGACCATATTATGAGGAGATTAAAAAACATTGGAAAGTGTAAGCGTAATCATCCCCTCCAGAAATGAGCCATTTTTAGATAGAACTATCCAGGATATTAAGGAGAAGTTTAAAGGTGATTATGAAATTATAGTAGTTTTGGATGGAGGCTGGGCGCAGCCGCTTGAGGGAGTTAAGTACATATATAACAAAGAAGCTAAAGGAATGAGAACAGCTATAAATCAGGGTGTGGCTAAAGCTTGTGGGAAATATATTATGAAGCTTGATGCTCACTGCATGGTAGACGAGCGAATAGATGAAAAATTAAAAGCTGTGCATCAGGAAAATTGGGTTCAAACGCCAAGACGCAAACGATTTGACCATATCAAATGGGAACTTACTGATACAGATAGTCCGGATATAGATTATATGTTTGTGGGTCCGGGCTATAAAGGGCATAAAGATAATGAAAAAAACAGAGATCCGGAACTGAAGAAAAAATTAATAGATGATACGCAAGTTTTCCAGGGCAGCTGCTACTTTATGACTAAAGATTTTTTCAATAAATTAGGATTATTAGACGACAAAAATTTTGGCAAAATGGGCAGTGAAGCCATTGAGATCGCTTTTAAGTGCAGACATTCTGGAGGCCGGGTCATCGTTAATAAAAATACCTGGTATGCTCATGCCCGCATAGGAAGTCACTACAGTGGCGGGACAGCGGAAAGAG